>NZ_JBYOKU010000054.1:0-34883 GCF_057799175.1 Pseudomonas sp. 14P5.3.2 | reverse complement strand
CTCCCACAGGGGTTGACCAGTGATCCTGAAAACCGGGTCAGTCCTCGAACTCGCGGCGTTCGGCCTCGATGGCTTCCGCCAGCGCGCGGGCCTCGGCTTCTTCTTCGCTCAGTTCAGGCTCTGGCGCCGGTTGTTCGAGGGCGGCGACGGCGGCCAGGAGCTTTTCCCGGGCTTCGGCAACGCCAAGAATGTCCTCTTGCGGTTCGGCTTCAGGCTCGGTCTCAAGTTCAACTTCAATCGCCGGCTCGGCGGTCTCGGTTTCAGGCTCAGGCGGCTGCGCTTCGCCATCCGCGGCATCCCGCAACAGATCGTCGAAGTCGGTTTTGATCCCCTCCTCCATGCTGTCCAGTTCCAGCAACAGCGAGTGGAAACTGGTTTCTTCCTTCGGCTCTTCCGGCTCGGCGCTGGCATCGGCCAGTTCCTGCAGGCCCTGCGGCACCGGTGCGTCGTCGAATTCGAGCACCGGATCGGTGTCCATCTCGCGCAGTTCGGCGAGCGGTGGCAGGTCTTCGAGGTTTTTCAGGTTGAAGTGATCGAGAAACGCCTTGGTGGTGGCGAACATCGCCGGTTTGCCCGGCACGTCGCGGTAACCGACGATGCGGATCCACTCGCGCTCGATCAGCGTCTTGACGATGTTGCTGTTGACCGCCACGCCCCGCACATCTTCGATCTCGCCCCGGGTGATCGGCTGGCGATAGGCGATCAGCGCCATGGTTTCCAGCAGCGCACGGGAGTAGCGCTGCGGGCGCTCTTCCCACAGACGGCCGACCCACGGTGAAAACTTCTCGCGGATCTGCAAGCGGTAGCCGGAGGCGACTTCCTTGAGCTCGAACGCGCGGCCCTCGCAGGACTTGGCCAGCAGGCTCAGGGCTTTCTTGAAGACCGGCGGTTCAGGGCGCTCGCCTTCTTCGAACAGTTCAAAAAGGCGTTCAAGCGATTGCGGCTTTCCCGAGGCCAACAGAAAGGCTTCAAGCAGGGGCGCCAGCTCGCGGGGTTCAGTCAGGTTCATGTTTCGACTCGTTATTCGGCTCGGGCTCGCACGTGGATCGCGGCGAACGGCTCATTCTGCACCAGCTCGACCAAGGATTCCTTGACCAGTTCAAGGATCGCCATAAAGGTCACCACCACACCGAGGCGACCTTCCTCGGCAGTGAACAGTTCGATGAACGGCACAAAACCACCGCCCTTGAGCCGTTCCAGCACATCGCTCATGCGCTCGCGGGTCGACAGCGCCTCGCGGCTGACCTGGTGGCTCTCGAACATGTCGCCCCGGCGCAACACCTCGGCCATGGACATCAAGATCTCTTGCAGCGCGACATCCGGCAACAGCTTGCGTGCCCGGGCTTCCGGGGCGTCAAGCTTGGGCACCACCACATCGCGACCGACCCGGCTCAAGCCGTCGATACCTTCGGCGGCAGCCTTGAAGCGCTCGTATTCCTGCAAGCGCCGGATCAGCTCGGCGCGCGGGTCGTCCTCTTCTTCTTCGACGGTTTCGGCGCGTGGCAGGAGCATCCGCGACTTGATCTCGGCCAGCATCGCGGCCATTACCAGGTATTCGGCGGCCAGTTCCAGGCGCACCGACTGCATCAGCTCGACATAACCCATGTACTGGCGGGTGATTTCCGCCACCGGAATGTCGAGGATGTTGATGTTCTGTTTGCGGATCAGGTACAGCAGCAGATCGAGCGGGCCTTCGAAGGCTTCGAGAAAGACTTCCAGCGCATCCGGCGGGATGTACAAGTCCAGCGGCATTTCCATGACCGCCTGGCCATAGACCATGGCAAACGGCAGTTCCTGCTGGGCGCCGGCTTGGGGATCGACAACGGTTTCCACTGCGGACATTCAGGCCTCGACCATGAACGGCGCGGGGTCGCCGCAACCGACGCGGATCACTTCCGGGTCGTCGCCGGTCAGGTCAATCACGGTGGACGCCTTGATCCCGCCGAAACCGCCGTCGATGATCAGGTCGACCTGATGTTCAAGCAATTGGCGCATTTCGTACGGATCGCTCAGCGGGTCTTCATCGCCGGGCATGATCAGGGTCACGCTCATCAGCGGCTCGCCGAGTTCGGCCAGCAATGCCAGAGCAATCGGATGACTCGGCACCCGCAGGCCGATGGTGCGTTTTTTCGGGTGCAGCAGCAGCCGTGGCACTTCGCGGGTGGCGTTGAGAATAAAGGTGTAAGGCCCCGGCAGATGCGCCTTGAGAATGCGGAAGGTGCCGGTGTCGATCTTGGCGTAGTTACCCAGTTGCGACAGGTCGCTACAGATCAGCGCGAAGTTGTGCTTCTCGTCGAGCTGACGCAGACGTCGCACACGCTCGATGGCCGTCTTGTCGCCGATCTGGCAACCGATGGCGTAGGAAGAGTCCGTGGGATAAATCACCACCCCGCCCTTGCGGATGATCTCGACCGCCTGTTTGATCAGGCGCGCTTGCGGGTTTTCCGGATGGATCTGGAAAAATTGACTCACATTCTCTACCTGTTCAGACGGCGGCAATATCTGTGTCATGTTTGAACCGACACCACAGGGGTGGAAGGTCCTCGGGAACCGGCCGGTACTGGCCAATCTCGGACCAGCCTCCAGGGCCATGGAAATCACTGCCGGCGCTGACCAGCAGACCGAACTCACGGGCAAGGATTGCCAGGCTGCCGACCTGTTCCGCGGGCTGATGGCCATTGACCACTTCGATTGCATGCCCGCCCGCTTGAATATAGTCGGCAATCAGCTTTCGGCGCTTGCTGCGGGTGAAATCGTAGTGCCACGGATGCGCCAGGCTGACCCACGCCCCGGCGGCGCGCAGGGTGCCGACGGTGTCTTCCAGGGTCGGCCAGTGCTGTTTGACGTCACCCAGCTTGCCGGCGCCGAGCCATTTGCGGAATGCTTCGGCACGATCCTTTACAAAACCTTCACGCACCATCCAGTCAGCGAAATGCGGGCGGGCTGGCGCATTGCCGCTGTCGCCCAGTTCCTGCTGAATCTGCCGAGCGCCTTCGAGGGCACCGGGCATACCTTTGAGGCCAAGCTTGCGGCTTATCTCTTCCGACCGCAGCCAGCGGCCATCGTGCAATCGGGCGATGGCCTCGACCAGTGGCGCGGCGTTGACGTCGAAACCGTAGCCCAGCACGTGGATGGTCGCGCCGCCCCACGTACAGGACAGTTCGACGCCATTGACCAGTTGCATGCCCAGTCCTTCGGCGGCGCTGCGCGCTTCGGCGAGGCCTTCGAGGGTGTCGTGATCGGTCAACGCCAGGACTCGCACGCCGTTTTCGAACGCACGCGCAACCAGAACCGCAGGCGCCAGGGCGCCATCGGAGGCCGTGCTGTGGCAGTGCAAATCAACATTCACGGGGAGTTGTAACCTCAAATCAGCTGGCGCTATCGCGCGCCCATATGTTTGTTATTATGCCGCCACATCCAGCTTCTGGCTCTCACTGTGAAACAATTCATCGATTTCATCCCGCTTCTGCTGTTTTTCATCGTTTACAAACTTGATCCGCGGGTCGTCGACGTTGCCGGCCATGAAGTGACTGTAGGCGGTATCTACAGCGCCACCGCGATGCTGATCATCAGCTCCCTGGTGGTCTACGGCGCGCTTTTCATCAAACAGCGCAAGCTGGAAAAGAGCCAGTGGCTGACCCTGATCGCCTGTCTGGTTTTCGGCAGTCTGACCCTGGCCTTCCACAGCGAGACCTTCCTCAAATGGAAAGCTCCGGTGGTCAACTGGCTGTTCGCCCTGGCCTTCATCGGCAGCCACTTCATCGGTGACCGCCTGCTGATCAAACGCATCATGGGCCACGCGCTGACCCTGCCGGATCCGGTCTGGACCCGTCTGAACATCGCCTGGATCGCTTTCTTCCTGTTCTGCGGGGCTGCCAACCTGTTCGTGGCATTCACCTTCCAGAGCATCTGGGTCGACTTCAAGGTGTTCGGCAGCCTGGGCATGACCTTGCTGTTCCTGGTCGGTCAGGGCATCTACCTGTCCCGCCACCTGCACGACGCCGATACCACAACGCCAAAAACCGAGGACTGACATGCTCTACGCAATCATTGCCACCGACGTCGCCAACTCGCTCGAAGCGCGCCTCGCCGCACGCCCGGCCCACCTCGAACGCCTGCAAGTGCTCAAGGGCGAAGGCCGCATCGTGCTGGCCGGCCCGCACCCGGCAGTCGACAGCAATGATCCGGGCGCTGCGGGTTTCACCGGCAGCCTGATCGTCGCCGAGTTCGACTCCCTGAGCGCCGCCCAAGCCTGGGCCGACGCCGACCCGTACATCGTCGCCGGTGTGTACGCCAATGTGATCGTCAAACCGTTCAAGCAAGTCCTCCCGTAAAAAGAGGCAACCCTGTGGCGAGGGAGCTTGCTCCCGCTGGGGTGCGAAGCGGCCCCGCTCTTTTGCTCAAAAGCATGGGACTGCTACGCAGTCCAGCGGGAGCAAGCTCCCTCGCCACAATGACTCTCTAAGCTCAAATTTTTCAACTCACCACTCTCGACATTGCCTCTGGCACTGAACCTTCTCGCTTCTCCCCGCTCTCAATCGCTCATTATTCTCGTTTGCCTGCCGACAACCTGCCCAATATCCATTTGCAAGCAGGAATCGCGATGCGCAAGGGTCCGTTGTGTCTGATGTGGGTCACGTTGTCGATCATGGCGCCCGCCCATGGTGAGGAAACCACTGAAAGCGGCAATTCCACGCCGCTGTCATTGAGTGCCGGCAGCCAGATCACCGAGTTGCAGCAGCGCCTCAAGGCCAGTGAGCAGCAGCGAGAAGAACTGAACAAACAACTGCAAAATGCCGACAACGCACGCGAAAGCGCTCAGCTTGCCCGGTTGCGCCAGGAGAATCAGCGTCTCAAGCTGCAACTCAAGGAAGCCCAGGCCAGTCCGTTGCCGCGTCTGTTGACCGAACAGCAGCAATGGTTCGTCACAGGCGCCGGGGTAGCGCTATTGGCGCTGCTGTGCGGTATCTTTGCCAGTGGAGCAAGCCGAAAACGTCGGCAATGGCTAAATTGAGTGAGTCATGAGCGAGCTGTTACTGATTGATGATGACCAGGAGTTGTGCGAACTCCTGAGTAGCTGGCTGAGCCAGGAAGGCTTCCAGGTGCGTGCCTGCCACGACGGCCAGAGTGCGCGCAAGGCGCTGGCCGAGATGGCGCCCGCAGCCGTGGTACTGGACGTGATGCTGCCCGACGGCAGCGGCCTGGAGTTGCTCAAGCAACTGCGCAGCGAACACGCCGATCTGCCGGTGCTGATGCTTTCGGCCCGGGGCGAACCGCTGGATCGCATTCTCGGTCTGGAGTTGGGCGCCGATGATTATCTGGCCAAACCCTGCGATCCGCGCGAGCTCACCGCGCGCCTGCGCGCCGTGCTGCGCCGCAGTCACCCGGCCGCCGTGTCGACCCAACTCGAGCTTGGCGACCTGAGCTTCAGCCCGGTGCGCGGCGTGGTCAGCATCGACGAGAAAGAACTGACCCTCACCGTTTCCGAAAGCCGCTTGCTCGAAGCCCTGCTCAAGCAGCCCGGCGAGCCACTGGACAAGCAGGAACTGGCGCAACTGGCCCTCGGCCGCAAGCTGACCCTGTACGACCGCAGCCTCGACATGCACGTCAGCAACCTGCGCAAGAAGATCGGCCCGCACCCCGACGGCCGCCCACGCATCGTCGCCCTGCGCAGCCGCGGCTACTACTACAGCCTGTAAATACCCCTCTGTGGCGAGGGAGCTTGCTCCCTCGCCACAGAGGTTTGTCAGGCCGACGACAAAGCATCTTTACCCAAGCTTTACCCAGCGCTGACCGCCGCTGACCTTGATCTCCGTAATCTGTACTCATCCGGAACGTACCGGGAACGAGACAAGGAGATACACCATGCGCAAGACCCTTATCGCTCTGATGTTCGCTGCCGCTCTGCCAACCGTCGCCATGGCTGTGCCACAGGATGGCGGCCCGATGGGTGGCCCGATGGACGGACGCCACGGCGGTCAGATGCACGGCATGCACGGCAAAGGCCCGTACAGCCAACTCGACCTGTCCCGCGAACAGCGCGAACAGATCCGCAAGATCATGGGCGAGCAGATGCACGAGCGTCGCCAGGTGGTCGAGAAGTACCTGGAAAAACTCTCCCCGGCCGATCAGAAAGCCATGAAGGACGAGATGGCGGCCAACCACAAGAAAGCCGAAGCTGACGTACGCAACCTGCTGAAACCGGATCAACAGAAGAAATTCGACGAGATCCAGAAGAAACAGGCTGAACGCCGCGCCGAATGGGCCGAGTTCAAAGCGTGGAAAGCGCAACAGCCGCAAAAGGCGCAATAATGCGATAACCCGGACCCGACGGCTAACCGCCGTCGGGTCTGTTGCCACTCAATCCAAATGTGGGAGCGGGCTTGCTCGCGAATGCGGTGTATCAGACAAGGCAATGTTGACTGACACACCGCATTCGCGAGCAAGCCCGCTCCCACATTGTTGAGTTTTTTGTTTGATTGAGGATTTTCTGTGCGTTCATTGTTCTGGCGTATTCTCGCGAGTTTCTGGCTGGCCATCGCTCTGGTGGCGGGGCTTTCGATTCTGCTCGGGCACATGCTCAATCAGGACGCGTGGATCCTCAGCCGCCATCCGGGTCTCAACACCTTGGCCGCCGAATGGACGCAAACCTACGAAGCACAGGGCGAAGACGCCGCGCAGGACATCCTCGAACAGCGCAAACGCCAATATCACATCGACGTTCAGGTACTCAACGAAAGCGGCGACCCTGTGGTACGCGGCACCTTCCCGCGTCGCGCCGCGGCATTTGAAGCCCGGCAGAACAACGACGACCGACGCCTGCCATGGCGCCGTCTCACCGACGAGTTCACCAGCGAAAAAACCGGCGACACCTACCTGTTCATCTTCCGCATCCTGCACCCGGAACTCGACGCCTGGCACCGCGAAAGCCTGCTCTGGCCACTCAGTGCACTGGGCATCGCGCTGGTGGTGCTGACCCTGTTCAGCCTGCTGGTGACCTTCTCTATCACCCGCCCGCTCAGCCGTTTGCGCGGTGCGGTGCATGATCTGGGGCAGACCACCTATCAGCAGAACAGTCTGGCGAAACTGGCCAACCGTCGCGATGAATTTGGCGTACTGGCCACCGACTTCAACCGCATGGGCGCGCGCCTGCAAAGTCTGATCAGCAGTCAGCGCCAGTTGCTGCGCGACGTATCCCACGAATTGCGCTCACCTTTAGCGCGGCTGCGCATCGCGCTGGCACTGGCAGAGCGGGCCAACCCGGAAGAACGCGAAAAACTATGGCCACGCCTGACCCGCGAATGTGATCGCCTGGAAGCGCTGATCAGCGAAATTCTGGTGCTCGCACGGGTCGATGCCGACAATGCCAGTGCTGAAGAAGTGGATCTGAATGCACTGCTGGGCACTCTGCAAAAGGATGCGCAGCTTGGCTCGCCAGAGCAGACGGTGCGCCTGGAGGCCGAGCCGCAGCTGAACCTCAAAGGCTGGCCGACCATGATCGAGCGCGCCGTCGACAACTTGCTGCGCAACGCCCAACGCTTCAACCCGGTGGGTCAGGCAATCCAAATGCAAGCCACGCGTCAGGGCGAACGAATTGTGGTGAGTGTGCGCGACCACGGGCCGGGTGTGCAGGCCGAGCATCTGAGCCAGTTGGGCGAACCCTTTTACCGGGCGCCGGGGCAGACCGCGGCCGGGCATGGCCTGGGCCTGGCGATAGCCAAGCGCGCGGCGGAGCGGCATGGCGGGAGCCTGACGCTGGCCAATCATCCAGACGGCGGGTTTGTCGCCAGTCTTGAATTGCCGTTGGTGCCGGGCGCCGTCGTGCAGCCGTAAAAACAAATGTGGGAGGGGGCTTGCTCCCGAAGGCAGTGTGTCAGGCAACATAGTTTTGTCTGATACGCCGCTTTCGGGAGCAAGCCCCCTCCCACATGGACATCAAAGGCTCAGGCCTTGGACGGCCAGGCGCTGACAAACTCAGCCAGATCAACCTTCTCCGCCACACGCGGTTCTTTCTGCGGCGTGCCGAGGTACAGAAAGGCAATCACCTGCTCGCCTTCAGCCAGGCCCAAGCCTTTGGCCACGTGCGCCGAATAGGCCAGATCACCGGTACGCCACACCGCACCAATTCCCTGCGCATACGCCGCCAGCAAAATCCCGTGCGCCGCACAACCCGCCGCCAGCAACTGCTCGGACTTCGGATACTTGACGTGTTCCTGCAGTTTCGCGATGACCACGACCACCAGCGGCGCACGCAGCGGGCCGTTGCGCGCCTTGTCGATCATCGCTTCAGTGACTTCGCCTTCCTGCATCTGCGCCGCTTCAGCCAGCAACTCGCCCATCTGCTCGCGCGCCGCACCTTCGACGGTGAGGAAACGATACGGCTGCAAGTGGCCGTGATCCGGCGCGCGCAGGGCTGCGCCAAACAGGGCTTCGCGCTGCTCGGCGGTAGGGGCCGGTTCGACCAGGCGTGGAACGGAAACACGGTTGAGCAAAGCGTCGAGAGCCTGCATCGGCCACCTCCTGAGAAAAATGTGCGGCTATTCTAGCGGTATCCGGCAACAGGGTGCCGGTTTACATGCCCTGCCCCACGGGTAGAATGACGCCCTTCCTACATCAGCCCGAGCGGACTTCATGGCGTTGCCGACCTTACGGATCATTGGTTTCATCATCGGCATCTTCCTGATCACCCTGGCCATCGCCATGGTCGTGCCCATGGCCACCCTGGTGATTTTCGAGCGCACCGGCGATCTGCCGTCGTTCCTCTGGGCGAGCATGATCACCTTCGTCGCCGGCCTTGCGCTGGTGATCCCCGGTCGCCCCGAACACATTCATCTGCGCCCGCGCGACATGTACCTGCTGACCGTCAGCAGCTGGCTGGTGGTGTGCATTTTCGCCGCGCTGCCGTTTCTGTTGACCCAGCACATCAGCTACACCGACTCGTTCTTTGAAAGCATGTCCGGCATCACCGCCACCGGCTCGACCGTGCTCAGCGGTCTGGACACCATGTCTCCGGGAATTCTGATGTGGCGCTCGCTGCTGCACTGGCTCGGCGGCATCGGCTTCATCGGCATGGCGGTGGCGATTCTGCCGTTGCTGCGCATCGGTGGCATGCGCCTGTTCCAGACCGAATCGTCCGACCGTTCGGAAAAGGTCATGCCGCGCTCGCACATGGTGGCGCGCCTGATCGTGGCGGCGTACGTCGGCATCACCATCCTCGGCAGCCTGGCGTTCTGGTGGGCCGGGATGAGCCCGTTCGATGCGATCAATCATGCGATGTCGGCGATTTCCACCGGCGGTTTCTCGACCTCCGACCAGTCCCTGGCGAAGTGGACGCAACCGGCGGTGCACTGGGTCGCGGTGGTGGTGATGATTCTCGGCAGCCTGCCGTTCACGCTGTACGTGGCGACCATGCGCGGCAACCGTCGGGCACTGATCAAGGATCAGCAGGTACAGGGCCTGCTCGGTATGTTGCTGGTGACCTGGCTGGTACTCGGCACCTGGTACTGGTGGACCACCGACCTGCATTGGCTGGACGCGCTGCGGCATGTGGCACTGAACGTGACCTCGGTCGTCACCACCACCGGCTTCGCCCTCGGCGACTACAGCCTGTGGGGCAACTTCTCGCTGATGCTGTTTTTCTATCTGGGCTTTGTCGGCGGCTGCTCCGGCTCGACGGCGGGCGGGATCAAGATCTTTCGCTTCCAGGTCGCCTACATTCTGCTCAAGGCCAACCTTAACCAGTTGATCCACCCGCGCGCGGTGATCAAGCAGAAGTACAACGGTCACCGACTCGATGAAGAAATTGTGCGCTCGATCCTGACCTTCTCGTTCTTCTTCGCCATCACCATCTGCGTGATCGCCCTGCTGCTGTCGCTGCTCGGCGTGGACTGGATGACCGCACTGACCGGCGCTGCCAGTACCGTATCCGGCGTCGGCCCGGGGCTGGGCGAGACCATTGGCCCGGCGGGCAATTTCTCGACGCTGCCGGATGCGGCCAAGTGGATCCTGTCGTTCGGCATGCTGCTCGGCCGACTGGAGATCATTACGGTGTTTGTGCTGTGTATTCCGGCCTTCTGGCGTCACTGATCGGCGCCTGCAACAGCCGCGCCCGGTAATCGCCGGGCGTGGTATCGAACCAGCGACGGAACGCGCGGAAGAAGTTACTCGGGTCGGCAAACCCCAGCAGATAAGCAATCTCCAGCAGGGTCATGCCCGGCTGTGCCAGGTATTGTTCGGCCAGTTCGCGACGGGTGTCATCGAGCAATTGCTGAAAACTCGTGCCCTCCTCCTGCAAGCGCCGCTGCAAGGTGCGCTGCGACAGATGCAGGGTCTGCGCCACGGTATCGCGCTTGGGTTCACCCTGGGGCAACAAGCGGCACAACACTTGTCGCGCCTTGTGGGTCACGCGACTTTCAGAGAATCGCGCCAGGTATTCTCCGGCAAACCGATCATGCAACAGCGCCATGGCTTCGTTGGCGGTGGGCAGCGGTGCTTCCATGTCGGCCCGCTCGAAAATCAACGCATCGTACGGCGCGTTGAACATCAGCGGGGCATGGAAGGCTTGTTTGTAGGGTTGCAGGTCTGCGGGCTCGTCGCCCTGGAACAGCATTTTGACCGGGTGCAGGGTGCGCCCGGTCAACCAGCCGCACAGGCCCAGCGCACAGGCCAGCGAGGCTTCGGCGCTCTGGCGGGTTGGCGGCAAGTGATCGCCATGCACCGTCAGAATCAGCGCATAGCCTTCTTCGAGCAGGCGAAAACTCAGGTCGGCGCTTTCGGCGATGATCCGCTGATAACGCACCAGACGCTGAAAGCCTTCGGCCAGGGTGTTGCTCGACATCAGCGCATAACCGGCGACATGGAACGACGCCGGTCGCACCACCTTGCCCATGTTCAGGCCGATCGCCGGGTTCCCGGACAGCTCGACTGCCCGTTGCCAGAGTCGGGTCATGGAGTCTTGCGTAAAGCGCGCATCGGGATCGTCCAGGGCGGCGTAATCGAGCCCCAGTTGCTTGAACAGTAGCCGGCAATCCAGGCCGTCCATCTCCAACGCTTTGACAATCCCCATCGCCCAGCTTGCAGAAGTCGTTCGTTCGCTCATGGCGTTATTCTTTTACATGATGGATCGCATGTTACGACCCGATTTGCGAAGGATACTAAAGTGGCGCCCATTGTCACTGGCTGATGCCACTGTTCACTCTAGACTCAAATAAGCTACCCGCCGAACAAGTTGCCATCAGAACAATAACCACAGAGATCGCAGTCGTGGAAAACATCAAGCAATTCAACACTTTCGCCGAGTTCTATCCGTATTACCTCAGCGAACACGCCAACAGTACCTGCCGACGATTGCATTTCATCGGCACCACGCTGGTGATTTTCATCCTGGCCATGACCATCGCCAAAGGTGCCTGGTTGCTGTTGCTGGCCCTGCCGCTGGCCGGTTACAGCTTTGCCTGGGTCGGCCACTTCTTCTTTGAAAAGAACCGCCCGGCGACTTTCCAGCATCCGTTGTACAGCCTGCTGGGCGACTTCGTCATGTACCGCGACATGATCCTTGGTCGCGTGGCGTTCTGAATCCCGACACACCCGGAGGCTTGCCGATGAACGCCAATGCCCGCTTCACCCACATGCAGGACGGCACCCAGGAAGACTGGGCGATCATCGCCGCCGACTTCAGTGCCTACGCCCGGCAATTGCCGTCGCGGATCGTCGCACACCTGAAGTTGCTGGAAGGTGACTTCGGTGGCTTCCCGGTGGATCGCCTGACCCACTCTCTGCAAACCGCGACCCGCGCCTATCGCGATGGCCGCGACGAGGAATACGTGGTCTGTGCGCTGCTGCATGACATTGGCGACACCCTCGGTTCCTACAACCACCCGGACATCGCCGCGGCGATTCTCAAACCGTTCGTCAGTGCCGAGAATCTGTGGATGGTCGAGAAGCACGGCATCTTTCAGGGTTATTACTTCTTCCATCACCTGGGCATGGATCGGCATTTGCGCGAGCAATTCGCCGCGCATCCGCAGTATCAGGCGAC
Source organism: Pseudomonas sp. 14P5.3.2 (assembly GCF_057799175.1). Taxonomy (NCBI): domain Bacteria; kingdom Pseudomonadati; phylum Pseudomonadota; class Gammaproteobacteria; order Pseudomonadales; family Pseudomonadaceae; genus Pseudomonas; species Pseudomonas sp. 14P5.3.2. The sequence goes on along the minus strand of NZ_JBYOKU010000054.1, from coordinate 22,846 downwards.
GGCGGAATTCTGCGCCAGATACGATGCGGCGGCGTTCGATCCGGCGTATGAGACCCTGCCGCTGAGCTTCTTCGAACCGATGATGGAGCGGCTGTTTGCGCAGCCGAAGCACTCGATCTACAAGGCGGCGATGGAAGAACACGCCCCCGCCTAAGATCAAAATGTGGGAGGGGGCCTGCTCCCGAAAGCGGTGTGCCAGATAAACATGTACTTACTGATATACCGCATTCGGGAGCAAGCCCCCTCCCACAGGAGATATCTGGGGTCTAGGCAATCTCGGCGACCTTGGCCGCCTTGAGCTGCGCCTCCCGCGCTTGCGCATCCGCCAGTCGATACAGCTCGATCGAGCCGTCCCAGTGCTCGATCAACGCCGTGCACGATTCCACCCAATCGCCGCAATTGAGGTAATCCACCTCCCCCACCTTGCGGATCTCGGCATGGTGGATGTGCCCGCACACTACGCCGTGCAATTCACGTTTCACGCATTCGTGGGCGATGGCTTCTTCGAAGTCGCTGATGAAACTCACCGCGGTCTTCACCTTGTGCTTGAGGTACGCCGACAACGACCAGTAGCCGTAGCCATAACGGGCACGCCAGTGGTTGAGCCAGCGGTTGAGGGTCAGGGTGAATTCGTAGGCCGAGTCGCCGAGAAAGGCCAGCCAGCGGTGATAACGGGTGATCACGTCGAACTGATCGCCATGGATCACCAGCAGATGCCGGCCATCCGCCGTGACATGCACCGCCTCGTCGACCAACTGGATGTTGCCGAGGATCAGCTTCGAATAACGGCGCAGGAATTCGTCGTGGTTGCCGGTGACGTAAATCACCTCGGTGCCGCGCTTGCTCATGGTCAGCAGACGGCGGATCACGTTGGTGTGCGCCTGCGGCCAGTACATGCCGCCACGCAGTTTCCAGCCGTCGATGATGTCACCGACCAGGTAGATCTTGTCGGCGTGGTAGCCCTTGAGAAATTGCGACAAGTGCTCGGCCTGGCAATCCCGCGTGCCCAGGTGCACGTCGGAAATCCACAGGGTACGCACCCGTTGTTTGCGGCTGGGTTTGGCGAGCTCGGCGCTGGTCATGGGCAACCCTCTGCGATATTTTCGCCAGCTTGCGCCCGCCGGGTGAATCGACCATGACAGGCAGGCGTCAGTCGTGTGACAGCGCGCAAGCCCCTTGCCCCGGTGTAGACTGGCGCTCACTTCGGAGACCTCTGCCATGCGCCCGATCCTCACCCTGCGCCAGTACACTCGCGACCTGATCGTCCACAGCCACGAACACGCCCAACTAGTGTTCGGTTTGTCCGGCGCGCTGGATTTCGAAGTCGAGGGTCAGGGCAGCCAGGTCCGCCAACAGAGTTTCGTGGTCATCCCCGGCGGCGCGCATCACGCCTGCGGCAGCCCCGATGGCAGTCGTTGTCTGGTGCTGGACGTGCCCGACGGGCAATGGCTGAACGAATCGCTGGGCGAGCATGCTGATGCCAGTCAGCGCTTGCTCGACCAGCCTGCGCGGTTGTCACTGGATGCGGGGCAAAGCCAATTGGTCAACTGGCTGGCGCACAGCCCGGTCACTGATCCGCTGATCGCCCAGCAAGGCGCGGTATTGCTGCTCGCCAGCCTGAATCACGCCAGACCCGCCGAACTCTCGGCGCGGCGCCTGCCCTACGCGGCGCTGGATGCGCACATCGAGCAATACGCCGCCTACCCGCTGCAAGTGGCCGACCTGGCGCAGATCGCCGGGTTGTCCAGCGCCCGGTTGCACGCGCGGTTCATGGCCGAATGCGGGCAGACGCCGATGGACTACATTCGCAGCCGTCGGCTGCACAAGGCAGTCTGCCTGCTGCGCGAGACGGCGCTGCCGATCGGTGAGATCGCCAGTCGGGTCGGCTACAGTTCGCAGAGCGCGTTCGCGGCGGCGGTGCTGCGCGAGTTTGGCGCTTCACCGGGGCAGTTGCGCCGCGACTCCTGCGACAAAAAACGCTAGTTCGCCGACAGACTTCTGCGTCGCAACACGCTTCAATGTGCATTCACCTGTAGGAGCTGCCGCAGGCTGCGATCTTTTGATCTTGCTTTGAAGGATTAAGATCAAAAGATCGCAGCCTTCGGCAGCTCCTACAGTGATCGCGTTGTATCGACAGACTCAAGAAGGATTGCAATGACTCCGCGTACCGCCCTCGGCGCCCTGCATATCGGTGCTCTGATGTTCGGCCTGACCGGCGTGTTCGGCAAACTCGCGGCTGCCTCGCCGGCGGTGATCGTCTTCGGACGCGCTGCATTTGCCGTGCTCGCCCTGGCCTTTTTCGCCCGTTTCGCCAGCCAGAACGGCTGGCAGAAACTGCAGGCGGTCGACTGGCGGCGCCTGGTGCTCAGCGGCGTGTTGCTGGCCGGGCACTGGGTGAGTTTTTTCATCGCGGTGAAGGTCGCCGGCGTGGCGATTGCGACGCTGGGCTTTGCCAGTTTCCCGGCGTTCACGGTGATTCTCGAAGGGCTGATTTTCCGCGAACGCATCCGCGCCAATGAAATCGTGCTGGTGGTGCTGGTCAGCGTCGGTCTGGTGCTGGTGACCCCGGCGTTCGATCTGGCCAGCGGCGCCACCACCGGACTGCTCTGGGCGGTGCTGTCGGGTCTGCTGTTCGCCCTGCTGTCGCTGACCAACCGCGCCAGCTCCGGACGCATCCCGGCGGTGCAGGCGGCGCTGTGTCAAAACGTGGTGGTCGCGCTGTGTCTGCTGCCGGTCGCCGCCCCGCAGCTAAGCGAAGTGCGTGCTCTGGACTGGCTGTGGATCGGCCTGCTCGGGGTGTTCTGCACCGGCGTCGCCCACAGCCTGTTCGTCGCCAGCCTCGCGGTGATCAAGGCGCGCACCGCCGCGGTGGTATTCGCCATGGAGCCGGTTTACGGCATCACCATCGCCTGGTTGCTGTTCGATGAAAACCCGACCGTGCGCATGCTGATCGGCGGCGCGCTGATCATCGTCGCCATTGTGGTTTCGGCGCGGATGTCAGGCAGCGCCGACAAGAAAACCGTCGCAGCCGAAGCCGCGTCTCACTGAGTGCGGTCGTTGTGACCGAGGTCGCGGTCAGGATCGATCTGATCGCGGACTCGCTGCTTGAGCACCTTGGCCTCGGGAAAACCGCCGTCGGCCTTGCGCTCCCAGATCTGCACGTCGTCGCAGCTGATATGAAACACCCCGCCGGTGCCCGGCACCAGAGAGACCTTGCCGAGGTCGTCGCCGAAGGTGCTGAGCAACTCCTGCGCCAGCCACGCGGCGCGCAGCAGCCACTGGCATTGGGTGCAATAAGTGATGACGATTTCCGCTTTGGCGACGCGCATGTTCGCTGAAACTCCTGAGACAGAGGGCGCCGCTATAATAGCCGGCTTTATCGCTTGCCCCGAGACTCACCATGCGCCGTTTGCTGTTCTGCCTGTTGCTTGGCTTTCTGCCGTTCTTTATTGATGTCAGCGTTCATGCCGCCGAAGCGCCCCGCCCCAAAGTCGGCCTGGTGCTGTCCGGTGGCGCCGCCCGTGGCCTGGCGCACATCGGCGTGCTCAAGGCCCTTGAGGAACAAGGCATCAAGATCGATGCAATTGCCGGCACCAGCATGGGCGCCGTGGTCGGCGGCCTGTACGCCTCGGGCTACAAGATCGATGAACTGGAAAAACTCGCGCTGAACATCGACTGGCAGCAGGCACTGTCCGACGCCCCGCCACGGGAGGACGTACCGTTTCGCCGCAAGCAGGATGACCGTGATTTTCTGGTGAAGCAGAAACTGAGCTTTCGCGATGACGGCAGCCTCGGCCTGCCGTTGGGGGTGATTCAGGGCCAGAACCTGGCGCTGCTGCTGGAAAGCCTGTTGGCGCATACCAGTGACACCCGCGATTTCGACAAGCTGCCGATCCCGTTCCGCGCCGTGGCCACCGACATCGCCAGTGGCGAAAAAGTGGTGTTCCGCAAAGGTCACTTGCCGCAGGTGATTCGCGCCAGCATGTCGATTCCGGCAGTGTTCGCCCCGGTGGAACTGGACGGGCGGCTGCTGGTGGACGGCGGCATGACCGACAACATCCCGCTCGACGTGGCGCGGGAGATGGGCGTCGACGTGGCGATCGTGGTCGACATCGGCACCCCGCTGCGCAACCGCAAACAACTGACCACTGTGGTCGACGTGCTGAACCAGTCGATCACCCTGATGACCCGGCGCAACTCCGAAGAGCAACTGGCCGCCCTCAAGCCCACCGACGTGCTGATCCAGCCGGCGCTGGCGGCATTCGGCGTGACCGACTTCGGCAAGGCCCAGGAGATGATCGACGCCGGTTACCGCGCCACGCGGATTCTCGACGCCCGCCTCGCTCAGCTCAAACCTCACGAATCCCAGGACGCCGAACTGAATGCCGCCCGCGCCCCGGGGCAGCGCACGCCCATCATCACCGCGATCAGGGTAGAAAATGATTCGAAAGTCGGCGACGAGGTGATCCGCTATTACATCCGCCAGCCGATCGGCGAGCCACTGGATCTGGGCCGACTGCACTCGGACATGGGCACGCTGTACGGCCTCGATTACTTCGAACAGGTGCAGTATCGCGTGGTGCACAAGGGCCAGGATCACACCCTGGTGATCAGCGCCCGGGGCAAACGCAGCGGCACCGACTACCTGCGAGTCGGCCTGAACCTGTCGGACGACATGCGCGGCGACAGCGCCTTCAACCTCGGCGCCAGTTACCGCATCAACGGCATCAATCGCCTCGGCGCGGAATGGCTGACCCGGGCGCAGATCGGCGACAAACAGGAACTGTATACCGAGTTCTACCAGCCGCTGGATGTCGGCTCGCGCTACTTCGTCGCACCGTATGCTGCGTTCGAAGCACAAAACGTCGACTCGGTACTCGACAACGATCCGATCGCCCAATACCGCGTGGAGCGCTATGGTTTCGGCCTCAACTTCGGCCGGCAGATCGGCAACAACGGCGAAATCCGTTTCGGCGTCGGCGAGGCCTGGGGCAAGGCCGACGTGCGAATCGGCGATCAGGACCTGCCAAGCGAAAACTTCACCGAAGGTTTCTACTCGCTGAAGTACTCGTTCGACTCACTGGACAACGTCTACTTCCCCCACGAGGGCAAGGACGTCAGCCTGACCCTGATGCAATTCGAACCGGGTCTGGGCTCGGACACGCGCTACCGGCAATGGGAGTTCAAGCTGGACAAAGCCATGAGCCATGGCCCGGATACGCTGATTCTCGGCGGGCGCTATGGCCGAACGCTGGACGACGCCAACGTGGTGACGTCGAGCTTCCTGCTCGGCGGTGCCCGGCAGTTGTCGGGTTTCCGTGAGGATTCGATTTCCGGGCAAAACGTCAGCCTGATACGCGCGGTGTATTACCGCCGACTGACGCCGCGCGCTTACCTGCCACTGGATTTCCCGCTGTATGCCGGAGCTTCGCTGGAACGTGGCCGGGCGTGGAACAACGACAATGAATTCGACAGTGGCTACATCAATGCCGCCAGCGTGTTTATCGGCTTCGATACGCCGTTGGGGCCGTTGAACTTCACGTATGGTTTGAATGATGCGAATGAGCAGGCGGTTTATCTGAATCTGGGGCAGACGTTTTGAGTGCTCAGGTGGATTGATATTGCCTGCCCTGACGCCTTCGCGAGCAAGCCCGCTCCCACAATGGAACGCATTCCAACTGTGGGAGCGGGCTTGCTCGCGAAGGCGTCAGGACGGCCAGTGCATCAGCCAATGACACTCAGATCAGCGAATCCCCGCCAACAAGGTTCTGGCGGTTTGCTTAAGGGGCTCATCCCCTTCCTTGAGCAACTCATTGAGCAAGGCAATCGCGCTGTCGATGTCGCCGTCATCAATACAGGTCTGCGCCTGTTCGAGTTTTCCCGACCCGGCTGCGGGTTCCGGCTCGTCGGTCTGAAGATTCAGCGGCTCCAGGGTCAGCGACTGCTCCGGATCAGCGAACTCGTTGAGAAAGTCGTCGTCCAGCGGCTGTGCGTCCGGTTCGGGAATCCACTCCAGCTCCGTCTCTTCGCTGGCCACTGTTTTCGGCAACTCGAAGTCCGCTGGCAGCACCTCGAGACCGGAATTCGATGCAGACAGATCTGCCGGCGGCTCAGGTGCCGAATGACTGTCCTCAAGATCCCAACTGGACGCCATCGACAATTCACCCAGATTCAATTCGAAATCATCCTCTGGCGCAGGAGCAACCATTGCGGCAGCCGCGACAATCGGCAACACCGGCGCTATCGGAGCAGCGCTGTGCAATTTCGGATGCCGCTCACGGATCGCGGCCAGTTGCTGAGGATCCACCCCGGCATCACGCAGGCGACTTTCCTGCTGTGCATAAGCCGCGCTGTCCCCCTGCCGCCCCAACACTTCGAGCAATTGCACTCCCAGCTCGGTGCGCTCCGGTTCCTTGTCCATGGCATTGCGCAATAGCCCGACGGCCTCGCTCAAGCGCCCGTAGGTCAGGTAAATCCCCACCGCTTCCAGCACATCGCCCGCCACCGGTTCCTCACGGTGTGAGGTGGCTATGTTGATGCTCGCCGATTGCGCGGTTGGCGGGTCTTCAGGATCGATTGGCTGAGCGGCCGGCAGAGCCGCCAGTGGCGCCACTCCCCCCGCCACTTGACGGCGACGGCGTACGAAAAATCCACCGCCCAACAGCCCCAGCAGCACCAGCAAGCCACCGAGCAACGGCCAGTTGAGGCCATCGTCGGCAGCTTCAGGCGCGGTGGTGACCGGCGCAGGTGTTGGCGGCGTGACAGCCGGTGCCGGTGGCTGTTGCAGTTCACTCAAACGCGTTTGCAGATCATTGATCTGCTTTTTGCCGTCGGCCAACTGGACATCCTGCGCCTGCAGTTTTGCGTTGAGTTCCTCGACGGTCTTTTGCAGTTGCTGATTGAGCAACACGCTGGCCGCCAATTGCTCGGCCACGGCATCGTTGGCTGGCGCCGCCGCCGGAGGGGGTGGCGCTGAAGGGGCGGCGTCGCGCTTGCCCTGAGCAGCCTGAGGCGCCGCCGTGGCAGGTTCGACGGTGGGAAATTCAGAAGATTGCGGACGTGGATCGGGCTCGTCGGTTGCCGGCACGATACCCGGCGATCCGGGCGGATCGATCAGTACCGTGTACTCGCGCAACAAACGACCATTGGGCTGATTGAGCTGCACCAGAAAATTCAGAAAGGGTTCATTGACCGGTTTGCGCGAGGTCACCCGGATCATCGGGCGATTGCCATGCAGGATCGGGGTGAACCTGAGGTCATTGAGGAAGAACACCCGCTCGACCCCGGCCCGACCGAATTCATCCGCCGTGGCCAGGCTGGCCGAGAGGTCGCTGGCACTCAGGCCAGCGGCATCCACCAGGGCGATGTCGGCCTTGAGCGGCTGATTGAGGGCCGAGTGGACAGTGATGTCCCCCAACCCCAGCGCCATCGACCAGGTCGAATAGCTGAATACACCAGCGACCAGCAGCCATCTGGCGCCACCGCGCAGTACTACGTGCCGACTTGCGAGCATGAGCATCCCTTAAATAAGCAAAACCGGTTTCTATGCGTTCGCACATCCGGTACGAACACGATATTGCCCAGTAGTTCTTATAGTCTGCTCAGCGCGATCCCTCAAAAAACCTCTGTGCAGTTATGCCTCAAGATTTTTCCAGGTTGCCCAGAATGTGCCCGTGAACCCGCATGCACACCTTCAGATCCGCCTCGTCGACGCCTTCGAACAATTCGTGGCGCAGCTGCGTGGCAATGGTTTCGATTTGTTCGATCAGCGGCAGCGCCGGGGCGCAGAGAACGATTTTTTTCGCCCGGCGGTCTTCCATCACCGACTGGCGTTGCACCAGGCCCTGGCTTTCCAGGCTGTCGAGCAAGCGCGCGAGGGTCGGCCCTTCGACACCGACGCTTTGCGCCAACTCGCGTTGAGTCGGCGCGTCCTCGAAACGCGCCAGATGCAGCAGCACCAGCCAGCGTGCCTGGGACAAGCCCAGACCGGCCAGCCGGCGATCCAGTTCGGCACGCCAGCCACGGGACATCTGGGCCAGTTGCATGCCAAAGCGGTGTTGATCGGTTAACGGCATAAAACACTCATGAGTAGACTGACAAATAGAGAAAAACTAATTATTAGTCAGCTAAGCATGACATTTGGCTATAGGCAAGAGCCGACCTGTACTGAATCGTTACAACTGCCTGACGGTTGGCGCAAACGCCCTCTTACATTTCGAACTCGGATTGCAACGCAGCCCTTACGCAGTAAAGAACGCCTTCCGGAACCCGACCGGCGAACAGCTCGGCGATCTCGGCGACCGACGGCAACTCGCCCTCGCCGTCGAGGAACGCGTCCTGCACTTCGCCCATCAGTTCTTCAGGCAAGTCGAGCGCCTGCTCCAGCGACAGTTGCTGTTTGCCGATGGCCTCGGCGAGCATGCTGTAGACGTTCTTTTCCGAGCACTGCAACTGCCCGGCGATCTGCATCGGGGTCATGCCGGCGCGGGCCAGGGTGATCAGTTCGTGGCGCACGTCGGCCACCACTTTCGGCGCTTCGGCCTCGCCGCCGAGCACTTCGAGGAAGGCCTCGCCGTAACGTTCCAGCTTGCGCGCACCAACGCCGCTGACCCGCGCCATGTCGGCCAGCGAGGTCGGCTGGCTGCGGAGCATTTCCAGCAGGGTCGAATCGGGGAAGATGACGTACGGCGGCACACCATGCTCCTCGGCGAGTTTGCGTCGCAGCGCACGCAGGGCTTCCCACTGTTCGCGCTCTTCGCCTCGCACCAGTTGGCTGGCCGGGCTCTTGCTGGCGGTCTTGGCGGTGACCTGCGGTTTGAGGTCGCGGCGCAGTTCCAGGGTCACTTCGCCTTTAAGCAACGGCCGACAGGTGTCGCTCAGGCGCAGGCCTCCGTAGCCCTCATGATCGACATCGGCCAGACCACGCGCCACCAGTTGCCGGAACAACGAGCGCCATTCGCTCTCGCTCAGCGCCTTGCCGACGCCGTACACCGACAGGTGCTGATGGCCGAAGCTGCGGACCTTTTCGTTATCCTTGCCCAGCAGCACGTCGACCAGATGGCCGACGCCATAGCGCTGACCGGTGCGATAGATCGCCGACAGCGCCTGGCGCGCCGGCTCGGTGGCGTCCCAGGTCTGCACGCCGTCGACGCAGTTGTCGCAGTGGCCGCACGGCTCGGGCATGTCCTCGTCGAAGTACGCGAGCAGGGTCTGCCGCCGGCAGCGGGTTTCTTCGCAGAGCGAGAGCATGGCGTCGAGCTTGTGCTGCTCCAGACGCTTGTGGCGCTCATCGCCTTCGGAGTTCTGCAGCATCTGCTTGAGCATCACCACGTCTTGCAGACCGTAGGCCATCCACGCGTCCGCCGGCAGGCCATCACGGCCGCCGCGACCGGTTTCCTGATAGTAGGCTTCAAGGGATTTCGGCAGATCGAGGTGCGCGACGAAACGCACGTTGGGCTTGTCGATGCCCATACCGAACGCCACGGTGGCGACCATGATCAGGCCTTCCTCGTTGAGGAAGCGCTTCTGGTGATAGGCGCGCAAATCGTTGGGCAAACCGGCGTGATACGGCAGCGCCGGGAAGCCCTGCTCGCTGAGGAACGCGGCGACTTCCTCGACCTTCTTGCGCGACAGGCAGTAGACGATGCCGGCATCGCTGCGCCGCTCGGCAAGGAACGCGAGCAACTGCTTGCGCGGCTGTTCCTTGGGCACGATGCGGTAGAAGATGTTCGGCCGGTCGAAGCTCGACAGGAAGCGCTCGGCGTTCTGCAGGTGCAGGCGCTCGACGATTTCTTCGCGGGTGCGCTTGTCAGCCGTGGCCGTCAGGGCGATGCGCGGGACATTGGGGAATAACTCCGCCAACTGCCCCAGTTGCAGGTATTCGCGACGGAAGTCATGACCCCATTGCGACACGCAGTGCGCTTCGTCGATGGCGAACAAGGCGATCTCGAGGCTTTGCAGGAAGGCCAGCATGCGCGGCTGCACCAGACGTTCCGGCGCCAGATAAAGCATCTTCACTTCGCCACGCTTGATCCGCGCCGCGAGGTCGCGCTGCTGTTCGGCGCTCAGCGTGGAGTTCAGCGCGGCGGCGGCCACGCCCAGCTCTTCGAGGGTGGCGACCTGATCGTCCATCAAGGCGATCAACGGCGAGACCACCACCGCCAGGCCTTGGCGCAGCAGCGCCGGTACCTGGAAGCACAAGGACTTGCCGCCACCGGTAGGCATCAGCACCAGCGCATCACCGCCGCTGGCCACGCGCTCAATGATTGCACCCTGACGGCCACGGAAACTGTCGTAGCCGAAGATGTCCTTGAGGACGCGTTGAGCCTGTTCGAGCATAAAAACTCCAAAAATCTACCGAAACATCCCTGCACAGGCTGGTTCAGGACAGCCAGGGCTGCTTAAACAAAACGTAAGAGCGCATTGCCAGACCACCGCAATACGAGCAGGGAGCGCAAAACGCGGCAGTATACCCGAGCCCTCCCCGGCAAGGGGTGCCGCTGATAAGACTCCGCTAGCCGCCAACACGAAAACCCTGTGGGAGCGGGCTTGCTCGAGAAGGCGGCGTGCCAGTCGATGCAAAAGTGTCTGATACGCCGTATTCGCGAGCAAGCCCGCTCCCACAGGGATATTCGTGTTGCCTGTAATTGCGGCAAATCTGCCGTGCGGCTGGCTTGAGCGCTCAAGAAGGCCTAGAATTCCCGCATTGTTTATTCCCCCAAGGTAGCCCCGTAATGTCCTTCGCTGAGCAACTAACCCGCCTGCAAGTCTTCCTCGACGCCGACGAACTGCATGACGAGGCGCTGGATTACGTGGCCGCCCACGGTTACCTGACCGCCCTGTCGATCTGTGCAGAAGATGTACCGGATCGTGAGTGGATCGACGCCCTGTTCGCCGAAGAGCCGCATTACAGCAGCGACGCCCAGCGCGCAGAGATCGAAGCCACGCTGATCGGCCTCAAGGCGCACATCGCCCGCCAACTGGCCTCCGACGAAGAATTCGAGTTGCCGTGCGAACTGGACCTGGGCGAAGACCCGGACGACTCTGAACTGCGCGGCTGGTGCATCGGTTTCATGGAAGGCGTGTTCCTGCGCGAAGCGGCCTGGTTCGAAACCGCTGAAGAAGAAGTCAGCGAAATGCTCCTGCCGATCATGGTCGGTTCGGGCCTGTTCGACGAACAGCCAGAGTTCGAAGACATCGCCAAAGACGCCAACCTGATGGACGACATGATCGTGCAGATCCCGGAAGCCCTGACCGCGCTGTACCTGCTGTGCCAGGCCCCGGACGAAAAACCGGCGATCCTCAAGCCTCGTCACCACTAAGATCCAGCCTATGGACAACCCCATAGGCAACCGCTCCCTGATGTTGCGCTACTTGCTGCTGGCCATCGGCTGGCTCAGCGTGGCATTGGGGGTGATCGGGATATTCCTGCCGGTCCTGCCTACCACCCCCTTTCTTCTGCTCGCAGCAGCCTGCTTCGCGCGCAGCTCTCCACGTTTCTATCAATGGCTGGTCGAGCACCCACGGCTCGGGCCATGGATCCGCGACTACCTCGATGGCAACGGCATCCCGCTCAAGGGCAAGGTCTACGCGATCGGGCTGATGTGGGCGAGCATTCTGTTCTCGTGTTACCTGGTGCCACTGCCGTGGGCGCGGGGGTTCATGCTGACCAGTGCGGTGCTGGTGACCGTGTACATCCTGCGGCAGAAGACCCTGGATAAACCCTGAACACCGCCCCTCCCGCTACGTCCACTTTCATCCCCGATACAACGCATCAGCCTGTCTGACTCGTGGGTTGCGATTCCGGCACCCAAGTGTCCAACCACTGACCGCTCTCGGTATCCCTTCGATGGCGCCACCTGCCCGCGTCAAGCCATGGCTTTGCCTTTGCAGCGCATGACCGCTCATCGAAAACCCGCGCCTACCTGTTAGTTCTGACAGTAGCCAGGGTTCGCCACATCGGGCCCAATCAAGTAACGCCTCCCTGGCAGAACCGCATAACCTTCGATGAGGTTTTTCGTCATGACGCACTTTCACTCATTCCTGTTTCCACCCTTGCAGACCGACACGCCTTTACTGCAACTGCGCCCCTTGCGGATTTCGGACCTCGTAGCACCGATCGTCGATGGGCACGGCGGTATCAACTTCAAGAACTATTACCGCTATCCCGACGGTTTGTTCTGTGCCGTCGACGCGTACGCCGCGCCCATGCGCGAAGGCGACAAGCTGGATATCTATTGGGGCAAGGACAACAAGATCTTTACCCGGGTGTTGGATGATGAAGATGAGATCAACAAGCCGGTGTTTTTTTTCCTGCCGGTGACAAACATCCTTCCCGGCTGGGCTGACGAGGTCTACTACATCCTGACCCGCGCGGACAACACCCCCCCAGAGGATCCCTCCACGCCTTTGCGAATACTGGTGAAACTGGATCTACCCGGCGGCAACGACGTAGACCCCCATAAGCCCGGACACTCAAATCTACACATCGTGCAACTGCCGCGCGACGTCATCGTTAACGGCGTGGATGCCGATTGGGCAGCCAGGGGGGTGCCAATGGTCATTCCACCCTACCCGAACATCGCCGTGCGCGACGTTATCCTAGTGAAATGGGGCAAGGCCTCCCTCGATCCTCATATCGTCAGCGCCGACGAGGCCGCCGGCACAACGCCTATCGTGATCACAATCCACAAGGACAAAATTGTCGCCGGTGGTGACGGCAACAGAGTGGAGATTATTTACGATATCCATGACGAGGTGTTGAACTTCTCCGAGAAACCCTCCCAGAGCACTACCGTCAACGTCATGTCCGGAGAGCGACTGCTGGATGAACCGATTATCCAGGAGTCAAAAAACGGCACTCTCTATCTCGGCGAGCTGGAAGATCGCGATGCCAGCGTGGAGGTTCACGCCTCCGGCAGCCCTTTCAAGCTGGGTGACACCATCACCATGAACTGGGAAGGCACAACACGAACCGGCGAAACGTTGCCCAACCAACAATCCAGGATCCTGGAAAATCTGCCCAGCATTCTCAGGTTTCAGATTCCGAATGCGCAGGTCCGGGCGCTTGAAATGGGATCCGCCAAGGCATCGTATGTGCTCTACGATAAAGAAGATGGCACTGGGCTCAGCTCCAGGCACGGACTCGCCCAGGTGATGCCCGGGGTGCCCGGGGTGCCCGCGCCGGTCCTCAAGGAGGCCTCAAACGGCAAGGTGAACGCCGATATCACGTCGGCCACCGTGGAGATTCAGTACCCGGGCATGGCCGCGGGCGATACCGTCAACATGGCCTGGCTGGGCACCAAGGCCAATGGCAATCCCTACTTGTATGAGGCACAGCACATCGTCAGCCCGGATGACGTGAAAAACCTCCTCGTGACCTTGCACGTGCCGGGTAAACATCTGCGAGTGCTGAAGAACGGCACACTGAATCTGTTCTACCGGGTGTCCGGCGACGAGTCGAAATGGCGGGGCCTGAATGAGTCCGGGCATCAGCAGATCAAAGTGTTGCGATTCACCTGAGTCACCGGCCAAAGGCCTGCAAAAAAAAACGCCTCGCGAATACGAGGCGTTTTTTATCGGGGGTTGCACCCGGTCAGGATCAGGACGTTTACCAGGCCCAGCGCAGCCCGACATTCACCCCATACGGCTGCTCGATGTTCTTGCCATTGCTGTAATCGAAATCGGCATGCACCTGCAGGTCCTTAGTCACGGCCAGGGCCATGCCTGCACCCAGCACACCACGGGTGCCAGACAGGTCGTTGTTGAACTGATTGTTGTCGTTGACCGTCACGCGGTTGTTGTTGATGAACTCGTGCTGCACTGCCGCACGCACATAAGGCTGGGCGACCATGCCGTTGTCCATGTTGAAGGTGCGACCCACCGTGGTACCGGCTTCGCCAAGCACCGAGCGGCTGCGATCGCCGTCGGCCTGCATGCCGTTGTCCAGATCAAAGTTGTCACCCTGTACCACAGCGGTCGACAGTTTGCCGTACGGTTCGACGAAGTAACCGCCGCCCAGTTTGATCTGACGCCCGAACTCAGCCGAAGCGCTCACCCCGGAGTTGTCGTAACTGCCCTTGGCACGGGTGCCGTCGCTCAAGCCGACTTTGGTGTCATTCCGGAAGCGGTTGAACTTGAGCTGAGCGTCGAAGTAGTAGCCGCTCTGCGCGTCGATCCAGGTCACATAGGGCCCCAGATAGTAGCTGTCGACCGTACCCGACGTTCCCTGCGCAACGTCAAGGTTGGTACGGCTGTAGCCACCCATGATCCCCCCGACCCACGCGCTGTCACCCAGATGCGTGTCCACACCGACGGACACCCCCTGTTGAGTCTGCTGATAACCCACACCGGAAGCGGCATTGATGTTGTATTTGTTGCCGTAGGTGCGCATCCACAAGCCGGTATCGCCACCATTGAAACGCAGCTCGCCCATGCGGCTGCGCAACGTTGCCGCCTCGGCATACAACAGCGTCACCGGGGCGTTGAACAGCGCCAGTACCGATTTCGCGCCGGGGCTGATGGTCTTGGTGGTCGGGTCGAGAAACCATTCCGTACCGCCCGTCCCTGCGGCTCGCTGATCCAGATCATACGACCAGGCACCGAGATCGACACGCCCGCCTCTCAGGGCAAATTGCGCATCGCCGGCGGCGGTGTGCACCAGAGTCAACTGTTGGGGGTTCACCGCGTCCAGACCGGACGCAGCCACCAGCAACCCGAACTGCCCGCTGGCCACGCCCGTGACATTGAGCAAGTCGTGCTGGCCCGTGGCGAAATTGCCTTTCATTTCGACCGTACTGGAACCGTCCGGCGAACCGGCCAGCGTGCCGACGTTCAACTGGTAGAACGTGTTGGGCACATCCTGCGCACCAAAACGAACTGTCCCGCCATTCATGGCGAGTGTTCCTACAGTGTCGTTGCCGGCCAGGGTCCAGACCGAACCACTGTTGATGGTTACGCCACTGGCGTTGTCGAGGCGGCCGGTCAGTTGCGAGTGGTTCTGCAGGGTGACGTTGGCGGTCGATCCACTGTCCACCAGCACGTCGCCCTTCATGTTGCCCTGATCGAAGGTGAGATTGGCGGTACTGTTGCCGGTGACGTTGACGTTGCCTTGCAGCGTGCTGTCGCTGACAGACATGCCCGCGGTGGAAGCGCCCTGCACCGTCAGCACGTTGCCGTTGCCCCCCGTCAGGGAGGACTGGTTCAACACATCAAGGGTGGCATTGATGCCCTTGTCCACAAGAATCGCATCACCGGTGCGGCCTTCCACACTGGCGTTGTCGAGCCGCAGTGAATTGTTGCCCAGGCCCGAGGGATCCCTGCCCATGGTCACCCCGGTCTTGTCGCCGCTGATAACAGTGTTTGCGGAGGCGCGTACATCCCCCCCCAATATGCTCAGGCCGGTACTGTCAGCCCCTGTGCCCGTCACCTGACTGTTGATGAGCGTGAGCGTGCTCAAACCGGTGACCTGCGCACCGATTTCCCCACCCTTGAATTGACTGTCGGTTGCAGTGACCGTGGAGCCCAGGGTCGAGCCGATAGACCGATTGACCGCCAGCCCCATAAAGTTGCTGGTCACGATGGCGCGAGTGAGATCACCCGTGCTGCTGGTTATGCGGATACCCTCCTGCCCACTGTTGGCATTGACCGTTGCGCCGTTGATATTCAACGTTGATCCGGACGTGACAGACAGACTCTGGGTGGTGGCCCCCGCGATGTTCAGCACACTTGCGTTGCGTACCAGATAATCGCTCAGCGGTGTGCTTGCATCGATATTCAGCGTATTGCCGTTATCGACGATAACGGCGGCAAAAGAATGCCCGCCGGTAAAAAAAAATGCTGGCAGCACGACCAGCATTTTAAAGAGTCCTGCCGCAGCATTTTTTTGCAGCGAAACATGGTTTTTGTTCATGACGTGGCTTCCTGAATGTTCATCACCTCACGTCTTTCAGAAGAAAGGCCAAAAGACTGTAAGAGGCGCGAACAATACCTATCCGGGTCAATGAAAAATGTAGGAGAAGTCCTAGCTCCGGACGGAAAAGTCCTTTCCCGCTCGAGGAATGATCCGCCTGTTTCAACAACCGTTACAGCGAGGACACGGGAGGCGTAGCCGCCTCCCGTGGTTCCTTTGAAACGCATTGAATCAGGTAGGCAACGGGCAAGTTCCGCCCTCAACGACCATGTACACCCTGACCGCATGCGGTTTTGAGTCCGTGTCGCGCCCGTTAATGACAGCCGTATAATGCACGCGACCCCACGCATTCAGAGTCGCCAAGATGGGCGCGTATGGGATCTTCACAATGAAGCCGGCCGCGGCTTCCTGATCTGTCGGTGTGTAGGGCACCTCCCGGAATGTATCGGGTTTGGGGTTTGCACCGCCGGCGTCGGTATAGCCCTGATAGGTGAATATCAGCTCTTGATTCGCCAGTGCCGATTCCCCGCCCGGGACCCGCACCTCGACCACCACACCCTGGTTGGGATCCCGGCGCAAGGAACCGCAGTTCAAAAAGTTAACAAGGTCCGGATCGGGATCAAGGTGTAAGAATTCCGGATCAGGGACAGTCTCCTCTTGAATCAGCACATCCACTTCCCGAGGGTCCGAAATATCTACGTTGTCGTTCAGGGGATGACCGATGACGTAAGCCATCGGGTGCTTTGGATTATTACCTGCCGCCGCAAAAACGCTCCAGTCGACTTCCCACTTCAGAGATGTGGGAATAACGTCTGGAATCGTAAAGAGGCCACCATCCGCATCAGAAACAAGCTGGCCCGCATATCGAAGTTGAACGGTGTCATCTTCCTTGGCACCGGTATAGGTATTGACCGTGACAGTAACAACCTCGTCTTTGTCGGCTTCTCGCAACGTATTGACAGTGCCCCCGGAATCTCCCTGAACCGTCACCAACGCCAGATTTGGATTGGTCGGGTCTGGATTATCCGGATCAATCGGCAGACCGGGCTTTCGCAAATCAACGGCAACATTTTTGGAAATCGGAGTTGGCGGATAATAGGTGCTGCCGCGTTTGATTTGGTAGCTGACCGCTACCGTTTTTTCACCAGGGTCGTTGTTGAACACGTCTTTGAACGAAATATCGACGTAAAACGGGAAATCGTTGATGGGCTTCGCCACCTGCAGAATGCCGTCGTAGGTCACCACCAACTCATCTCCCGGCAAGTAGTGGGTGTATTCGTCAAGGATTCCCACACCCAAAGGCGTTTGCGCATCCTTCAGATCGACCAGACCGTCACCGACACTGTCATACAGCGGAATACTAAGGGGCAACAGCCCCTCGGGTGCGTCTGTCAGAACAACATCGAAAGTGACTGATGGAGAAAAAATACTTGGGTTTCCCTTACGGTCGATGACTTTGTAAAAAAGCCCGTGTTTCCCTTCACCCAACTTGAATACTTGCTCAGCGGTGAGTTTAAGCACGATCTCACTGGTGGCATCATCCCTGGTGAACGTAGCGATAAGCTCTGCCAACGTTATCGAGTCCCCATAATACAACTCTATAAAATCGCCAATCCTCATCTCTCCATATTCAGAAATCTTAACAGGTACATAATCATTGTCGATCAGATATTTTTTGGTAAGACCTTCATCTTCCACCTTCTTCGGAATACCAGGAGGAAGAAACACGGCTGGAGGAGTTCTATCAACATTGCACTCCAACGGTTCAGATGAACTGGCATTACCGCCTTGACGGACAACGTATCCCAACTCATGTTTCCCCGACCTATCGGTGTATCCGACAGGAAACTCCCTTTCGATTTTAAGAACAGTAGGGTCCATCGGCGTCGTATAAGGGTATCGAGTAGCCTCGATCGGAGTTCCGTCGAACGTCAAATAAATAGCGCCCGGTGTTGGTGTCGTTTCGTCGGCCACATCAGGCCTCGGAACCAGGCACTTGAAAGCCTTTCCCTGCAGGCTCAGCGGAATCTGATTGGGGGCATCATCCGACGTATCGGGTAGAAATGGGTTGTCTGGATGCACTTCGATGACGGCTGGATCAGCGCTTGTAACAGCACGGCGAACTTTCAGATAATCGACCCGACTTTGTTCAGCGGGCGTCAATGGTTTCGGATTTGCCATTTTTCAGCTCCTTCAGAAACGGGCTTTATCTGCCCGGGATTTTGTCAATCAACTAACGCCCAAAACGCGGGCACAACACTCTCTGTCAGCCACGAATAAACACTCGTGACTGTCCCGACTAAAACCGGCTAATGCACTTTAATGAATCAATTACCCGCTACGGTTCCGTGCAGGTTTCATTAGTGGGTGAGCACACTGCACCACTGGGCATGGTTCTATTGATAATCACGAAATCTTTTTTTGAAACACCCTGCCCACCCGTGAACTTTTTCAAGGTGTAATAACATAATGCCGAACCCTTGTTTTCCATCGGCGCTATCAATCTTTCATAATCGGTTACATGCACTTCAAAACCGTTTCTTGCCTGATCCGCACTCAAAATGGTCAAGAACCGTTCCGCGGCCCCGGGAATGGGCGTGGTGCCATTTAGTCCCTCGCATCCCTGCCAGAACAAAGTCACGATGTCCTTCTCGTCAAACGCCGGGTTGCCTTCAATCCTCACGCGCACCCGCTCCCAGAGACGCGGTTTCGCACAGCAGTCAAGCCTCCCTTCGATGCCAGCGTCAGGGAACGAAGGCTCTTTGAGACCTTCGATAATGATGATCGACACCTTGACGGGCGTGAATGGAGCCAGTTGCTGGTTGATGCCATTGCTGGTGGTGTAATGGACCGGCAACGCCGGGTTCTGCCGGTCCTGGTCAATGACCGACCATGGAATATTGAACGGCACTCTCTTGCCGGCAACGTCACCGGTCTGGACGATGTATTGCGCCACGGGCGCACTGATGCTCCCCCAATAAACTTCGATCGTGTGTCCCGGTTCAGGTGCGTCGAACAAGGTCAGGAAGCCGTCGGCGTCCTCGCCGAAATCTTCGGTGAGCAATGTGTTCAGCACCTTGGATTTGGCGCCGTAGATCTCCAGCAAGGCAAGCTTAGGGTTCAACAACGCCGGCGCATTGGCGTGATCCTGGCCTGCCACCGTCAGGTTCACCGACACCAGGGTTTCCATTGATGGCTTGCTATCGACGCCCCCAGTGCGCACGCGGTAAGTGACACGAGCATTCACCGGCCCCAGCCCCTTGGCTGTGAGCGCACTCCACGGCACAGGGATCACGCAAGGAAAGTTGGCCGGGTCGACATCCTGCGGCGGCAGAACAGTGCCATCCCAGTCCAGCAGTATCTGATCGCCGCTCAACGGATTGTCATAGGCATCGATTTCGACCGTCACCGCCCCTTGATTGACCGCCCCCTCCCGGGCGTGCTGACGATCAATCAAGCCTCTGTCCGACAGGGGGATGCGCGGAGGCTTGTGAATGGGTGCCGCCGGGGTCAGATCGACGAACACAGGCAGCGGCCGCGAGCGCGGTCCCCGGTTTCCGGCCCAGTCGCGCAAGCGATAATAAATGTATCGCTGCCCATGACCACGCAGGCGAATATCGTCTGCGTAGACGGTGATGATCAGTTGATCGTTATCGATATCAAACTGACTGAACGCCTGCTCGCGGATTTCGGTTTCGAAGTCCGGTGGCGTGCTGGTGTCCGTCCAGTAATAGATCGCCCGGTCACGGGCCTTCACATCCAGATAAAGGCGTACTTTGAAACGAACCTGACCGTGCTCGTCCAAATAGTCATCGGTGATGTTGCCCACAAGATCCAGCAGTTCCAGCATCGCCGGTTCCTGGCCGTCATCCGGCGGCACTCTATCGACGGTGATGGTTTTTTTCAGCGATTCCGCTGGGTTGCCACCAATCACCAGCTTGTACGACAGGTCGTAAACGCCAGATGCCAGCTGCCCTTGAGGCACCGAAACAATCTTGTCACCCGGATCAATGGGAATATAGAACGGGAACACACCCGCCGTGTCGTCATCAAAGGGAAGTCCCGCTCGCCTGAGTCCCACCAACACGACGTCTTTTACGAGTGTCGGATCTGTCGAGAAAGTCCACGCCGGAATCGTGATTCTCAAATCGCGGTTCAATACATCGCGAGGTAATAGCCCGTCCGGGCTTTCATTACCCTCTTCGTCTTTCAGGATATCCGGAACAATCGGCTCTGGTGGAGCCACAAGACTTGTTTCGTCATCGCCACGCGCGTGTTGCGAATCCATCGACGACTCTTCTGGGGGCACCATTGCGAAGCTCCACGGCAATTGATCGGACAGCGTTCTCGCGCAGGGCAGTCGTGAAGATAAAACGGGCCGTTGACTGACGGTGGCGTGGAACGCTTGTGACCCAATTAGATGCCTGCCGGAAAAAGCTGACTACTGTCAGAAATACTAGGTTTGCTTACCGTTCGTCGGAGAATCGATGGAAATGGCTGAACAGTCAGCCCAGCGTGAGGCTGCATTTTTGTTGAGCAGAATGGGTATTGAAGTCGCCGCGCGACCCAGCGGGAACAGACTCACGCCACAGGTTGCGGTTCACCGCAGAGTCGAATTCCCTGCGGCAGCGCCTACTGGGGAGTAGTTTCAGGCAGGCAACACCCGAACCCCGACCGTTCATCGCAAACCCCTGCCTACCTGTAATTTCTGACAGTAGCCAACCCGCCTCACCTGAGCCTTAAATCCCTGTGCCGCCCCTTTTCCAACCGGAGTTGCCAGCATGCTCATTCAACCGTCCAGAAAAATTCCCAAGGCCCTGCGTGAACCGGAAATCCCCGGCCGCACGGAACCGCAACTGCCCTCCGGCGAATGGGGCATCAACTACGCCGCCGCGCTGGGCAACTTCACAAACGGCCTGAAGGTGCACGTTCTGCCCTATGCCGATATGAAACTGGGTGACGGGATCGAGCTTGAGTTCGATGGTGCCACCGTCGACCAGCAGACCCTCACGCAAACAGCTCAATTAGGTCAACGGGTGACACTCTGGGTCGAGCCGAGACACAGCACCAATGGCCCACACACACTCGGCTATACCATAAAGCGCGCCCACCAGACCCCCGAACCCTACAAACCGCCAGTAAAGATCTACATCAAGCTCGACCTGCCCGGCGGCCAGGATCTGGACCCCGATCCCGGTCAACATTCCGAGCTGTAC
Organism: Pseudomonas sp. 14P5.3.2; assembly: GCF_057799175.1. Lineage (NCBI taxonomy): Bacteria > Pseudomonadati > Pseudomonadota > Gammaproteobacteria > Pseudomonadales > Pseudomonadaceae > Pseudomonas > Pseudomonas sp. 14P5.3.2. Next base: position 1,720 of record NZ_JBYOKU010000054.1, on the reverse strand, counting down.
CAGTACATCGATCCGCGCATCATCGCCGACGGCGTGGACAAGGAAACCGCCAGAAATGGCGTGAAAATCATCATCAAGGCCAAACCCGGCAGCCTTTCGAAACGGCCCTATCCGAACTGCGCCGCAGGTGATGTGATCATCGTCAGCTGGGGTGGCGTGCGGATTCGCTCCGCACCGGTCACTCAGGCACAGGTTGACGATCCGGATGCCCATCCGATCGAGGTCAACGTCACTGAAGCGGACATCCTCCGGGCCGGGGATTCGGGCCCCCTGGGGGTCCCCGTGACGTTTACCATCCTTGATCTGGTGAACAACGCGGCGCAAGACTGGTGCAGCGAAACGCGCATCGTCGTCGACACCGGCAACTCGCGACTGAATATGCCCATCCTTGAGCAGGCCAACGGCCAGGAGCTGCACCTCGACACTTTGAAAGATGAAGATCTGGAACTGAGGGTCTGGGCCACGTCGCCGGACTTCCAGGAAAACGACGTGATCATCATGTACATCAATGGCAGCACACTGGACGGCGTTCCCGTGGCGCACGACGCTCGCCAGACCATCAACAAAGAACCGCCGCTGGTGGTCAGCGTCTTTCTGCCCAACAGCGCCGCCCGGGAGCTGGCCAAAACCCAGGCGGTGTTCTTCTACGAGCTGGAACGTGGCGGCGCGGTGATTCAGCGCTCCAAGAGCCTCTTCATCACCATCATCGGCGACCCCTATCGCCTCGCCGCGCCGATCGCCGACGATGCCGTGAACGGTGCGCTCAAGCCCGACCTGGAGCAAGTGAGCATCCGCATCCCTCATGACGATCGCTTCGAAGAAGACATGGGCATTGAGCTCAAATGGCTGGGCACCCAGGCCGACCTGATCACGTATGACCCGCAGTTGGACTTGCATATCCTCAGCGCGACCGACGCCAGCAACCCGCTGGGTTTCATCATCAAGGTGGATGGCGTCCGGCACCTCAAGTTGCTCAAGGGCGGCACGCTGGACCTGTCCTACAACCTGCTCAGCGACGAGGACGGTGTAGTCGTCAGGCGGGCATCGCAGCATGCAGAGCTGCTGACCGTGGGCGAAGCACAACTGGAACTGGTGCCCCCGATCGTCCAGGGTGAAGAGAACGGCATCCTGGAACCCGATGATCTGCCCGACGGCACAAGCAAAATCACTTGCCCGAACCCGCTCGCCAACCCGACCAAACCCCAGGACGTGGTCACCTGGCTACTGCGTGACGCCAATGGCGCGCTCCTTGACCAAGGCAGCAAAACCCTGAACGCCCTCACTGCCGGCAGACCCGTGGATTTCCCGCTTGATGCAGCCTTTGTGCAGAAGCATTTCGAAGCGCGGCGTGGGGAGAAACTCAGCGTCAGCTATAACATCCTGCGGTTCGAGACGGGTAAGACCAGTTACTCGAATCCGTTGGTTTTTGTCGTCGGGGAAGTGGTGGAGTGGGTGCCGCCTACTATCGACTCGGTGAAAGGATTACCCAGCGACATTGAAATCCCTGATGGCGGCTCCACTCCTGATATTTCGCTGGTATTTGCCGGCGAAGGCCACGCCGGGCAGCAAATCGAGCTACTGGACGAGGGCGTCGTGATCTTCACACCGATTGCCGTGGATGCCGCAGGCAAGTGGTCTCATACGCTGACGGCTCAGGCATTGGGTGATCACAAGTATTCGGTGAAAGCTTTGTATGGAGGCGGGTCAGAGTCGGCGGCGC
>NZ_JBYOKU010000053.1:0-35740 GCF_057799175.1 Pseudomonas sp. 14P5.3.2 | reverse complement strand
CCCCCCCCTCCTTCCCCCCCAAGCCCGCTCCCACAAGGGGGACTGCGTTTTTCCAAATCACTGCCGCAAATCAAGCAAACGATAATTCCTCTTATTCAAACTCACTCGCCCTGTTAGACTTTGCGCCTTTGTTTTCGCCCGTCCGCAGGATGTCTGATGCCCTCGCTGCCTCTTCGCTTGTCCGCACTGTTTCTGGCCCTGGGCCTGAGTGCCTGCGATGACGCCCCGCGTTTTACCAAGGCTGAGCCCGGTGAAGCGCGTTCGGGTGGGGCGGCGACCGTGCGCAAGACCGATCAGAACGCTTTCTCCCTGCCCTCGGCCAACCTGCCGCCGTCGCGCCGGGTCGACTTCAGTGTCGGCAACAGCTTCTTCCGCAGCCCGTGGGTAATCGCCCCGTCGACCACCACCGCCCGCGATGGCCTCGGCCCGTTGTTCAACACCAACGCCTGCCAGAACTGCCATATCAAGGACGGTCGTGGACACCCGCCAGCCCCCGATGCGGCGAACGCGGTATCGATGCTGGTGCGTCTGTCGATTCCCGATTCGCCGGCCTATGCCAAAGTCATCGAGCAAGTCGGCGTGGTGCCGGAGCCGGTCTACGGCGGCCAGTTCCAGGACATGGCCGTGCCTGGGGTCACGCCCGAAGGCAAGGTGCGTGTCGAGTACACCCCGGTGCCGATCCGTTTCAAGGACGGCACCGAAGTGGAGCTGCGCAAACCGGTTCTGCAATTCAGTCAGTTGGGCTACGGCCCGATGCACCCGGACACGCGTTTCTCGGCCCGGGTCGCGCCGCCGATGATCGGCCTCGGCCTGCTCGAGGCGATCCCTGAAGAAGCGATCCTCGCCAACGCCGCCGCGCAAGCCAAAGAGAACAACGGCATTAATGGTCGGGCGAATCAGGTCTGGGATGACGCGCAGCAAAAGACCGTCATGGGTCGCTTCGGCTGGAAAGCCGGGCAACCGAATCTCAATCAGCAGAATGTCCACGCGTTCTCCGGAGACATGGGCCTCACGACCAGCCTGAGGCCCTTCGATGACTGCACCGACGCGCAAACCGCGTGCAAACAGGCACCCAACGGCAATGGTCCGGACGGCGAGCCGGAAGTCAGTGACAACATCCTCCGTCTGGTGCTGTTCTACACGCGCAACCTCGCAGTGCCGGCACGTCGTGGCGTCAGCGACGAACAAGTGCTGGCCGGCAAGAACCTGTTTTTCCAGGCCGGTTGCCAGTCCTGCCACACGCCGAAATACACCACCGCCGCCAACGCGGCCGAACCTGAACTGGCCAATCAAGTGATTCGCCCGTACAGCGATCTGCTGCTGCACGACATGGGCGACGGTCTGGCCGACAACCGCACTGAATTCCAGGCCTCCGGCCGCGACTGGCGCACCCCGCCGTTGTGGGGCATCGGCCTGACGCAGGCGGTCAGTGGCCACACCCAGTTCTTGCATGACGGCCGCGCCCGCAATCTGCTCGAAGCCGTGCTCTGGCATGGCGGCGAAGCGCAGAAGGCGCAGCAACAGGTTTTGTCTTTCAACGCCGAGCAGCGTGCCGCGCTGCTGGCGTTCTTGAACTCACTTTAAACACTTAAAAGAATCGGGAGCCCGACATGTTCCGTCCCAAGTTGTTGTTCACCAGCCTTGCCGCACTCGCCCTCGGCGCCTGCTCGCCGCAGGACCCGCAAGCGGTCACGTCGGCGGCCATCGCCAAATCGGTGATCCTGCCGACCTACACCCGTTGGGTCGAAGCCGACAAGCAACTGGCGGTCAGCGCCCTCGCCTACTGCCAGGGCAAGGAAACCCTGGAAACCGCCCGCGCCGACTTCCTGCACGCGCAGAAAGCCTGGGCCGAGCTGCAACCGCTGCTGATCGGCCCATTGGCCGAGGGCAACCGTTCGTGGCAGGTACAGTTCTGGCCGGACAAGAAGAACCTCGTCGGCCGTCAGGTCGAGCAACTGGTCGTCGCCCAGCCGCAAATCGACGCCGCCGCCCTGGCCAAATCCAGCGTCGTGGTGCAAGGTCTGTCGGCTTACGAATACATCCTGTTCGACGAAAAGCCAGACGTCGCCAACGCTGATCAGAAGGCCAAATACTGCCCGCTGCTGATCGCCATCGGCGAGCGTCAGAAGCAACTGGCCGAAGAGATTCTGCAGAGCTGGAACAACACCGACGGCATGCTCGCGCAGATGAGCAAATTCCCTAACCAGCGCTACGCCGACTCTCACGAAGCGATCGCCGATCTGCTGCGTGTGCAGGTCACCGCACTCGACACCCTGAAGAAAAAACTCGGTACGCCGATGGGCCGTCAGAGCAAGGGCGTGCCGCAGCCGTTCCAGGCTGATGCGTGGCGCAGCCAGTCGTCGCTGACCGCGCTGGAGGCCAGTCTGGCCGCGGCCAAAACCGTCTGGGAAGGCGTCGACAACAAAGGCCTGCGCGGTCTGTTGCCGGCCGAGCAGAAGCCGTTGGCGGACAAGATCGACGCCGCCTACGCCGCGTCGCTGAAACTGTTTGACAGCACCCAGCGCTCGCTGACCGAAATGCTGCAGGACGACGCCGGTCGTCAGCAACTCAACGATCTCTACGACAGCCTCAACGTCGTCCATCGCCTGCACGAAGGCGAACTGGCCAAGGCGCTGGGCATCCAACTGGGCTTCAACGCCAACGACGGTGACTGATGAGGGCAAGTGCCATGCTGCGACGCCAGGCTCTGACTTTAGGTAGTTTGCTGCTGGGAGCAGTGACACTGGGCGGCTGGACGCTGTTCAAGCGCAAGGATCAGAGCCCGCTGTTGCTCTCGGCGCGCGATGACACCGACGGCAAGCATTACGCCGTCGGTTATCGGCTGGACGGTACTCGGGTGTTCGCCACCGAAGTCGGCCAGCGCTGCCACGACATCATCAACCACCCGACGCTGCCGATCGCGCTGTTCGTCGCCCGCCGCCCCGGCACCGAGAGCTACCTGATCGATCTGCGCGACGGGACGTTGCTGCAAACCGTGACCTCGCAGCCGAACCGGCATTTCTACGGTCACGCCGTGGTGCACAAGGACGGCGAATACCTGTACGCCACCGAGAACGACACCACTGATCCGGGGCGTGGTCTGCTCGGGGTGTACAAATTCGAAGGCGAGCGACTGGTGCACAGCGGCGAGATTTCCACCCATGGCCTCGGCCCGCATCAAGTGTCGTGGATGCCCGATGGCGAAACCCTGGTGGTGGCCAACGGCGGGATTCGGACCGAGGCCGAAAGCCGCGTCGACATGAACCTCAATGCCATGGAACCGAGCCTGGTACTGATGCAGCGCGACGGCACCCTGCTGAGCAAGGAAACCCTTTCCCAGCAAATGAACAGCGTGCGTCACCTGGGCATCGCCAGCGACGGCACCATCGTCGCCGGCCAGCAGTTCATGGGCGCCTCGCATGAGCGTTCCGAGCTGTTGGCGATCAAGCGTCCGGGCCAGCCCTTCGTAGCGTTCCCGGTGCCGGAGCATCAGTTGCAGTCGATGGGTCACTACACCGCCAGCGTCGCGGTACACAGCGAACTGAGGCTGGTGGCGTTGACGGCACCGCGTGGCAACCGCTTCTTCATCTGGGATCTGGACAGCGGCGAAGTGCGTCTCGACGCGCCACTGCCCGATTGCGCCGGCGTCGGTGCGGTGAAGGACGGTTTCGTCGTGACCTCGGGCCAGGGCCGTTGCCGTTACTACGACTGCCGCCAGGATCAACTGCAGGCCAAGCCGCTGGAGTTGCCGGCGGGGCTCTGGGACAACCATCTGCACTTGATGGCCTGAATCAACGCGGTAACTGTGGCGAGGGAGCTTGCTCCCGCTGGGGCGCGAAGCGGCCCCGCTTTTTAACTCAAAAGCATGGGACTGCTGCGCAGTCCAGCGGGAGCAAGCTCCCTCGCCACAGGGGTTTTATTCGTCCTCACTGTAATAACTGCCAGTTGGAATACCCACCTCACTCGGAGTAATGTTCCCGCCTGTCTCACCTGATTTATCCAAGGAACTGGAAATATGCTGCGTCGCCGCATGCTGATCATGTTGGGTGTTGTCTTGCTGGTCGTCCTGGTATTGGGCGGGTACAAAGCCTTTTCGATCTACACCATGATCCAGGGCTTTGCCAAACCGAAACCGCCGATCAGCGTTGCCGTGGGCCGCGCCACCGAACAGCCGTGGCAGATGCGTCTGCCGACCGTCGGCACGCTCAAGGCGCTGCAAGGCGTCGAGCTGAGCCTGGAAGTCGCCGGCACGGTCACCGAGATCAAGTTCGAATCCGGGCAGAAGGTCAAGGCCGGGCAACCGTTGCTGCAACTCGACAGCGCGGTCGAATCCGCCCTGCTGGAAACCGCCAAGGCCGACCTCGGTCTGGCGCAACTGGATTTCGGTCGCGGCAGCCAACTGGTCGACAGTCGCGCGATCTCCAAGGGCGAATACGACCGGCTCTCCGCCGTGTTGCAAAAGAACAAGGCCACGGTCAATCAGCTCAACGCCTCGCTGGCGAAAAAACGCATCCTCGCGCCATTCAGCGGCACCATCGGCATCCGTCAGGTCGATGTCGGCGACTACCTCGCCAGCGGCACCAAAATCGCCACCCTGCAGGACCTGAGCAGCCTCTACGCCGACTTCTATGTACCGGAGCAATCGGTGCCGAAACTGGCCATCGGTCAACCGGTGCAGATCGGCGTCGCGGCCTATCCCGGGCAGAACTTCCCCGGCGCCATCAGCGCGATCAACCCGATCGTCGAGAGCACCACGCGCAATATTCTGGTGCGCGCGACCCTGGCCAACCCCGACGGCAAGTTGCTGCCGGGCATGTTCGCCAGCCTCAACGTGTTGCTGCCCGACCCGCAGAAACACATCGTCGTGCCGGAAAGCGCGATCACCTACACCCTCTACGGCAACTCGCTGTACGTGGTCGGGCAACAGAAAGCCGAGGACGGCAGCGTGGTCAAAGACGACAAGGGCCAGCCGGTGCTGATCGCCGAGCGCCGTTTCATCGAGACCGGTGAACGCCGCGATGGCCTGGTGATGATCAACAAGGGCGTGCAGAGCGGCGAACAAGTGGTGACCGCCGGCCAGATCAAACTGGACAACGGCGCACACATTGCCATCAGCGACGACAAGACCCTCGGCGAGCAGAACAGTCCGCCTCGCGTCGACTGATCAAGGAATCCCCATGGCTTTTACCGATCCGTTCATCCGCCGCCCGGTGCTCGCCACCGTGGTCAGCCTGCTGATTGTGCTGCTGGGTTTCCAGGCCTGGAGCAAGCTGCCGCTGCGCCAATACCCGCAAATGGAAAACGCCCTGATCACGGTGACCACCGCCTACCCCGGGGCCAACGCCGAGACCATTCAGGGTTACATCACCCAACCGATGCAGCAGAGCCTCGCCAGCGCCGAGGGCATCGACTACATGACCTCGGTCAGTCGCCAGAACTTCTCGGTGATCTCGATCTACGCGCGCATCGGTTCCAACACCGACCGTTTGTTCACCGAACTGCTGGCCAAGGCCAACGAGGTGAAGAACAAACTGCCACAGGACGCCGAAGACCCGGTGCTGAGCAAGGAATCGGCCGACGCCTCGGCGCTGATGTACATCAGTTTCTTCAGCAAGGACTTGAGCAACCCGCAGATCACCGACTACCTGTCGCGGGTGATCCAGCCGAAACTGGCGACCCTGCCGGGCATGGCCGAGGCGGAGATTCTCGGTAATCAGGTATTCGCCATGCGCCTGTGGCTCGACCCGGTGAAGCTCGCCGGTTTCGGCCTCAGCGCCAGCGACGTGACCAACGCGGTGCGCCAGTACAACTTCCTCTCCGCCGCCGGCGAGGTGAAGGGCGAGTACGTGGTCACCAGCATCAACGCCAACACCGAACTGAAATCCGCTGAAGCCTTCGCGGCGATTCCGCTCAAGGTCAGTGGCGACAGCCGCGTGCTGCTCAGCGATGTCGCGCGGGTCGAGATGGGCGCGGAAAACTACGACTCGATCAGCTCGTTCGGCGGCACGCCGTCGGTGTACATCGGCATCAAGGCCACGCCCGGGGCCAACCCGCTGGACGTGATCAAGGAAGTACGCAAGCTGATGCCGGAGCTGGAAGCGCAGTTGCCGCCCAACCTCAAGAGCGAGATTGCCTACGACGCCACCCAGTTCATTCAGGCCTCGATCGACGAAGTGGTGAAAACCCTGTTCGAAGCGGTGCTGATCGTGATCGTGGTGGTGTTCCTGTTTCTCGGCGCGTTGCGCTCGGTGGTGATCCCGGTGGTGACCATCCCGCTGTCGATGATCGGCGTGATGTTCTTCATGCAGATGATGGGTTACTCGATCAACCTCTTGACGCTGCTGGCGATGGTGCTGGCCATCGGTCTGGTGGTGGATGACGCGATTGTCGTGGTGGAGAACATCCACCGGCATATCGAGGAAGGCAAGACGCCGCTGGAGGCTGCACTGGAAGGCGCACGGGAAATCGCCATGCCGGTGGTGTCGATGACCATCACCCTGGCGGCGGTGTATGCACCGATCGGTTTCCTCACCGGACTGACCGGGGCGCTGTTCAAGGAGTTCGCCTTGACCCTGGCGGGCGCCGTGGTGATTTCCGGGGTCGTTGCCCTGACCCTGTCGCCGATGATGTGCGCCCTGCTGTTGCGCCACGAAGAAAACCCCAGTGGCCTGGCACACCGTCTCGACCGCATCTTCGACAGACTCAAGCGCCGCTACCAAAGCATGCTCCACGGCACACTGAATACGCGGCCGGTGGTGCTGGTGTTCGCCGTGATCGTGCTATGCCTGATCCCGGTGTTTCTCAAGTTCACCAAGTCGGAACTGGCGCCGGATGAGGATCAGGGCATCATTTTCATGATGGCCAACGCCCCGCAGCCGACCAACCTCGATTACCTGAGCACTTACACCGACGAGTTCATCAAGATCTTCAAGGAGTTTCCGGAGTACTACTCCTCGTTCCAGATCAACGGCTACAACGGCGTACAAGCGGGCATCGGCGGCTTCCTGCTCAAGCCCTGGAACGAGCGCAGCCGCACCCAGATGCAGATCCTGCCCGAGGTGCAAGGCAAACTGGCGAGTATCCCCGGCCTGCAGATTTTCGGCTTCAACCTGCCGTCCCTGCCCGGCACCGGTGAAGGCTTGCCGTTCGTATTCGTGGTCAATACCGCCAATGACTACGAGGTACTGCTGCAAGTGGCTGACCGGATCAAGAAACGCGCGATGGAGTCGGGCAAGTTCGCCTTCGTCGACCTCGATCTGGCGTTCGACAAACCGGAAGTGGTGGTCGATATCGACCGTGCCAAAGCCGCGCAGATGGGCGTGTCGATGCAGGATCTGGGCGGCACCCTGGCGACGCTGCTGGGCGAGGCGGAAATCAACCGTTTCACCATCGAAGGCCGCAGTTACAAGGTGATTGCCCAGGTCGAGCGGCCGTACCGCGAAAACCCCGGCTGGCTGAACAATTACTACGTGAAAAATACCCAGGGCGAGCTGCTGCCGCTGTCGACCCTGATCAAGGTCAGCGACCGGGCGCGACCGCGCCAGCTCAACCAGTTCCAGCAACTCAACGCCGCGAAAATCTCCGGATTCCCGCTGGTCAGCATGGGCGAGGCCATTGACACCGTGCTGCAGATCGCACGGGAAGAAGCACCGGCCGGTTTTTCCTTCGACTATGGCGGCGCTTCGCGCCAGTACGTGCAGGAAGGCAGCGCCCTGTGGGTAACTTTCGCCCTGGCGCTGGCGATCATTTTCCTGGTGCTGGCGGCGCAGTTCGAGAGCTTCCGTGATCCGTTGGTGATTCTGGTGACGGTGCCGCTGTCGATCTGCGGTGCGCTGATTCCGCTGTTCCTTGGCTGGTCTAGCATGAACATCTACACCCAGGTCGGGCTGGTGACGCTGATCGGGCTGATCAGCAAGCACGGAATACTGATCGTTGAGTTCGCCAACCAGTTGCGCAAGGACAAAAGCCTGACTGCGCGCGAAGCGGTCGAGGAAGCCGCGGCGATTCGTTTGCGCCCGGTATTGATGACCACGGCGGCGATGGTGTTCGGCATGGTGCCATTGATTCTGGCGACCGGTGCGGGCGCAGTGAGCCGGTTCGATATCGGGATGGTGATTGCCACAGGGATGTCGATCGGCACGTTGTTCACGCTGTTCGTGCTGCCATGCATCTACACGCTGCTGGCAAAGCCCGATCCCAAATCATGACCATGACCATGTCCCTGTAGGAGCTGCCGAAGGCTGCGATCTTTTGATCTTAATTTTTCAAGATCAAAAGATCGCAGCCTTCGGCAGCTCCTACAGGGGAATTTGTATCAGAGGGGATTTTCATTCATGCATAAAAAAGGCCTCGCATCTGCGAGGCCTTTCATTTGGGCTTCAATCGGTTCAACTCTGTGGCCTCATCCCTTGCGAAAGTCCGAACATGAATAACAACAGATCATGGTCAGGTTTTGTCGCCACGGAGGCTTTCGCCACCCGTGGTACTGCGCAGTGAGCATCACTCGTAGTGGCACTTATCACCTGCATGCGGGGCTGCTCCCAGGCAGCCACCGCCAATGACGCAACTGCCAAGGCCCCAACCAGAAACAAACCTCGTGCAATTTCGAGTTTCATCGCTATAAACCTTTGATAGCGCTGCCAAACGCCGTCTCATAAAAGTAGACGAGTTTTTTCCAGTCCGTATCGCTGAACGACGAATGGCGACGCAATTGCTTCATATCGTGGGAGGCGGCGCGATAAGCGGTCAGACGCTGACGGCATTTTTCCAGATCGATCAATGCCACCTCGACCTGAGCCGAATCACCCTCGCCGGTCACCCGTACGAAAACGTGTTTGATGTAGATGCAGCTGTGCTGCCAGCGCCCCTTGTGCATGCGCGCAAGGTTTTCTGCCAGGTCTTTAAGAACGCGCTCGTAAACGGCTTCGCCATATTGGGCACGGCCGCCGCCGGCTTCCCATTTCTGGAGTTCGTCAAAACCGTCCAGCGACTTGGTCACCAGCAGCGCACGCCACTTGTGTTGCGGATCGGGCTGCGCGCCGCAGAACACGATTTGCGGGACGCGTACACCGAGGCGGCTGACGCCGGTCAGGGCATCCAGCTCTCGCAAGACTGTCGGGCGGCCGAAAGGATGCAGCCAACTGCGATAGATATGTCCGGTCTGGCGCTTGGCATACAGTAACTGGCCGTCACGGCCCACGACTCGTTGCACACCACTTTCCCCGCCACGGCGCACGTTGGGTTCTTCCACCCATTCACCGCGCTGGTTCCAGTAGTAGTCGAAGCGATCCTGGGGAGCGACTTCCGTTTCTGCTGCTATTTGCACCGCCATCCTGTTACCTCTTGCGTAATACGTAAACCCGCCACATGGCATAGAGCGGAATAAAGTCCAGTTGTTCCTGAATGCGAAAACCTGCGGCTTCGAATTCCTTTTCCACTGTCACAGCCGGTAACACAAATCGATTCTGGTAACCTTCCTGCCCACGCCGCTGTTCGGCGCGTTTGCGTTTCCAGGACTTGAAATTGCCGTCCACCCACAACGAAATGATCACGCTGTCACGGGTGACGCGCTCGAATTCGCGCAAAATCGTCCGCCGATGTTCGGCTTCACCGATGTGATGCAACAAACGCATGCAGAAAATGCTGTCGACGGCGTTATCAGGCAAGGCAATGTCGAACGCTGACGTGTGCAAAGGTTGTACCCGTTTGACCACATCAGCCGGTTGCGCCTGCATCGCAGTCTTGATCATAGACTCGGAATTGTCCGCGCCAATGATCACTCGATTGGGTTTTTCCGCCAGCAACGGCCAGAAGCGTCCTGCACCGCACGGCAGATCAAGCACCAACCCCGGTTCACCGGCCAGTGTCAACGCCTTGCGGGCCAACTGCTCGTCTCGCCAGTGAGACAACCGACGACCGAGACCGTCCTGGTGCTTGCGCAAATATTTTTGAGCATGCTGGTCATCATACTTTTCGGAAAAATCGAGCTTGATCGGACTGCTCATCATCGGGACTCCTGAATGACTGATGCCCCTACCTTAGGTAGTGGCGTGTCAGCGTCAGGTCGTCCCTTTGTGAAAATTACGTCAGGTAAACCGGCAATCTATTACAGGGTTTTACACGGGGAAAGCAATAGCGCGGGGCCATCAGCGACCGTCAACGCTGTCCCAGCGTGACTTCGAAACGACAGCCATTGGGCTGCATGGTGCTCAGCGTCACCTCCCACCCCTGGTTTTCACAGATCCGCTGCACCAGCGACAAGCCCAGGCCCAGGCCTTCGCCACGCTTCTCATTGCCGCGCACGAATGGCTGGAACATGGCTTCACGTTTTTCCTCGGGAATGCCGACGCCCGAGTCTTCGACGACGAAGCCGTTGTCGTTGAGCGTCAGGCGGATGAATCCGTGCTCGGTGTAGTGACAGGCATTGCGCAGCAAGTTACCCATGACCGCGCTGAGCAAAGTCGCGTTGAAGCGGGTGTCCGGCGGATTGCCCGGTTCAAATATCAGCTGCAGCCCTTTCGACTCGATCGGTTCGCGCCAGATCCCCAACAAGCCGTCGGCCACCTGGCTGAGATTCTGCTGCGGCGCGGAACCGGCGTCTTCGCGCTGGGCACGGGCGAGCATCAGGAAGGTCTGCACCAGCTCGCGCATTTCTTCGCTGGCGCGGGCGATGCGCTCGACCTGGGCGCGGCCGCGCTGATCCAGCCCCGGGTTTTCCAGCAGCAGTTCGCAGGAACTGGCCAGCACCATCAACGGGGTGCGCAGTTCGTGACTGACGTCGCTGGTAAACAGCCGCTCGCGCGTCAGCGCCTGACGCAGACGCCCGAGCGTGGCATCGAACGCCACGGCCAGCTCGCCGACTTCGTCAGCCGCATAGTCCGGTGCCAGCGGCGGCGCCAGACCGAGCAGTTGATCGCGGTGGCGCACTTGCCGTGCCAGGCGCACGACCGGCGCCATGACCTTGCGCGCCAACACCCAGCCGAGAAACACCGCCAGCGCCAGACTGAGCACAAAGCCCACCAGCACCACAGCGAACAGCACGCGTTCACGCTCTTCGAAATCGCTCTGATCCTGCAGCAGGACATAACGACGACCGTCGACGATCTCGACCATCGCGTGATACGACAGCTGCTCGCGGAACACTTCGTGGAAGCCCGCATCGAGGTGGCGCAGATCCTTGGGCAGTTCGAAATCACCCGGTCCGCCGCTGAAATAGAACAACTGATCGGGCTCGGGGCGATGGCTCCAGTCCGAGACGTTGTCCATCAGCAGCAGACGTTGCAGGTCGCCGCCCAGCCCTGCCGAAATCAGTTTCTCCTCCACCAGGTGCACCGTCGCCACAATGCCCATGGCGAAGGCCCCGGCCACCAGCGCACTCATCAGCGCAAAGGCGATGATGATCCGCTGGGAAAGGCTTTGCTTAAACTCCATCACGCCCCTCGGCCAAGCGGTAACCCACGCCGTGCACGGTTTGCAGCAACGGTTTGGCGAATGGCTTGTCGATCACCTGACGCAATTGGTGGACGTGGCTGCGCAGGCTGTCGCTGTCCGGGCAGTCATCGCCCCACAGCGCTTCCTCAAGAATTTCCCGGCGCAGGACGTGCGGACTCTTCTGCATCAATACCGCCAGCAGTTTCAGGCCGACCGGGTTGAGCTTGAGCAGCTTGCCATCGCGGGTGACTTCCAGCGTGTCGAGGTCGTAGCTCAGGTCCCCGACCTGCAGCGCACGGCGTCCGCCGCCCTGGGTGCGACGCATCACCGCTTCGATGCGTGCCGCCAGTTCCGACAGCGCAAACGGTTTGACCAGATAATCGTCGGCCCCGGACTTGAAGCCCTGCAGGCGGTCGTCCAGTTGATCGCGGGCGGTGAGCATGATCACCGGCGTGTCGCGTCGGGCATCTTCACGCAGGCGCTTGCACAGGGTATAGCCGTCGATCCCGGGCAACATGATGTCGAGCACGATCAGATCGTAATGCTCGGTGGCCGCCAGGTGCAGGCCCGACAAGCCGTCCTGGGCACAATCGACGGTATAGCCTTTGAGCCCCAGGTAATCGGCCAGGTTGGCCAGGATATCGCGGTTGTCTTCAACCAATAAAATTCGCATGGGCAGCTCCTCCGCACACAGTAACGGCCGTCTCGGCCCGGCAGCTTAAGGCCAACGCCGGCTCAGGGCTAGGGCCGGTCCTTATGGATATCGGTTTTTCAAGCCAAATTAATTACTTAACAAAGTTTTCACTATCGGTTCACAACCTGATTACAGTAGCGCCGTGAAACTCCCGCGCCATTGATATAAGGAAAACTAGACAATGGACCCTTTCAAGACGGCGCCCATGCGCTTTCTGCTGTTGATCACCGGCGCCTGGCTGGTCATTTTTCTCCTGACTCGAGCGGTACTGCTGCTGACTCACCTGGATGAGGCTGGCGGTTTTGCCCTTTCCGCATTCGGCATTGGCGCGCTTTATGACCTGGGGTTTCTCGCCTACGCCGCGCTGCCGATGGGCTTGTACCTGCTGCTCTGCCCGCCGGGCCTGTGGCGTCGTCGTGGGCATCGCGGGTTCCTGCGCGCCCTGCTGACCATCAGCCTGTTCGCCATGCTGTTCGTGGCGGTGGCCGAATGGCTGTTCTGGGACGAGTTCGGCGTGCGTTTCAACTTCATCGCCGTCGATTACCTGGTGTATTCCGACGAAGTGCTGAACAACGTCCTCGAGTCGTACCCGATCGGCAAACTGCTGAGCCTCCTCGCGGTGCTGGCCGTGGTGATCAGTTTTGCCCTGCGCAAGCCGTTCAATGCCGCCATGAATGCCCCGTTGCCAGCGCTGCGCGGGCGTCTGCTCAGCGCATTGGGCCTGTTGATCGTCGCGGGCCTGAGCCTGCAACTGCTCAGCCAGGACGCCCCGCGTGCCCAGGGCGGCAACGCCTACCAGAACGAACTGGCCAGCAACGGCCCGTATCAATTCTTCGCCGCGTTCCGTAACAATGAACTGGACTACACCCAGTTCTACAAGAGCCTGCCGGCGGAAAAAGTCGCCAGCCAGATCCGCGCCGAGCTGAGTGAAAGCGACGCGCGCTTCATCGGCAAGGACCCGCAGGACATCCGCCGGGTGATCGACAACCCGGGCACCCCGCGCAAGCCGAACATTGTGCTGGTGACCATCGAAAGCCTGAGCGCCAAGTACCTGGGCAGCAATGGCGACGGTCGCAACCTGACGCCCAACCTCGACGCCTTGCGCAAGCAGAGCCTGTACTTCAATAACTTCTACGCCACCGGTACCCGCACCGACCGTGGTCTGGAAGCGATCACCCTGGCCATCCCGCCGACGCCGGGCCGCTCGATCGTCAAGCGCATCGGCCGCGAAAGCGGTTTCGCCAGCCTTGGCCAGCAACTGAGCGCGGTGGGTTACGACAGCGTGTTCGTCTATGGCGGACGCGGCTACTTCGACAACATGAACGCGTTCTTCAGCGGCAACGGCTATCGCGTCGTCGACCAGAGCAGCGTCGATGAAGCCGAGATCCACTTCAAGAACGCCTGGGGCATGGCCGACGAAGACCTGTATCGCCAGACGTTGAAACTGGCGGACGCCGACTACGCCAAGCAACAGCCGTTTTTGCTGCAACTGATGACCACGTCCAACCATCGTCCTTACACCTACCCGGACAACCGGATCGACATCAAGTCCGGTAACGGCCGCGATGGCGCGGTGAAGTACACCGACTACGCCATCGGCCAATTCCTCGAGCAGGCGCGGCAGAAGCCGTGGTTCGACAACACGATCTTCATTTTCGTCGCCGACCACACCGCGGGCAGCGCTGGTAAAGAAGACCTGCCGATCAGCAACTATCAGATCCCGCTGTTCATCTATGCGCCGAAAATGATCGAAGCTCGCGAGAGCGCACAACTGGCCAGCCAGATCGATCTGGCTCCGACGCTGCTGGGCCTGCTGAACCTGGATTACACCTCGACGTTCTTTGGCCGCAACCTGCTGCAGGACAACCCGCTGCCACCGCGCGTGGTGGTCGGCAACTATCAGCATCTGGGTCTGTTCGATGGCAAGGATCTGGCGATCCTCAGTCCGCGCCAGGGCCTGCGCCGGCATGATGAGGCGTTGACCGAGAGCCGTGAATCGCGAGTTACCAGCGACGATCCGCTGGTCAGCCGGGCAATTGCGTATTACCAAGCGGCCAGTTATGGCTTCAAACAGCAGTTGTTGAGCTGGAAGCCTGCGAAGGACAGCACTGTCCAGGTCAGCGAACAGTAACTGATGCGGATGTTCGTGGTGTCAGTCGGCCTACGTGCCGACTGACATGACGCCATCGCTGGCAAGCCAGCTCCCACAGGGATTGCGCTAAACCTGTGGGAGCTGGCTTGCCAGCGATGGCCGCGCCGCGGTCCTCAGCCAACCGAAAATCGAAGGCAATAAAAAACCCCGCCTGCTCATCGCAGGCGGGGTTTTTCGTTACAGGGGTAAGGCTGGCTTACATCATGCCGCCCATGCCACCCATGCCGCCCATGTCTGGCATACCGCCGCCAGCAGGAGCCGCTTTCTCTGGAGCGTTAGCGACAGCAGCTTCGGTGGTCAGGATCAGACCGCCAATCGAAGAGGCTGCTTGCAGAGCGGAACGGGTTACCTTGGTTGGGTCCAGGATGCCCATTTCGATCATGTCGCCGTATTCGCCAGTCGCAGCGTTGTAACCGAAGTTACCTTTGCCGTTCTTCACTTCGTTGACGACTACGCTTGGCTCGTCACCGGAGTTGGCAGCGATCTGGCGCAGCGGCGCTTCAACAGCGCGACGCAGTACAGCGATACCAACGTTCTGGTCAGCGTTGTCGCCGGTCAGTTCGGTCAGGGCTTCCAGAGCACGGATCAGCGCAACGCCACCGCCAGGTACCACGCCTTCTTCAACGGCTGCACGGGTCGCGTGCAGGGCGTCTTCAACGCGGGCCTTCTTCTCTTTCATTTCAACTTCGGAACCAGCGCCAACCTTGATCACTGCAACGCCGCCGGACAGCTTGGCCAGACGCTCTTGCAGTTTTTCACGGTCGTAGTCCGAGGAAGTTTCAGCAACCTGGGCGCGGATCTGAGTGATACGGGCTTCGATGTCGCCTTGTACGCCAGCACCGTCAACGATGATGGTGTTTTCCTTGGACAGGGTCACGCGCTTGGCGTTACCCAAGTGCTCCAGGGTGGTGCTTTCCAGGCTCAGGCCGATCTCTTCGGAGATTACGGTACCGCCGGTCAGAACGGCGATGTCCTGCAGCATGGCCTTGCGACGGTCGCCGAAGCCTGGCGCCTTGACGGCTGCAACCTTGACGATGCCACGCATGTTGTTCACTACCAGAGTCGCCAGGGCTTCGCCTTCAACGTCTTCGGCAACGATCAGCAGTGGACGGCCGGCTTTGGCAACGGCTTCCAGCACTGGCAGCATTTCGCGGATGTTCGAGATCTTCTTGTCGACCAGCAGGATCAGCGGGCCGTCGAGCTCGGCAACCATGGTGTCTGGCTTGTTGACGAAGTACGGGGACAGGTAGCCACGGTCGAACTGCATGCCTTCTACAACCGACAGTTCGTTTTCCAGGCCCGAGCCTTCTTCAACGGTGATCACGCCTTCTTTACCGACTTTTTCCATGGCTTCGGCAATGATGTCGCCGATGGAGTTGTCGGAGTTGGCGGAGATGGTGCCTACCTGAGCGATAGCCTTGGTGTCAGCGCATGGCTTGGACAGGGCTTTCAGCTCTTTGACGATCGCGATGGTCGCTTTGTCAATACCGCGCTTCAGGTCCATCGGGTTCATGCCGGCAGCGACGGCTTTCAGGCCTTCGTTGACGATCGACTGAGCCAGAACGGTCGCGGTGGTAGTACCGTCACCAGCGTCATCGTTGGCACGGGAGGCAACGTCTTTGACCAGCTGCGCGCCCATGTTTTCGAAGCGATCTTCGAGTTCGATTTCCTTGGCGACGGAAACGCCGTCCTTGGTGATGGTCGGAGCGCCGAAGCTCTTCTCGAGGATCACGTTACGGCCTTTCGGGCCCAGGGTCGCTTTTACCGCGTCAGCCAGAACGTTGACGCCTTTGAGCATCTTGGAGCGGGCGGCATCGCCGAACTTAACTTCTTTAGCAGCCATGATCGATATTCCTTAAATACTTTGTAGTAACGGGAAAATGAGCGGGGAAATCAGCCTTCCAGTACAGCGAGAATCTCGTTCTCAGCCATTACCAGCAGGTCTTCGCCGTCGACTTTCACAGTGTTGCTGCCGGAGTAAGGACCGAACACAACCTTGTCGCCGACTTTAACGGCCAGCGCACGCACTTCACCGTTTTCCAGAGTCTTGCCTGGGCCTGCAGCGACGATCACACCGTGGTTGGCTTTTTCAGCAGCCGAACCTGGCAGGACGATACCGCCAGCGGTTTTCTTTTCTTCTTCGCTGCGACGGATGACGACGCGGTCATGCAGAGGACGAAGCTTCATTGTCGATCTCTCCTAATTGTGGTTTTCATCGGCCGGTGTAGTCCCGGCGGGTTTAACAAATCCGGCCTGCGCCGGTTGCGATTCGTCGAGCGAACCGCGGAAGTCTGTCCGACTCAAATGCCGGAAACCTTTCGGTGACCGATACATAAGGGCGCATAAGCTTATTACAAGGGTGGGGGGGCAAAATTTTTTCATGATTTGCCCCTTGAATGCCGCGCATAAAGAAACGGCACCCGAAGGTGCCGTGTCGATGCTGGGGTTACTTGCTGTCGCGATGTTCGAACTCGCCTTCGATCACATCCCCCTCGCGGCCCAGAGGCTGGCGCGGTGCAGGACCGCCACGCGGTTGCAGGTCGTCGGCGAAGGCACGCTGACGCATGGCCTGTTCTTCGGCGCGCTGGCGCATCTTGTTCGCCAGCAGGCGACGGGTGAACGGCAGCAGCATCACCAGACCGACCACGTCACTGACGAAGCCCGGCAGGATCAACAGGCCACCGGCCAGTGCCAGCATCAGGCCTTCAAGCATGGTCTGTGCGGGCAACTCACCACGATTCAGGCTTTCACGGGCACGCAGCGCAGTTGCCAGACCGGCGACGCGCAGTACGAACACACCGAACATCGAGCCGAGAATGATCAGCAGCAGGGCCGGGAAAAACCCGATAGCCCCTGCCACTTTGACGAATACGAACAGCTCCAGCACCGGAAACAGCAGAAAGAGCAACAAAAAAGGGCGCATCAAAGATTCCTCAACGCAAGAAATGCCTTGCAGTAAGCCTTAGATGACGTCGCCCTTTCGTGAATTCAAGCGTCGGCCACCGCATTTTTTGGCCAGACCTCGGCGTGAGCCAGAGAAACCAAGGCTTCGCGCACTTGTATCGGCGTATGACAAGGCGCTTGAAACGGCAGCCAGTACAGCGCCTGACCGATGCGCAGGTGCATGCCTTCGCTGTCGATCCCGGCCAGTTGCGCCGGTTCGGTTTTCGGCAGCCCGCTGAGTTCCACATAGTGAGCGATGGCTTTGGCGTGATCGCTGTTCATGTGCTCGACCATGCTGATTTCAGCCTTGCCGGCGAACGGGTTGGCCAGGGTCAGCTGATCAACCCAGTGAATCGCGCCGAAACCGCCGATGTAGCGGTGACGCACCGGGTTGAGCACCCAGAAATCAAAGTCGTGGGCCTTGTGGTAGTTCTGCGAGTCGGGGAAGTAACGGTAGTAGCGTTCGGCCGCGGCTTCGATGGCAGCCGGGTCTTCGAGCTTCTGCGCTTCGGCCAGATAGGTCAGGCGACCAACGGCCTGCACGTCGTCGGCATCGCGCTCACCCACCAGCAGCGAACATTTCGGGTCCTTCTGCAGGTTGCGGGTGTGCTGGGCAATGCGGCTGATCAGGATCAGCGGGCGGCCCTGCTCATCCAGGCAATACGGCACCACCGAGCCGAACGGGAAACCGGGCATCGATTTGGAGTGGGTCGACAATACGCCACGGTATTCCTTGAGAAGCAATTCTCGGGCATTCTTGGCCGCTTCAACGCTCAATTTATGACTCCTTATATAGAATCCGTCGAAAAAACGGACAGGCGCCTGGGGATAAGTCCCGGTCACGCCATCGGGCAATGCTCATGTGCAATCTGGCCATAACCGGTACGGATCGAGCGTCGCCAATAACAAAAACCAATCAGACCGGCTATCGGGGCATGCGAATGCAACTCAACGACAAAGTAATCATTATCACCGGCGGTTGCCAGGGTTTGGGCCGTTCCATGGCCGAGTATTTCGCCGACAAAGGCGCGAAGCTCGCGTTGGTCGACCTCAATCAGGAAAAACTCGACGACGCGGTGGCAGCCTGCAAGGCCAAGGGCGTCGAGGCGCGCAGCTATCTGTGCAACGTGGCCAATGAAGAACAGGTTGAGCACATGGTCGTCCAGGTCGCCGAAGATTTCGGCGCGATCCATGGCCTGATCAACAACGCCGGGATCCTGCGTGACGGCCTGCTGCTCAAGGTCAAGGACGGCGAAATGACCAAGATGAGCCTGGCCCAGTGGCAGGCGGTGATCGACGTCAACCTGACCGGCGTGTTCCTCTGCACTCGGGAAGTCGCGGCGAAAATGGTCGAGCTGAAGAACAGCGGCGCGATCATCAACATCTCGTCGATCTCCCGCGCTGGTAACGTCGGCCAGACCAACTACTCTGCCGCCAAGGCTGGCGTGGCCGCCGCCACCGTGACCTGGGCCAAGGAACTGGCGCGTTACGGCATTCGTGTGGCGGGCATTGCGCCGGGCTTCATCGAAACCGAGATGACCCTGGGCATGAAGCCGGAAGCGCTGGAGAAGATGACCTCGGGTATTCCGCTCAAGCGCATGGGCAAGCCGGAAGAGATCGCCCATTCGGCGGCGTACATCTTCGAGAACGACTACTACACCGGGCGGATTCTGGAGATGGATGGCGGGTTGCGGATCTAAGTCACCACCACAAAACCAACTGTAGGAGTGAGCCTGCTCGCGATTGCGGTCATTCATTCAACATGTTCGTTGAATGTTAATCCGCTATCGCGAGCAGGCTCACTCCTACAGGTTTTCAGCGTTACCGATTGATCAATCGTCGCTGATGCTGATATTAGGCATCGCCGGCGTCGCCGCTTCCTGCAACACAATGCGCGCGCCGACGTGGCGAGCCAGTTCCTGGTAGACCATGGCAATCTGGCTGTCCGGCTCGGCGATCACCGTTGGCTTGCCGCCATCGGCCTGTTCGCGGATCAGCATCGACAGCGGCAGCGAGGCCAGCAGTTCGACGCCATATTGGGTCGCCAGCTTCTCGCCACCGCCCTCACCGAACAGGTGCTCTGCATGTCCGCAGTTCGAGCAGATGTGCACCGCCATGTTTTCCACCACGCCCAGCACCGGAATGTTGACCTTGCGGAACATTTCCACGCCTTTGCGCGCGTCGAGCAACGCCAGATCCTGCGGGGTGGTGACGATCACGGCGCCGGCCACCGGGACTTTCTGCGCCAGGGTCAGCTGGATGTCACCGGTGCCTGGCGGCATGTCGATGACCAGATAATCCAGGTCGCCCCACGCGGTTTGCGTAACCAGTTGCAGCAGTGCGCCGGAGACCATCGGCCCGCGCCAGACCATCGGCGTGTTGTCGTCGGTCAGGAACGCCATCGACATGACTTCGACACCGTGGGCCTTGAGCGGCACAAACCACTTCTGATCCTTGACCTCGGGGCGGGTGCGCTCGGGGATGCCGAACATGATCCCCTGGCTCGGGCCATAGATGTCAGCGTCGAGAATCCCCACTTTGGCGCCTTCGCGGGCCAGCGCCAGCGCGAGGTTGGCCGCGGTGGTCGACTTGCCCACCCCCCCCTTGCCCGAAGCCACGGCGACCACGTTCTTGACGTTGGCCAGGCCCGGGATCTGTGCCTGAGCCTTGTGCGCGGCGATCACGCTGTTGACCTCGACCTTGGCGATCGTCACGCCATCGAGGTTTTCGATGGCCAACTGCAACAATTGCGCCCAGCCGCTCTTGAACAGACCGGCGGCGTAGCCGATTTCCAGCTGAACCTTGACGCGGTCGCCATCGATCTCGATGTGCTTCACGCAACCGGCGCTGACCGGGTCCTGATTCAGGTAAGGGTCGGTGTATTGGCTGAGGACGGCTTCCACCGCTGCGCGAGTGACGGCACTCATGGGCAACTCCGATAACAAGACTGGGAAAAGATGGCGGGTATCGTACCCCGCAGATTGATTTGTGGTCAGGCGATTTATGCTTCGACTCGACTTTGTGGCGAGGGAGCTTGTTCCCGCTCGACTGCGCAGCAGGCGCAATCAGGCTTATCCGGTCTATCTGACATTGCCGGGACGGGGCGGCTGCGCCACCCAGCGGGAGCAAGCTCCCTCGCCACAATTATTGTGCTCAAGTCATCCGGAAACAGGTGCACAGGGTGAAAAATATGCGCCAGCGCTTTATAGTGGCCGACCTCCGTTTCATCAAGTAGCGAAGCCCCACATGTCCGAACCACGCAAGATCCTCGTCACCAGCGCCCTGCCCTACGCCAACGGTTCGATTCACCTTGGCCACATGCTGGAATACATCCAGACCGATATGTGGGTGCGCTTCCAGAAGCATCGCGGCAATCAATGCATCTATGTCTGCGCCGACGACGCCCACGGTTCGGCGATCATGCTGCGCGCGGAAAAGGAAGGCATCACCCCGGAACAACTGATCGCCAACGTGCAGGCTGAACACAGCGCCGACTTTGCCGAGTTCCTGGTCGACTTCGACAACTTCCACTCCACTCACGCCGAAGAAAACCGTGAGCTGTCGAGCCAGATCTACCTGAAGCTGCGTGACGCCGGGCATATTGCCCAGCGCTCGATCACCCAGTATTTCGACCCGGAAAAGAAAATGTTCCTGGCCGACCGCTTCATCAAGGGCACCTGCCCGAAATGCGGCACTGAAGACCAGTACGGCGACAACTGCGAAAAATGCGGTGCGACCTACGCCCCGACCGATCTGAAGGATCCGAAGTCGGCGATCTCCGGTGCCACGCCGGTACTCAAGGATTCCCAGCACTTCTTCTTCAAGCTCCCGGACTTCCAGCAGATGCTGCAGACCTGGACCCGCAGCGGCACCCTGCAGGACGCCGTGGCCAACAAGATTGCCGAGTGGCTGGACGCCGGCCTGCAGCAGTGGGACATCTCCCGCGATGCGCCGTACTTCGGTTTCGAGATCCCCGACGAGCCGGGCAAGTATTTCTACGTGTGGCTGGACGCGCCGATCGGCTACATGGCCAGTTTCAAGAACCTCTGCAACCGCACGCCGGAGCTGGACTTCGACGCGTTCTGGGGCAAGGACTCCACCGCCGAGCTGTACCACTTCATCGGCAAGGACATCGTCAACTTCCACGCGCTGTTCTGGCCCGCCATGCTCGAAGGCGCCGGTTTCCGCAAGCCGACCGGGATCAACGTGCACGGCTACCTGACCGTCAACGGCCAGAAGATGTCCAAGTCCCGCGGCACCTTCATCAAGGCCCGTACCTACCTGGATCACCTGTCGCCGGAATACCTGCGCTACTACTACGCGGCCAAGCTGGGGCGTGGCGTCGATGACCTCGACCTGAACCTCGAAGACTTCGTGCAGAAGGTCAACTCCGACCTGGTCGGCAAAGTGGTCAACATCGCCAGCCGCTGCGCCGGTTTCATCCAGAAGGGCAACGGCGGCCTGCTGGTCGACAACAACGCTGCGCCAGAGCTGACCGAAGCGTTCCTCGCCGCGGCGCCAAGCATTGCCGACGCCTATGAAGCTCGCGATTTCGCCCGCGCCATGCGTGAAACCATGGCCCTGGCCGACCGCGCCAACGCCTGGATCGCCGACAAGGCGCCTTGGTCGTTGAACAAGCAGGAAGGCAAGCAGGATGAAGTCCAGGCGATCTGCGCCACCGGCATCAACCTGTTCCGCCAGTTGGTGATCTTCCTCAAACCGGTGCTGCCGCTGTTGGCCGCCGACGCCGAGGCATTCCTCAACGTCGCCCCACTCACCTGGAACGACCACACCACGCTGCTGGCCAACCACCAGTTGAACGAATTCAAACCGTTGATGACCCGCATCGACCCGGTAAAAGTGCAAGCCATGACCGACGCCTCGAAAGAAGACCTGACCGCCAGCCAGACCGATACCGGCGCTGCCGCGCCTGCGGGCAATGGCGAACTGGCCAAGGATCCGCTGTCGCCGGAAATCGACTTCGACACCTTCGCCGCCGTCGACCTGCGCGTAGCCCTGATCGTCAAGGCCGAGCACGTGGAAGGTGCCGACAAGCTGCTGCGCCTGACTCTGGACATCGGTGACGAGCAGCGCAACGTGTTCTCCGGGATCAAGAGCGCTTACCCGGATCCGTCGAAACTCGACGGTCGCCTGACCATGATGATCGCCAACCTCAAGCCACGGAAAATGAAGTTCGGCATCTCCGAAGGCATGGTGATGGCAGCCGGCCCTGGCGGTGAAGAAATCTACCTGCTGAGCCCGGACAGCGGCGCCAAGCCGGGTCAACGCATCAAGTAAGACCCAGCGGTAAAACGATCCCACAGGCATGTTCTGCAGGCCTGTGGGATTTTTCATATCTGGCCCACCCTTCGCGGGTGCCGGATAATGCCTAACCTTGAGTGACACCCGCCCGTTTCTGCCGGCAGAACCATGACCGAACTTGCGCTTACGCTGATCAGTGCCGCCCTGCTCAACAACTTCGTGTTGCACTGGCCGCTGGGCGTCAATCCGCTGCTGGCCGGCAGTCGGCGCCAGGTGCATGCACTGGGGTTGGCGACGGCGTGCCTGATGCTGAGCGTTGGCATCATCGGTTACCTGATTTGGCACTGGCTGCTGGTGCCGCTGCAATTGCAGGCACTGCAGCTGTTTGTGTTCTTGCCGCTCAGTGTGCTGCTGATCGCGCCGCTGCTGAAGCTGCTGGCTCGCGGGCTGCCTGACTGGCCGTTCGATGGGCTATGGCCGCTGTTGCTGGGCAATGCCGGCGTGCTGGGGCTGGCCTTGATCAATGCGCAAAATGATCGCGGCCTGCTGCAGGCAACGGCGCTGAGCCTGGGTGCCGGGCTGGGTTTCTGGCTGGTGCTGAGCCTGTTCAGCGACCTGCGCGAACGCACTGCGGACAACGACATTCCTCTGCCCTTTCGCGGCTTGCCGATCGATCTGATCGGCGCCGGACTGATTGCAGTGATTTTTCTCGGATTCAGTGGACTGATCAAAACATGAGTCTGATTCAACTCATCGATGCCCTCCTGCCGCAGACCCAGTGCGGCAAATGCGGCCACCCCGGGTGCAAACCCTATGCGCAAGGCATCGTCGATGGCGAACCGATCAACAAGTGCCCGCCGGGGGGCGTCGAAACCATTACCGCCCTGGCTGAACTGTTGAAGGTGCCGGTGCTGGAACTGGACATCAGCCGTGGCTCGGCACCGCCGCAAGTGGCCTACATCCGCGAGGCCGAGTGCATCGGCTGCACCAAGTGCATCCAGGCCTGTCCGATCGACGCCATCGTCGGCGCGGCGAAACTGATGCACACCGTGCTGATCGACGAATGCACCGGTTGCGACCTGTGCGTGGCGCCGTGCCCGGTGGATTGCATCGAGATGCATCCGCTGCCGCTCGGCACCTTGCCGGTGGTCGGTGGCCTGGCGTCCAGCCTTGAAGAACAGCGCGCGCGCACGGCCAAACGCGATCATGCACGCCAGCGTTTTGAACGCCGCAACGCCCGCCTGCAGCGCGAAGAAGAGCAGAAACAGGCTGAGCGCGAAGCCCGGGCACGGCGCGCAACGCAACCCGCGGTGGCCACTCTCGATCCGGTGCAAGCCGCTCTGGAACGGGTGCGCGCGCAGAAAGCCGCGACCGCCGACGCGGCGCTGAAAAAAGCCAAGATCGACGTCGCCATGAGCCGCGCGCAATTGCACAAATCGCTGAAAGCCTTCGGCCATCCACCGACCTTCGAACAGCAATCGCAACTGATCGTGTTGCAACAGCAGTTCGAAGCCGCCGAACAGGCGCTGGCGAAACTCGAAAGCAGCGCCACCGCTGCTCCGGCCGCTGCGGCCCCGGCCCCGGCGAAGGACGCGGATCTGAAGCGGGCGAAAATCCAGTTGGCCATGCGTCGCGCCGAATTGAAAAAGGCGCAGACCGCCGAAGCGCCAGCGGAGCAGATCGCCACGCGCGAACAGGCACTGCATGACGCCGAGCAGGCCCTTCACGCTGCCGAAGCGGCAAGTGAACAGCCTGCGCCTGATCTGGTGCGCGTAGAAAAGCGCCCGATCGACAGCCAGCTTCGCCAGTTGAAAACCGAACTGGCCTACGCCCGCGCCGACCTGAACAAACTCGAACGCCGCGCCGACACGCCGAGCGAAGCCCTCGACAAGGCCCGCGCCCGCCTGCAGGTGGCCGAGCGTCAGGTGCAAGATCATGTCGCCCCGTGAGGCACCGGATGATCGCCTGCAACAGGCGATGAAGCGGGTGCTGCTGGCCACGCTGCCGGGGCTGCTGGCACTGTTCTGGTTTTACGGCTGGGGGGTGTTGATCAATCTGATCCTGGCGGCGAGCAGCGCACTGCTGGTCGAGGCCGGTGTCACCCGCCTGCGCCGACAACCTTTGCAACCGACGCTCAGCGATGGCAGCGCACTGGTCAGCGCAACATTGCTGGCCGCCGCCCTGCCACCTTATTGCCCGTGGTGGCTGACCGTTACGGCCGTAGCTTCGGGCCTGCTGTTCGGCAAGCATTTATACGGTGGCATCGGCAAGAATCCGTTCAACCCGGCCATGCTCGGTTTCGCCCTGACAATGCTGCTGTTCCCGCAACCGATGACCCACTGGCCGGCGCATGGCATGAATCTGCAGGCCGCTTTTGCGCAAGTCTTGAATCTGGGCCAGGCGCCGGACGCCTGGGTGCAGGCCACCGCGCTGGACAATCTGCGCATCAACAAAAGCCTGACCCTGGATGAGCTGTTCGCGGCCAACCCGGCGTTCGGCCGCTTCGGTGGACGCGGTGCGGAGTGGATCAATCTGGCGTTTCTCGCTGGCGGGCTGTGGCTGTTGCAGCGCCGAGTGATTGCCTGGCAAGCGCCGGTCGGCATGCTCGCCAGCCTGTTTGTCGTCAGCCTGCTCTGCTGGAACGGCTCGGGTTCCGATTCCCACGGCTCACCGCTGTTTCATCTGCTGAGCGGCGCGACCATGCTCGGTGCGTTTTTCATCATTACCGAACCGGTGTCCGGCGCCAAAAGTCCGCTGGCCCGGCTGCTGTTCGGGGTGGGTGTCGGCTTGCTGACCTACCTGATCCGCACCTGGGGCGGCTACCCGGACGGTGTCGCGTTTGCCGTGTTGCTGATGAATCTCGGTGTACCGGCTCTGGAGCGTTTTGCCGCTGCCCGCCAGACGCAGGTGCAATCATGAACCGCGCGGCTACGGTCGTGACCCTTGTGCTGCTGGCCGGCGCCGGTCTCGGTTTGACCTATGTCGTGCAGCGCGCCAGTGCGCCGCAGATTGCCAGCGAGCAACGCCTGCTCGACAGCCGCAAATTGCTGGATGTGCTCGCGGCCGATGCCTACGACAATCAGCCGCTGGAGCAGCCGCTGGCGCTGACTGATACAACGTTGAGCCACAGCACGCTGCTGGCAGGTTACCGCGCAAGCAAATCCGGTCAGCCAGTGGCAGTGTTGTTGCGCACCCAGACCGAGGGCTACGCCGGAGTTATCGAACTGCTGATCGCCATCGATGCCAACGGCAGACTGCTGGGAGTAAAAACCCTGCGGCAAAACGAAACACCGGCGCTCGGCGGACTCATCGGCGACTGGCCGAACCAGTGGCTGGCGACGTTTACCGGCAAGTCGCGCAACGCACCTGACGACGCTGGCTGGGCACTGAAAAAGGATCAGGGACAGTTCGATCAACTGGCGGGCGCCACCATCACATCCCGCGCCACTCTCAATGCCATCCATGACGCTCTGCGCTACTTTGACGAGCACCGGGCAATCTTGCTGGGGACCGGATCATGAACCGGCCGACGAATCTGACGAACACTTTGACGCTGATGCTGCTGCTTGGCACCAGCGCGACACTGGCTGGCGCGCTGGGCATGCTGTTGATGTCGAGTGCCGTTGTGGGGATTTACAGCGTGTGCATCGCCCCACTGCGCTTGCGGTTATCTGGCAACAGCCTATTGCTGGCCAGTCTGCTGCTGGCCGCCACTCTGACCAGTTGTACCAATATCCTCGCGCAGCGCTGGGCGTTGCAGTGGCAACAGTCACTCGGGATCTATGGCGGGTTGATCGCCTTGCAATGCGTGGTGCTGGAATACAATGGATTCTTTCGTCAGGCGCTTGCCCAGCGCCTGAAGTTTTTTGGCCTGTCGAGCGCGCTGCTACTGGCGCTGGCCGTACTGCGTGAACTGTTCGGTCAGGGGCACATCGGCCGCGTTCAGTCCGAGCACTGGCAAGGACTGGTTCTGTTCAGCGACGGGCTGCACCTGCTCACCCTGGCTCCCGGCGCCTTCATTTTGCTCGGACTCCTGCTCGCTGCCCGCCAGGCCTGGACCCGCTCGAACGCTCTCTCCAAGGAAACACATCATCCATGAATGCCGCAAAACGTCTGGAAATCTTCCGCAGACTTCATGAAGACAACCCCGAGCCGAAGACCGAGCTGGCCTATTCCTCGCCGTTCGAGTTGTTGATTGCGGTAATCCTCTCGGCGCAATCTACCGACGTTGGCGTCAACAAGGCCACGGCCAAACTGTTTCCGGTGGCCAATAC
This sequence comes from Pseudomonas sp. 14P5.3.2, assembly GCF_057799175.1. Taxonomy (NCBI): domain Bacteria; kingdom Pseudomonadati; phylum Pseudomonadota; class Gammaproteobacteria; order Pseudomonadales; family Pseudomonadaceae; genus Pseudomonas; species Pseudomonas sp. 14P5.3.2. The sequence goes on along the minus strand of NZ_JBYOKU010000053.1, from coordinate 8,985 downwards.
CCCTGCGGCGATCCACGCGCTGGGCGTCGAAGGGCTGTCCGAATACATCAAGACCATCGGCCTTTATAACAGCAAAGCGAAAAACGTGATCGAGACCTGTCGCATGCTGGTCGAACGGCACAATGGCGAAGTCCCGCAGACGCGCGAAGAACTGGAAGCGCTGCCCGGCGTTGGCCGCAAAACGGCCAACGTAGTGCTCAATACCGCTTTTCGTCAGTTGACCATGGCGGTCGACACGCACATTTTTCGCGTGAGCAACCGCACCGGCATTGCCCCGGGCAAAAATGTGGTCGAGGTGGAAAAGAAGTTGATGAAGTTTGTGCCGAAAGATTACCTGCTCGACTCTCACCACTGGCTGATTCTGCATGGTCGCTATGTGTGTCTGGCGCGCAAGCCACGCTGTGGCAGCTGCCGGATCGAAGATTTGTGCGAGTACAAACACAAAACCTCGGACGATTGACTGGCTATTGGAATAATTGATTCGTCGATTGAAAAAATCTTTTTTACCCGCAGCAGGAATATCGATATAAGGAGCGCCAAAGGCAGTCTTAGCCTGGAGTTCACCTTATGACTGACACCAAAGAACAACTGGATGTAGATGACGATTTCACAGCTGTGGAAACCGACGACGCCGAACCTGTCGTCGAGGTCGCCAAGACCAATCTGAGCAAGCGTCGCACCATCGATAACCTGCTTGAGGAGCGCCGACTGCAAAAGCAATTGGCCGATTACGATTTTGATCTCTGATACTTGAAAGCCTCCCGAACCGGAGGCTTTTTACTTTCCGGGAATCCGATACCGAGCGGTCCATGATCCGTCAGCAAACATGACCATCAGACCAGCCCGTTGCGTTGCGCCAGCTCAATCAGGTCCACCAGCGACCGAGCATTGAGCTTCAATAACAAACGGGTCTTGTAAGTGCTGACCGTCTTGTTGCTGAGAAACATGCCGTCGGCGATTTCCTTGTTGGTCTTGCCCCGCGCCAATTGCTGCAACACCATCATTTCCCGCCCGGAAAGGCGGTCTACCATATCGGCCTCACTGGCATTACCGAGGCTGGTTCGCACGGTATGCAGGGCCTGGTTTGGAAAATAGCTATATCCGGACAGTACGGCCTTGATCGCACTGAGCAACTCTGTCAGATCCTGTTGTTTACAGACATACCCCGCCGCCCCCGACTGCATGCAGCGCATCGAAAAATGCCCGGGTGCCTGAGAGGTCAACACCAGAACTTTCAATGGCATCGGTGTCGAGTTCAGACGGGCAATAACTTCCAGACCATCGAGCTTCGGTATTCCAATATCCAGAATAACGATATCCGGCATTTGTTCACGCGCAAGTTGCAATGCATCCACACCATTATCTGTTTCGGCAATAACTTCGTAGCCATGACGTTCCATCAGCATACGCACAGCAAGACGAATGACGGGGTGATCATCCACGATCAGCACTTTATTCATGGGCAAGTCCAGTTTCGCTGTTCGAATTTTTAGAACCCGCACAATAGCCTAGTCACTTCCGACATGGCACAAGAGAGTTCCGTCACACTCACAGCCAAAGACATTCCCTACATCAAAAAAAGACTATTCCTACAAAAAACCGCCGCTGGTGATATTGGCAAGCCCCGGCCGTTTCTCTGACCACGCCTTGGACGTGAAAAATACTACGCACTGCAACCCAAGCCGGCTCACTGATCCAGAGCCTCTCGCGCAAGAAGAGACTGCAAAAATTGCTGTTGTTGCATGACAGCGCACTGCTGAGGCCGGACAGCTTCAGGCTGACAATCGATTGTAAAAACAACAGCAAGAACGCCACTACACACTTTAAACAATCAACGTCTGAAACAAGATACTTCTACCCAACGAATTTTATTTAATATAAAAAAGAGCATCAGACGCAAAACTTCACCCACATGAAATCATTCAATAAACACATTGGAAAAACACACTTAATGAGCAAACACCATGATAAAAATCAGAAAAAAAATCACCAACCCCATGACGGTAATTGCAATATTTGCATTTATTTCCGAATCGTCGGCGGCCATCTCCCTGCCTTTTCTTGATAACGATGAAAGAGAAGTCTATATCTGGTTCCTGATCAGCTTCCCGTTTTACTTGCTGTTGCTGTTTTTTTTAACGCTGAACTTCAACTACCGTTCATTGTATGCGCCCTCGGACTTCGACAAGGACGACAGTTTTCTAAAAGTCTTTGATGAGTTGAAGCAGACGGAGAATATCCCCTGTTCGTCCCCGGCACGCGGAGCACCAGGCGGTCAGGAGTGGACGCTACCTGAACGCGGCGTTGACGAATCCTGCCCGGAGCGAGCGTGGATTGAGCACACCATCCAACTGCCCAAATCCATGGGCACGTTGCGCGCCATCGATGTACGTCCGCTGAACAGCACACAGGCGTTCAATGCGCTGGCCGAACACTTTCCTCAGCTTGGCAAGCAATCGGCCAAGGCAGTGGTATTTTTGACCGACTCAGCGTCTGACGCTCTGCTCAAGCAAATTACCCTCAGCCTTGTCAAACAAGCGAAAAAAAACGGAGGCGCCAAACTTTTCGTTGCTTATAACGTGAGCACGCAAAGTACTACGGTGCTGAGGGGGGAATGAGACACAGAGTAGATGCCTGAAGTGGACATTCAAGAAAATGCTGGAATTGACCGTAACAACATATGTTGCGGGTTAACGTCAGACAACCACAAAAAAAAATGGCGGCTTTGTCACTGGGACAAGCCGCCACTTCTTTACAGGCCCGCGACGCTTAGAACAGCTTGCGGCCCTTGTTGGCAGCAATGCGCATGCGCAGCGCGTTGAGCTTGATGAAGCCCGCCGCGTCGGCCTGGTTGTAAGCGCCGCCGTCTTCTTCGAAGGTCGCGATATTGGCGTCGAACAGCGAATCGTCGGACTTGCGACCGGTCACGATCACGTTGCCTTTGTACAGCTTCAGGCGAACCACGCCGTTCACGTTGACTTGGGAAGCGTCGATCATCTGTTGCAGCATCAGACGCTCCGGGCTCCACCAGTAGCCGGTGTAGATCAGGCTGGCGTATTTCGGCATCAGCTCGTCTTTGAGGTGAGCGACTTCGCGGTCCAGGGTGATCGATTCGATGGCGCGGTGAGCGCGCAGCATGATGGTGCCGCCCGGGGTTTCGTAGCAGCCACGGGACTTCATGCCCACGTAACGGTTTTCAACGATGTCCAGACGACCGATACCGTGAGCACCGCCGATTTTGTTCAGCGTTGCCAATACGGTGGCCGGAGTCATTTCGACGCCGTCCAGGGCAACGATGTCGCCGTTGCGGTAGGTCAGTTCCAGGTATTGCGGGGTGTCAGGAGCGTTCTCCGGGGAGACGGTCCAGCGCCACATGTCTTCTTCGTGCTCGGTCCAGGTGTCTTCCAGCACGCCGCCTTCATAGGAGATGTGCAGCAGGTTGGCGTCCATCGAGTACGGAGATTTCTTCTTGCCGTGACGCTCGATCGGGATCGCGTGCTTCTCGGCGTAGTCCATCAGCTTCTCGCGGGACAGCAGGTCCCACTCACGCCATGGAGCAATGACTTTCACGCCTGGCTTGAGCGCGTAGGCACCCAGTTCGAAACGCACCTGGTCGTTGCCCTTGCCGGTAGCGCCATGGGAAATGGCGTCGGCGCCGGTTTCGTTGGCGATTTCGATCAGACGTTTGGCGATCAGCGGACGTGCGATGGAGGTACCCAGCAGGTACTCGCCTTCGTAAACGGTGTTGGCGCGGAACATCGGGAACACGAAGTCACGCACGAACTCTTCGCGCAGGTCGTCGATGTAGATTTCTTTGACGCCCATGGCCTGAGCCTTGGCGCGAGCCGGCTCGACCTCTTCGCCCTGACCCAGGTCAGCAGTGAAGGTCACCACTTCACAGTTATAAGTATCCTGCAGCCACTTGAGGATCACCGAAGTGTCCAGGCCGCCGGAATACGCCAGAACGACCTTGTTTACGTCCGCCATGCCATCACTCCACGGGGTTCTACGGAAAGCCGAGGAGTCTACCGCTCAAATACGATAATTTACAGAGGCGCGACAGCTTAAGACGACAAAGCGACAGAATCTGTCGAGAGCGCGACGATGACCGGCGGGTCAGGAAGTCGCCGCAGCGTTGGCAGGCGCGCTGGCTTGCGGCGCTGGCGCGGTGGTCGGTGCTACCCGTGCCAGCTTCACGCTGACCCGGCGATTCTTCGCCCGGTTGGTGGCATTGGTGTTCGGCACCAAAGGATATTGCTCGCCATGGAAACGCACGGTGATCTGCGATTCGGCGATGCCGTTGGCCTTGAAGAAATCGACCACCGCCAGCGCGCGACGGCGCGACAGCTCTCGGTTGGTAAGACGGTTGCCGCTGTTGTCCGAGTGGCCGTCGAGTTCGATGTGATTGACCGACGGATCGGCCTTCATGTACTCGAGCATCACTTGCAGCTTGGCCCGAGCGGCGGCGTCCAGGTCGGTACCTTCCCCCGGGAAACCGATCTGCGATTGTTTGATCTGGTCGAAATTCTGCGGCAGCAATTTCGCCACACACGTCTGGTAATCGTTGAAGGCCTTGCTGAACTTGACCGGCAGCAGGCGCACTTCCGAAACCCGGCCATCGCCGGACGCACGTCGCACCACCGGGCTGCGACCGTCCAGCAAACCGCTGATCAGCCCGCCGGCCTGGGATTGCGAACTGTTGAACAGCACGTTACCGGTGCCGATCCTGACGCTGCCCAGGTAGATGTCGTTGCGCCCCGGTTGCCATGGCGCGGCCGCCGCAAGCAACGTCGCTGAACCGCCGCCGAGCATGGCGTTATAGGCATTGAGGCGGAATATCGCCTGTTCGCCGGCCTTGCGCACGAACTGGCCCGAGCCGAAATCGGTGATCGGCTGGGTCAGGCGGCACTCGAACTTGTCGCCCTCGACCGTCCACTCAATGTTCTCCAGACGAGTCTGGTAGGTGAGCGCCATCGCGGGGAGGCTGGCAAACACACTGAGCAAGGCTAAATATCGCTGGCGCACGGGAGGCTCCATTGGCTTCTGTAACACAAAGACCGATTCACACTATGTTTACGGCATACCTACGGGATATCGGAAGGTTCCGGCAAAACTTGATAGCGAGTGCCTGCAAGAGTCTTTTCCGGTAGCATTCCCCTCAGTTTGACCCGCCTGGAATCCCCTCATGTCCGACCGCCTGACCCTGCTGCGTCCCGACGACTGGCACATTCATCTTCGCGATGGTGCCGTGTTGACCAATACCGTTGCCGATGTAGCGCGCACCTTTGGCCGCGCCATCATCATGCCCAACCTGGTACCACCGGTGCGCAACGCCGCTGAAGCCGATGGCTATCGCCAGCGGATTCTCGCTGCCCGCCCGGCCGGCAGTCGTTTCGAACCGCTGATGGTGCTGTACCTCACCGACCGCACCCAGCCCGAAGAAATTCGTCAGGCCAAGGCCAGCGGTTTCGTGCACGCTGCCAAATTGTACCCGGCCGGCGCCACTACCAACTCCGATTCCGGGGTGACCAGCATCGACAAGATCTTCCCGGCGCTGGAAGCCATGGCCGAAGTCGGCATGCCGCTGCTGATCCACGGCGAAGTCACCCGTGGCGATGTCGACGTCTTCGATCGCGAAAAGATTTTCATCGATGAGCACATGCGCCGTGTCGTCGAGCGTTTCCCGACGCTCAAAGTGGTGTTCGAACACATCACCACCGGCGACGCCGTGCAGTTCGTCAACGAGGCTTCGGCCAACGTCGGCGCGACCATCACCGCGCATCACCTGCTGTACAACCGCAACCACATGTTGGTGGGCGGGATTCGGCCGCACTTCTATTGCCTGCCGATCCTCAAGCGTAATACCCATCAGGAAGCCCTGCTCGATGCCGCCACCAGCGGCAGCGCGAAGTTCTTCCTCGGTACCGACTCGGCGCCGCACGCCCAGCACGCCAAGGAAGCCGCCTGCGGCTGCGCCGGCTGCTACACCGCATACGCCGCCATCGAGCTGTATGCCGAAGCTTTCGAACAGCGCAACGCGCTGGACAAGCTCGAAGCGTTCGCCAGCCTCAACGGCCCACGCTTCTACGGTCTGCCGGCCAACACCGATCGCATCACCCTGGTTCGCGAAGAATGGACCGCCCCGACCAGCCTGCCATTTGGCGAGCTGACCGTTATCCCGCTGCGCGCCGGTGAAAAGCTGCGCTGGCGCCTGCTGGAGGAACACGCGTGAGTGAAGACCATTTCGACGACGAACTGGACGGTCAAGGTGGCGGCGGCGGTTCCCGTCATCCAATGGCAGCACGTTTTCGCGGTTACCTGCCGGTTGTCGTCGACGTAGAGACCGGTGGCTTCAATTCGGCCACCGACGCTCTGCTGGAGATTGCCGCGACCACCATCGCCATGGATGAAAAGGGTTTCGTCTACCCGGATCACACCTACTTCTTCCGCGTCGAGCCGTTCGAAGGCGCCAACATCGAAGCGGCGGCGCTGGAGTTCACCGGGATCAAGCTCGATCACCCGCTGCGCATGGCGGTCAGCGAAGAAACCGCGCTGACCGACATCTTCCGTGGCGTGCGCAAGGCGCTGAAGGCCAATGGCTGCAAGCGCGCGATTCTGGTCGGCCATAACAGCAGCTTCGACCTTGGCTTCCTGAATGCTGCGGTTGCGCGTCTGGACATGAAGCGCAACCCGTTTCACCCGTTCTCCAGCTTCGATACCGCGACGCTGGCCGGTCTGGCTTACGGTCAAACCGTACTGGCCAAGGCCTGTCAGGCAGCCGACATCGACTTCGACGGCCGTGAAGCGCATTCGGCGCGTTACGACACCGAGAAGACCGCCGAGCTGTTCTGCGGCATCGTCAACCGCTGGAAACAGATGGGCGGCTGGGAAGACTTCGACGACTGATCCTCGTCGGACAAATCCCGTACATGAAAAAACCGGCCACGTGGGCCGGTTTTTTTGTACCTCGACGTTGTGCCTTACAGGGCAGCAGCGTTCTCGGTCAGGTAAGCCGCAACGCCTTCTGGCGAAGCGTTCATGCCTTTGTCGCCTTTTTTCCAGTTGGCAGGGCAGACTTCGCCGTGCTCTTCGTGGAATTGCAGAGCGTCGACCAGACGGATCAGCTCTTCCATGTTACGGCCCAGCGGCAGGTCGTTGATGATCTGCGAGCGGACAACGCCCTTGTCGTCGATCAGGAACGCGCCACGGAAAGCCACGCCGCCTTCGGACTCAACGTCGTAGGCCTTGGCGATGTCGTGCTTCATGTCGGCAGCCATGGTGTATTTCACCTGGCCGATGCCGCCATTGTTCACCGGGGTGTTGCGCCAGGCGTTGTGGGTGAAGTGCGAGTCGATCGACACAGCGATCACTTCTACGTTGCGTGCCTTGAAGTCAGCCATGCGGTTGTCCAGAGCGATCAGCTCGGACGGGCAGACGAAGGTGAAGTCCAGTGGGTAGAAGAACACCAGGCCGTATTTGCCTTTGATGGCCGAGGACAGGGTGAAGCTGTCAACGATCTCGCCATTGCCGAGTACGGCCGGTACGGTGAAATCAGGGGCTTGTTTGCCTACGAGTACGCTCATGGATATCTCCTGGTGAATAACTTTGAAGTTCAGGGTCCGGGCCAGCCTGCCACCCTCAGGCGACAGCCCTGTGACACGAACCCTCTTCGCAAGGGCCGACCATCATACACTGCGTTTTTCGCCTGTCCTTAACGGTTTTTTGCCCAAAGCGGATAACCGGGCCGCATTTTCGGGGCCAGGCAAATCGCCATTAAGCACCGTTCGTCAGTCATCGCCGATTCGTTCATAAAGCGTTCAGAAAGCACTTTGACAATCATTCTCGTTAACATTAAGATCCATCGCAATTGAGTCACAACCAGCGACGGTTCTCACTTATGTATGTTTGTCTCTGCACTGGCGTCACCGACGGACAGATCCGCGAAGCGATCTATGAAGGTTGCTGCAGCTATAAAGAAGTCCGCCAGGCCACCGGCGTCGCCAGCCAATGCGGCAAATGTGCCTGCCTGGCCAAGGAAGTGGTCCGCGAAACCCTGACCAAACTGCAAACCGCCCAGGCCGCGATCCCGTATCCGGTAGAATTTACAGCGGCGTAATTACCCCAATTTCGAAGAACCGGACTTATGTCCGGTTTTTTTATGCCCGTAAATCAACTGCTTAGGCGCTAGACGCGGAACACAAACATTCTTATTCAGATTTAATTTCATTTATTATTCAATAACTTAGGTTTGACACTTATAAGTACCAAGCTCAAACTCCGCCTTATATACAGCTATTACAGGGCAGGACTCCCATCATGAAAGGCGACATTACAGTCATCCAGCATCTCAACAAGATCCTTGCCAATGAGCTGGTCGCGATCAATCAGTACTTCCTGCATGCGCGCATGTATGAAGATTGGGGCCTGAACAAGCTGGGCAAGCACGAGTACCACGAATCCATCGATGAGATGAAACACGCGGACAAGCTGATCAAGCGCATCCTGTTCCTTGAAGGTCTGCCGAACGTGCAGGATCTGGGCAAGCTGCACATTGGCGAGCACACCCGGGAAATGCTCGAGTGCGATCTGCGTATCGAGAAGACCGGCCACGCCGATCTGAAAGCCGCCATCGCCCATTGCGAATCGGTTGGCGACTTCGGCAGCCGTGAACTGCTCGAAGACATTCTCGAGTCCGAAGAAGAACACATCGACTGGCTGGAAACCCAACTGGGCCTGATCGATAAAGTCGGTCTTGAGAACTATCTGCAATCGCAGATGGGCGAAGAGTAGGAGCTGCCGCAGGCTGCGATCTTTTTCGATTGCACTGGCAACTCGAATTAACTTTTCCAGCGCACTAAAAAGCCCCGCCCTCTTACGAGGTGCGGGGCTTTATTGGCAAATCCCGGATCAGATGCAGATCCCTGTGGGAGCGGGATTGTTTGGGGGGGGGGGGGGGGGGGGGGGGGGTGGTGTTTTTGTTGGGCT
>NZ_JBYOKU010000052.1:0-36294 GCF_057799175.1 Pseudomonas sp. 14P5.3.2 | reverse complement strand
AGTGTGCTGGTCCTGCAGCATGTTTTTTTCCCCCCCCCCCCCCCCCCCACCCAAGCCCGCTCCCACAGGATCAGCAGTGTGTTTGGCAGGTTTCTGTTGGAGTCTGGCAATGCCGTTACGCGAAGAATGTCTGTGGGAAAAACTCACGCCTCAGCGCCCGGATAACACCGCGCTACGGGGCGAGGTCAAAGTCGATGTCTGCGTGATCGGCGCCGGGTTTACCGGGTTGTCGGCGGCGCTGCATCTGTTGGAGAAGGGCAAAAGCGTCTGCGTGCTCGAAGCTCATCGCGCCGGGCATGGCGGCTCCGGACGCAACGTCGGGCTAGTCAACGCCGGCATGTGGATCCCGCCGGACGAGATCGAAGCCGGATTCGGCGAAGCGGTCGGCAGTCAGCTCAACCGCATGCTAGGGGCGGCGCCGGCGCTGGTGTTCAGCCTTGTGGATAAATACAACATTGATTGCCAGTTGCGCCGCGAAGGCACCCTGCACATGGCGCACAACGCCAAGGGCGAAGCGGATCTGCGCAGTCGCGAGCAACAATGGAAGCGCCGTGGCGCTCCGGTCGAACTGCTCACCGGCAAGGCCTGCGAGCAAGCCACCGGTACGCAGAAGATTGCCGCCGCACTGCTCGACCGGCGTGCCGGCACGCTCAACCCGATGGCTTATGTCACCGGCCTGGCCAACGCGGTGAAGGGCCTGGGCGGGCAGATGTTCGATCACTCGCCGGTTACCCGTCTCGAGCGCATGGGCCAGCAATGGTCAGTGCAGACCGAGCACGGATCGGTGCTCGCCGAGCAAGTGGTGATCGCCTCCAACGCCTACACCGAAGGCGACTGGACCGAACTCAAGCGCAATTTCTTCCCCGGTTACTACTATCAGGTCGCCTCGGTGCCGCTGACCGAAGACGCGGCCCATGACATCCTCCCCGGCGGGCAGGGCTCGTGGGACACGCGGCAGGTGCTGAGCAGTATTCGCCGCGACAAGGACGGCCGGTTGTTGCTCGGCAGCCTGGGCAATGGCAATCAGAAACCGACGTGGTTCCTCAAAGCCTGGGCTGACCGGGTGCAGCAACACTACTTCCCCAACCTGAAATCGGTGGAATGGGAATGCACCTGGACCGGGCGCATCGCCTTCACCCCCGATCATTTGATGAGGCTGTTCGAGCCGGCACCCGGACTGGTGGCCGTCACCGGTTACAACGGCCGTGGCGTGACCACGGGCACCGTGGTCGGCAAAGCCTTCGCCGACTACCTGTGTAACGGAAATCCTCAAGCCCTGCCGATCCCCTTCGCACCGATGCAGCCCCTGGCCGGTGTCGGCCTGCGCAGTTGCCTGTACGAGGCCGGGTTCTCGCTGTATCACGCGGGCCAGTGCCTGCGCATCGTAATCTGAGTGTTGAAATATGTTGCCGGAAGCGGCGCTTTTCGATGCAGCGACTAGCCTGTAATGGTGCGGGTTGTAGCAGTCCCGCACCAGCAGTGTGCAGTTCGGTGACGCGAGCTGTTACAGGCTGGTTGCACGTCGTTTGGTGCCGCGGTTGCAATGATGGCGCAAGCGGGTTGCGCCTCAGATTTAAAAAGGTTTCACCTTCCGCGGTTTAGACGGTTGCACGCCCAATGAAAATGGGAACGAAACAGTCGAAATAACAAGAAAGCAGCGACTTTTTGAAGAATAAAAAACCGATGGCACGGCGCTTGCTCAGAGCATTCAGTGAAGTGAAGTCGCAGTGCCAACTAAAAAAAACCTTGGAGCACCACCTCATGTCCCAGACGTTTTACAAGAAAGGCTTTCTGGCCCTCGCAGTGGCTACTGCGTTGGGTGTTTCTGCGTTTGCTCAAGCTGATGTGAAAATCGGTGTAGCGGGTCCAATGACTGGCGCCAACGCGGCATTTGGCGAGCAGTACATGAAGGGTGCACAGGCAGCGGCGGACGCGGTCAACGCGGCGGGCGGCGTCAACGGCGAGAAAATCGTACTGGTCAAGGGCGATGACGCCTGCGAACCGAAGCAGGCGGTGACGGTTGCCAAGGACCTGGTGAACCAGAAAGTCGCCGGCGTGGTCGGTCACTTCTGCTCTTCCTCCACCATTCCAGCCTCGGAAATCTACGACGAAGCCGGCGTTATCGCGATCACCCCGGGTTCCACCAACCCGCAGGTGACCGAGCGCGGTCTGAGCGCGATGTTCCGTATGTGCGGGCGTGACGACCAGCAAGGCATTGTCGCTGGCGACTACATCGTCGACGTGCTCAAGGGCAAGAAAGTCGCGGTGATCCACGACAAGGACACCTACGGTCAAGGTCTGGCCGATGCGACCAAGGCTCAGTTGATCAAGCGCGGCGTGACCCCGGTGATCTACGAAGGCCTGACCCGTGGCGAGAAAGACTTCAGCGCCCTGGTCACCAAGATCCGCGCCGCTGGCGCCGACGTCGTGTACTTCGGCGGTCTGCACCCGGAAGCCGGCCCACTGGTCAAGCAACTGCGCACCGAAGGCCTGAAAGATGTGAAGTTCATGTCTGACGACGGCATCGTCACCGACGAACTGGTGACCACCGCCGGCGGCCCGCAATACGTTGACGGCGTGCTGATGACCTTCGGCGCCGACCCGCGCCTGCTGCCGGAAAGCAAGGCCGTGGTCGAGCAGTTCCGCAAGGCCGGGACTGAACCTGAGGGCTACACCCTGTACGCCTACGCTTCGATTCAGGCCCTGGCGGCCGGTTTCAATGGCGCCAAGTCCAACAGTGGCGAAAAAGCCGCCGAGTGGCTGAAGGCCAACCCGGTGAAAACCGTCATGGGTGAGAAGTCCTGGGACAAGAAAGGCGACCTGAAAGTGTCCGACTACGTGGTTTACCAGTGGGACGCGAGCGGCAAATACCATCAGCTGGAAAAACAGAAGTAAGGGCTGACGCGATCATCCGAACACCATGAACCCCTGTGGGAGCGGGCTTGCTCGCGAATGCGGGGTGTCAGTCGCCATCAACGGTAGCTGATACACCGCATTCGCGAGCAAGCCCGCTCCCACAGGAGGCGATGGTGTTGGGGGGAACGTGTCTGCATTGCTCCGACGTAAATCTGTATTTTTCCTAGAGGAACCGCCCGCTCACAGGTGGGCAGGTTCTCATTGCGTGAGATTGCGTTATGGATGGTATTTTCCTGCAGCAACTGGTCAACGGCCTGACCCTCGGGTCGGTCTATGGCCTGATCGCCATCGGCTACACAATGGTCTACGGCATCATCGGCATGATCAACTTCGCCCACGGCGAGGTTTACATGATTTCCGCTTACCTGGCGGCAATCAGTCTGGCTCTGCTGGCTTACTTCGGTATCGAATCCTTCCCGCTGTTGATGCTCGGCACGCTGGTCTTCACCATCGTCGTCACCGGCGTCTATGGCTGGGTAATCGAACGCGTCGCCTACAAACCTCTGCGCAACTCCACCCGACTGGCACCGCTGATCAGCGCCATCGGCATCTCCCTGATCCTGCAAAACTATGCCCAGATCAGCCAGGGCGCCCGCCAACAGGGTGTTCCGACGCTGCTCACCGGTGCCTGGCGCATCGACGTCGGCACAGGTTTCGTCCAGCTCACCTACACCAAGGTGTTCATTCTGGTCGCCGCGTTCGTCGGCATGGGCCTGCTGACCTACGTGATCAAGTACACCAAGCTCGGCCGCATGTGCCGCGCCACCCAACAAGACCGCAAGATGGCTTCGATTCTCGGGATCAACACCGACCGGGTGATTTCCTACGTGTTCATCATCGGTGCAGCGATGGCGGCCCTGGCCGGCGTGCTGATCACCATGAACTACGGCACGTTCGACTTCTACGCAGGCTTCGTCATCGGCATCAAGGCGTTCACCGCCGCCGTGCTGGGCGGGATCGGCTCACTGCCCGGCGCGATGCTCGGCGGGATCATTCTCGGGATCTCCGAGTCGCTGTTCTCGGGCCTGGTCAACTCCGACTACAAAGACGTGTTCAGCTTCTCGCTGCTCGTACTTGTTCTGGTCTTCAGGCCTCAGGGTCTGTTGGGCCGTCCTCTTGTGTCGAAGGTGTAAGCGATGTCTTCAACCACCCAAAAATCCATCGATATCAAAAAAAGTCTGGTTGAGGCGATTCTGGCCGGCCTCATTGCCCTGATCGTGTTCGGCCCGATTGTCGGCGTCGTGCTCGAAGGCTACAGCTTCAATCTTGAGCCGACCCGCGTCGCGTGGCTTATCGGCATTGTGATGATCGGCCGTTTTGCCTTGAGTCTGTTTCTGCAGACGCCCAGGGGCCTGAAGATTCTCGACGGATTCGAGAGCACCGGTTCCGGTGTACACGTACTGCCTGCCGATCACAAATCCTCGCTGCGCTGGATCATCCCGCTGCTGATTGTGCTCGCGGTCATCGTGCCGTTTGTCTCCAACTCGTACCTGCTGGGCGTGGTCATCCTCGGGTTGATCTACGTGCTGCTGGGGCTGGGGCTGAACATCGTGGTCGGTCTGGCCGGCCTGCTCGACCTCGGTTACGTGGCGTTCTACGCCATCGGTGCCTACGGTCTGGCGCTGGGTTATCAATACCTCGGGCTGGGCTTCTGGACCGTGCTGCCACTGGCGGCGATCACCGCAGGCCTGGCCGGCTGCATCCTCGGTTTCCCGGTGCTGCGTCTGCACGGTGACTATCTGGCGATCGTGACCCTGGGCTTCGGTGAAATCATCCGCCTGATCCTCAACAACTGGCTGTCGCTGACCGGCGGTCCGAACGGGATGCCGGCGCCACTGCCGACGTTCTTTGGCCTGGAGTTCGGCAAGCGCGCCAAGGATGGCGGGGTGCCGTTCCATGAGTTCTTCGGCATCGCCTACAACCCGGACGTGAAGTATTACTTCATCTACGCGGTGTTGTTCCTGGTGGTGCTGGCCGTGCTGTACATCAAGCATCGTCTGGTGAAAATGCCGGTGGGTCGCGCCTGGGAAGCCCTGCGCGAAGATGAAATCGCTTGCCGCTCGATGGGCCTGAACCACGTGTTGGTCAAGCTCTCGGCGTTTACCATCGGTGCATCGACCGCGGGCCTGGCCGGGGTGTTTTTCGCCACCTACCAGGGCTTCGTCAACCCGACCTCGTTCACCTTCTTCGAATCGGCACTGATCCTCGCCATCGTCGTGCTCGGCGGCATGGGTTCGACCATCGGCGTGGTGATCGCGGCATTCGTGTTGACGGTTGCTCCGGAACTGCTGCGCGGCTTCGCTGAATACCGCGTGCTGCTGTTCGGCATCCTGATGGTGTTGATGATGATCTGGCGACCACGCGGGCTGATCCGCATCAGCCGTACCGGGGTCACTCCACGCAAAGGTGCCATTCACTATGAGAGGACTGCGCCATGAGTGAAGTCGTACTCTCTGTGGAAAAACTGATGATGCACTTCGGTGGCATCAAGGCTTTGAGCGATGTCAGCCTCAAGGTCAAACGCAACTCGATCTTCGCCCTGATCGGGCCGAACGGCGCAGGCAAGACCACGGTGTTCAACTGCCTGACCGGGTTCTACAAGGCTTCCGGCGGCAAGATCGAACTCAACGTGCGCGGCAAGCAGACCAATGTCATCCAACTGCTGGGTGAGTCGTTCAAACCGACCGACTTCGTCTCGCCGAAAAGCTTCCTCAGTCGCCTGTACTACAAGATGTTCGGCGGCACGCACCTGGTGAACCGCGCCGGGCTGGCCCGAACGTTTCAGAACATTCGCCTGTTCAAGGAAATGTCGGTGCTGGAAAACCTGCTGGTGGCGCAGCACATGTGGGTCAACCGCAACATGCTCGCTGGCGTCCTCAACACCAAGGGTTATCGCAAGGCCGAAAGTGATGCGCTGGACTGCGCGTTCTACTGGCTCGAAGTGGTCGATCTGGTGGACTGCGCCAACCGTCTGGCCGGTGAACTGTCCTACGGTCAGCAACGCCGTCTGGAGATCGCCCGGGCCATGTGCACGCGGCCGCAGATCATCTGCCTCGACGAACCGGCCGCCGGCCTCAACCCTCAGGAAACCGAAGCGCTGAGCGCGATGATCCGGCTGCTGCGCGACGAGCACGATCTGACCGTGGTGCTGATCGAACACGACATGGGCATGGTAATGAGCATTTCCGACCACATCGTGGTGCTGGATCACGGCGTGGTCATCGCCGAAGGCGGGCCTGACGCGATCCGCAACGATCCGAAAGTGATTGCCGCCTATCTGGGCGCCGACGAAGAGGAGCTGGTATGAGCAAACCGATCCTCGAACTGAAAGATCTGGACGTGTTCTACGGCCCGATCCAGGCCCTCAAAGGCGTATCTCTGCAGATCAACGAAGGCGAGACCGTCAGCCTGATCGGCTCCAACGGCGCGGGTAAATCGACGCTGCTGATGTCGATCTTCGGCCAGCCGCGCGCGGCGGGCGGGCAGATCCTCTATCAAGGCGTTGATATCACCCACAAGTCCTCGCACTACATCGCCTCCAACGGCATCGCGCAGTCGCCGGAAGGGCGGCGGGTGTTCCCCGACATGACCGTCGAGGAGAACCTGCTGATGGGCACCATCCCGATTGGCGACAAATATGCCAAGGAGGATATGCAGCGCATGTTCGAGCTGTTCCCGCGGCTCGAAGAACGCCGTACCCAGCGGGCGATGACCATGTCCGGCGGCGAGCAGCAAATGCTCGCCATCGCCCGTGCGCTGATGAGCCGGCCGAAACTGCTGCTGCTCGATGAACCGAGCCTGGGCCTGGCGCCGATCGTGGTGAAACAGATCTTCGCCACCCTGCGGGAACTGGCGAAAACCGGCATGACCATTTTCCTCGTCGAGCAGAACGCCAACCATGCGCTGAAGCTGTCGGATCGGGCATATGTAATGGTCAACGGCGAGATTCGCCTGACTGGCACTGGTAAAGAGCTGCTGGTGAATGAGGAGGTGCGCAACGCTTATCTGGGCGGGCACTGATTCTTCATGCGTTGTCCACAAGCCCCGCGACGAAAGTCCCGGGGCTTTTTACATCTCAAGTCCAGCACAAGTCCCTTGTGGGAGCGGGCTTGCTCGCGAAGAGGGTGTGTCAGATAACACCGTGTTTGATGGCACACCCTCTTCGCGAGCAAGCCCGCTCCCACAGTTGATCTGCGCCAGATTTCAGAATTGTGGAAAACAAATTCCCGCACCTGCCAAAGCGCGACATATAGACGCTGCAAATGGCTGTTTTTCCACAGTTTCGACTTGTCCCCGTTTGCTGTGGAGCTGGCTGTGAATAACGTGGGTGTAGCTGTCTGCAGGCCATTGGAACCGTGGCTTGTAGCGTGGTGATTGTTTTTTGATCAGGTGCTTTTGCGATAACGATAGACGCCTTTGTCAACCTTTTTATGGCCGCTGCAGAATCGGCAATTCCATGTGCGCAAGCTTGTGGATAAGTCTGTGATTAAACTCTGGAAAGACCGCGCGGAGCACCGTGATTACTGGCCTCGCGCAAAGACTGCTGTGACCGTGCAGTCGTGCAGAATGCCATCACCGGCACAACTGCCAGATCAGGGTCAAGCAAAAAACTTTCTATTTCGCCCGCAAAGCCTTGTGTGGCGCGGCTTTACGCTTTTTCACTTGCCCCCGGAAACTGTGGAAGGGGCTGTGGATAACATGCGTGCACATGGCTACAGGCCACGGTGCATATGGTGTGGCGGCCATTGATCAATTAATGAGCAGGATTCGGTGGTTGCCGGTTAAAGCGGGGCCGGGCATGCTGCCTGCTGATTGTCCATTCCAATGACCGCACGGCGGTCGATGCAAGGAGAACACGATGTCCAACACCCTGTTTATTACCGGCGCGACGTCCGGTTTTGGTGAAGCCTGTGCCCGTCGTTTTGCCGAGGCTGGCTGGAAACTGGTGCTGACCGGTCGTCGTGAGGAACGCCTCAATGCGCTGTGCGCAGATCTGTCGAAGCAGACCGAAGTGCATGGTCTGGTGCTCGACGTGCGTGACCGCAAGGCGATGGAAGAGGCAATTGCCAATCTGCCGCCGTCGTTCGCCAAGCTGCGTGGCCTGATCAACAACGCCGGGCTGGCGCTGGGCGTCGATCCGGCGCCCAAATGCGACCTCGACGACTGGGACACCATGGTCGATACCAACGTCAAAGGCCTGATGTACAGCACCCGTCTGCTGTTGCCACGTTTGATCGCCCACGGCCGTGGCGCCGGTATCGTCAACCTCGGCTCCATCGCCGGAAACTACCCGTACCCGGGCAGCCACGTGTATGGCGCGACCAAGGCGTTCGTCAAGCAATTCTCGCTGAACCTGCGCTGCGACCTGCAGGGCACTGGCGTGCGCGTCAGCAACATCGAGCCCGGCCTGTGCGAAAGCGAGTTCTCGCTGGTGCGCTTTGCCGGTGACCAGGAACGCTACAACGCGACCTACGCCGGGGCCGAGCCGATCCAGCCGCAGGACATCGCCGAGACGATATTCTGGGTGCTCAACGCGCCAGCACACATCAACATCAACAGCCTGGAGCTGATGCCGGTGAGCCAGACCTGGGCCGGGTTTGCGATCGAGCGTAACAAGGCGTAAGACCCTGTGGCGAGGGAGCTTGCTCCCGCTGGACTGCGCAGCAGGCCCGTTTTTTTGAACTGAAGAGCGGGGGCGCTCCGCACCCCAGCGGGAGCAAGCTCCCTCGCCACAAAACCGGGCAAAACCGCCAATAAGGTAAACTCATCTCCGACAAACCCCACCGCACCCCGCGGTTCAAAGGTTTTTAGAGGAGGCTACGTGAGTAACCGAGGTGAGCAGTCACTGCTCAAACAATCGACCATCCTGATGTTCGCGGTGTCGATTGCCGGGATCGTTACCGGTTTTGTTTCGGGTTCCCAATCCATCCTTTTCGATGGTTTTTTCTCGCTGATCGCAACGTTCATCAAAGTGCTGATGCTGATCACCGCCCGGCTGATCGCCAAAGAGAGCAATCACCGTTTTCAGTTCGGTTTCTGGCATCTGGAGCCGATGGTGCTGCTGATCGAAGGCAGCTTCCTGCTGTTGATCGCGATCTATGCCTTTCTCAACGGTGTGTTCGGCATCATCAACGGCGGCCGCGAGATCGAACTGGGGCTGGTGATCATTTATGCGGCGGTGTTCACCGTCGTCGAGTTCGCCTACTTCTTCTACGTGCGTCGGCGCAATCGCAAGCTCAAGTCCAGCCTGATCCAGTTCGACAACATCAGCTGGCTGGTGGACGCGATGCTCTCGGTCGGCCTGTTGATCAGTTTTCTCGCCGCGTTGCTGCTCAAGGCCCAGGGCTTTGACGAGTGGGCGAAGTTTGTCGACCCGCTGATCCTGATCGTCCTGGCGCTGACCATGTTGCCACCGGCGTTCAAGATCCTCGGCCCGGCGTTGCGCGATGTGCTGGGTATTGCCCCGGACACCCTGGATGATCAGGTGCGCCAAGTGATGGAGGCGGCAAAGGTTGCGCATGGTTTCGACGATTACGTGACCTACGTGCAGAAGCACGGGCGGGCGCGGTTCATCGAGATTCATGTGGTATTGCCGGCGGATTACCGGCTGCAGAGCGTGGGGCAGCTGGATGCGTTGCGTGAGGAAATCTCGGCGCAGCTCGGCGAGCCGGATGCGGCGCGCTGGTTGACCATCAGCTTTACCGGTGACAAGAAGTGGATTGCCTGATTCAGAGCTGCTGAATCTCCTGTGGCGAGCGAGCTTGCTCGCGCTGGGCTGCGAAGCGGCCCCAGATTTTTGTGAGTGCTGCGCACTCAAGCGGGAGCAAGCTCCCTCGCCACAGGATAAGTTCAGTCAGTTAGTTCAGATATTCGGCTAAACCGCTGTAGCACGTCGCCAAGTGATAAGGCGTCGTCGAAGGCATGTCCTTGCGGCTGACCTCTCCTTGCTCATCCCGGCATTCATGCCACCCGCCCGCATGCAGAAAACGCTGCTGCAGCGCCTGCAACTGGCGTAGCACTGTAGCTTCACTGCCCGCACGCAAGGTCAGCGCGCGCAGGTATTCAGCCTGCGCCCAGATCCGCTGAGTCGAATCTTTCGGGCGACCGTCCAGTTGCAGATCGAGCATCGCCCGCACCGCACCTGAAGGTTGTTCAACGCCGAACTGCTCGGTGAAAGCGAATGCCCGGTCCAGCGCTGCATGCAATTTCGAACCACGCAGCAGGGCTGAAGACTCGAGCAGGAAATACCATTCGAACTGATGCCCCGGCTCGTACCAGTTATCCACAGCCCCCAGCGGTTTCTCCATCAACACGCCATGTTGCGGGTCGACGAACTGCTTGTGCATGGCTGTGCATAACGCCACCAGCGCTTGCTGCGTCGCCGCGTCTTCGCGTACCGCGAGGGTGGCGAGAAACGCTTCGGCCAGGTGCATCAGCGGGTTTTGCAGCGGGCCGGTTTGCAGGGTGATCCAGTCGCGGTCCAGGCACGCTTCGTACAGGCCGTCACCGGTGGTGAAGCGCCGGGCGATGACTTCCAGTGCGGCGTTGAGTGTGGACTCCACCAGCGGCTCGCGGGACTTGGCCCAGTAATGGGCGCAGGCGAACAGGATGAAAGCGTGGGTGTAGAGATCCTTGCGCTGATCCAGCGGCTTGCCTTGCGCGTCGATGCTGTAGAACCAGCCGCCGTGCTCGGCGTCGTGGAAATGCCGTTGCAGCGAGCGGAACAGCGCGGCGGCGCGCACCTCGGCGTTATCTACAACCCCGATCAGGCTGGAAAACAGGTACAGCTGCCGTGCGCAGGCCATCGCCCGGTAGCGTTGCGGCGGCAGCGGCTGATGTGCGGCGTCCAGTGCTTCGTAGGGCAGCGCCATGTCGGCGTTCCAGCCCGGGCCTTGCCAGAGCGGCACGATCACGTTCAGAAAGTGCTGTTGCACATCACTGAACAGGGCGGTCAATTCGGGCAGAGAGGTGGAGCGGGAAGCATGGGGCATTGGCGGACGTCGTCACGGCTGGGGCGATTGCGCGACATGGTAGCAGAGCGACGGCCTGATGAGACGCGGTGTCTGTCAGTCCGCCTTCGCGAGCAAGCCCGCTCCCACAGGTTTTGTGTACACCGCAAATCCAGGGTGGGAGCGGGCTTGCTCGCGAAGAGGCCGGTTCAGGCGATAAAGATCAGCCGGCCAGCAACCAGGCACCGGTCACCGCCGAAGCAGCCCCCGCCACTCGCACCAATGGTGCAGCAGCCTGAGGCAACACGCGCACCAGGCCATAACCCGCCGCATGCAGCGCTGCAGTCGCCGCGACGAAACCGGCGGCATACGCCCAAGGGCTGCTCATGTCCGGCAGTTCCAGGCCATGCGCCACACCATGGAACAGCGCAAACAACGCCGTCGCCGCCACCGCCATTACCAGCGGCGGACGCACCGCCAATGCCACGGCCAGGCCCAGCGCCAGCACCGAAGCCGCAATCCCGCTTTCCAGCGCCGGCAGTTGCAGCCCTTCAAAACCGAGCATGCCGCCGATCAGCATGGTGCCGACGAATGTACAGGGCAGCGCCCAGCGTGCCGCGCCTTGCTGCTGCGCGGCCCACAGGCCGACCGCAACCATCGCCAGCAAGTGGTCGAGGCCGCCGATCGGGTGGCTGATGCCGGCGATCAAGCCGCTGTCGCCGTGGCCCGGGTGGGCGAAGGCCAGGGCCGGGGTCAGCAGCAGCGCCACGGCGCCGAGAATGCGTTTGAGTGTCATGGATAAGCTTCCTTGTTGGTCATTGAATCAGGCGGCGTTCAGCAGGCCCTGGCGCTCGATGAAGGCGATGATGTCTTCCAGGCCCTGGCCGGTTTTCTGGTTGCTGAAGACGAATGGCTTGCCGTTGCGCATGCGCTTGGTGTCGCTATCCATCATTTCCAGCGAGGCACCGACCAGCGGCGCCAGGTCGATTTTGTTGATCACCAGCAGGTCGGACTTGCAGATCCCCGGCCCGCCCTTGCGTGGCAGTTTGTCGCCGGCCGAGACGTCGATCACGTAGATGGTCAGGTCCGACAGCTCCGGGCTGAAGGTCGCCGACAGGTTGTCGCCGCCGGACTCCACCAGAATCAGGTCCAGCCCCGGAAAGCGCCGGTTCAGTTGATCGACCGCTTCGAGGTTGATCGAGGCGTCTTCGCGGATTGCCGTGTGCGGGCAGCCACCGGTTTCCACGCCGATGATCCGCTCCGGTGCCAGCGCTTCGTTGCGCACCAGAAAGTCGGCGTCTTCGCGGGTATAGATGTCGTTGGTGACGACGGCCAGGTTATAGCGGTCGCGCAGCGCCAGGCACAGGGCCAGGGTCAACGCGGTTTTGCCGGAACCGACCGGGCCGCCGATGCCGACGCGCAGGGGTTGTGTGTTCATGTGCTTCTCCAAGATGACAGGCCCTAGGAACGGAAAAGTCGGCTGTACTGGCGCTCATGCGCCATGCACGCCAGGGACAGGCCGAACGCGGCGCTGCCGATGTGTTCGGGATTGATTTGGCTGGCGTCCTGCTGCGCCTGTTGCAGCAGCGGCAGCAATTCGCTGGTCAGGCGCTGGGCGGCTTGCTGGCCCAGCGGCAGGGTTTTCATCAGCACCGCGAGCTGGTTTTCCACCCAGCTCCACAGCCACGCGGCGAGGGCGTCCTGCGGGCTGATCTGCCAGGCGCGGGCAGCCAGTGCCCAGCCGAGGGCCAGATGCGGTTCCGCGCATTGCTCAAGAAAGCTGCGGGCCGGCGCGTCAAGTTCCGGCAGACCGTTGAGCAACTGCTGCAGTGAGTAACCCATCTGCCGGCTCTCCAGATGCAACTCGCGGGTCTCGCGGCTGGCCCGGTGGGTTTCGCAGATGCGCAGCAACTCGGCCCAGTTTTCCTCGGCCGCGGCCTGACAATGGGCGAGCAGCAGCGGCGCTTCGAAACGGGCGAGGTTGAGCAGCAATTGATCGCTGATCCAGCGCCGGGCACTGTCCGGGTTGTGCACGCGGCCGTTATCCACCGCCATTTCCAGGCCTTGCGAATAGCTGTAGCCGCCAATCGGCAGTTGCGGACTGGCCAGGCGCAACAGCGCCCAGGCTGGGTTCATAAACGAACGCCGAACTGGTGCAGTTTCGGCGCGTAGTTGAAGTCCTCGTCGCCATGCCGCGAATGATGATGACCACCGCCGTAGGCACCGTGCTCCGGCTGGAACGGCGCTTCAATCGCTTCGACTTGCGCGCCGAGCTGTTCAAGCATGGCCTTGAGCACGTAATCGTCGAGCAGGCGCAGCCAGCCGTCGCCGACTTGCAAGGCGACATGGCGGTTACCGAGGTGATAGGCGGCGCGGGTCAGTTCGAAGGCGTTGGCGCAGGTGACGTGAAGCAGTTGCTCGGGGCGGGCGCAGACGCGAACGATGCGGCCGTCTTCCGCCTGCAGGCATTCGCCGTCATATAACGGCGCCTGACCGCGCTCCAGAAACAACCCGACGTCTTCGCCATCGGCACTGAAACAGCGCAAACGGCTCTTGCTCCGCGCTTCGAAGGTCAGGTGCAACTCGGCGGACCAGACAGGTTGAGGGTCGATTCTGCGATGAATCACCAGCATCGGAAAGCTTCCAGCAGTGGACTGTAGAGAGGGCTAGAGCAAGGGGCTTGCCAACCGGCTGAGATGTAGGAAATCCCTGTCGGAGCGTAGTGGATGTTTCAAGATGTTGCAGAGTTTTGGAAGGTTTTGGTGCGTGAAGATTTTTACATGCACCAAATATGGGCGGCGCAAAACCAATGTGGGAGCGGGCTTGCTCGCGAAAGCGGTAGGTCAGTCACTTTATTGTTGACTGATACACCGCTTTCGCGAGCAAGCCCGCTCCCACATTGGTTTTGCGTTGTGTTTGAAAAAAGGTGAGTTACTCGGTACTGCCCAGCCCTTGCCAGTGCTTGAGACCGATAAAGATGAAGCGCAGTTGCTGGGTGATCTTTGCCTGTGGCGTCAGATGTTCCGGCAGGGCTTCGGCGGGCGGGTCGATGATGTCCGGCAGGGTGGCGAACACCGATTTGACGATCAGGTCGGCGATCACGCTCAGACCGGCTGCGTCCAGATGTTGCAGCTTGGGCATCAGCCTCAGGTCGGCCGCGAGGTCGGCGCTGATGTTTTCGCGCAGTCGGCCAATCGCCTGACGCACAGGCTGCGAGCCGCCGTACTGCTCGCGGGCGAGAAACAGGAATTGCGAACGGTTGGCGCTGACCACGTCGAGGAAGATTCGCACCGACGCATCGATGATGCCGCCCATGACGAATTCGTTGTGGCGCACTAGGCGGATGGTTTCGCGGAAGGTCTGGCCGACTTCACTGACCAGTACCAGACCCAGCTCGTCCATGTCGGCAAAATGCCGATAGAAACCGGTGGGCACGATGCCGGCGGTCTTGGTCACTTCGCGCAGGCTCAGGCTGCCGAATCCTCGGCCGCTTTCCATCAAATGGCGGGCGGCGTCCATCAGGGCGTTGCGGGTCTGTTGTTTCTGTTCGGCGCGGGGCAGCATCGCAAAGGCGTTTTCTTGAGCGGGACAAGCGCCGCACTCTAGCAAATCGGCTTTGCTGGCGTCGAACGTCGGGGGAGAGTCAATGGGGGGAAATGCGGTTTTGCGATTGGCCGGGGCTGAAAAAGTCAAAAGCCCAATCGGCTGATCGGGCTTTTTTTCCAGGCCGCCATGGGCTTAGCTCAAAGCGCTGTTGCGTTCGATCACACGGTCACCACCACCTTCAGCGAGGGTCTGGCCCTGTGGAGTGCGGTCACTACCGTCGGAAGCGAGGGTCTGGCCTTGTGGGGTGCGGTCGCTGCCGTCGGAAGCGAGGGTCTGGCCTTGTGGGGTGCGGTCGCTGCCGTCGGAAGCGAGGGTCTGGCCTTGTGGGGTGCGGTCGCTGCCGTCGGAAGCGAGGGTTTGACCTTGTGGAGTGCGGTCGCTGCCATCAGAGGCCAGAGCCTGGCCCAGTGGAGTGCGATCGGAACCGTCCTGAACCAGACCTTTCTCTTCGAGACGGTCACGGCCACCTTCTGCTACAGCTTGACCTTGTGGAGTCTTGTCGTAGCCATCTTGTACCAGGCCTTTTTCTTCCAGACGATTGCGGCCGTTTTCAGCCAGGGTCTGACCTTGTGGAGTGCGGTCACCGCCGTCAGCAGCAACAGTCTGGCTGAACACCGAGTGGCTGGTTTTTACTTGTGGGGTAGCCTGATCGGCAGCGGGCAGGGCGAAAGCAGTGCTGGCTAGCATCGACAGGGTAAGGCTGAGCAGTAATTGGCGTTTCATGATGGGTTGCTCCTTGGGAGGGCGATAAAGTGGGTACGAAGCCAATGCTACTCTCGATAAGTCGATATAAAAGTTCATAAACGCAATGGTAATAATCAACAGAATTGATTGTTCTGCCGAGGCGCTCTAGCTCGGGCGTTTGCGGACGCTGGTTTTGCACCGCAGTGGGTATTTTCGACTCACTCGCGCCTCGCAAATGTGCGGGTGGCGGTAACGCTGTTCGACCAATCGGTCAGCATTCGCGCGATTTTTTGCCGCGGAATCTATATTCCGATTAAACCTGCGTACTGTTTGCCAGTCGTAGATTTCATGAGGGCCGCTTTGGCCCGCCGTTTCAGCTGTGCGTCGCGAAGTCGGCGTGCGGTCGTCATCAGGAGTTTTGTGCATGACGCGCACCGGAAAAATCTTCAGTTGGACCCTCGCCATCCTCGTACTGTTGCTGGCGGTACTGGTTCTGATCATCGTGTTCTTCGATTGGAACCGGATCAAACCGCCGCTCAACGCCAAAGTCTCGGAAGAACTGCATCGACCGTTCGCCATCAACGGCAACCTCGCAGTGATCTGGCAACGCGAGCCGGACGAGGGTGGCTGGCGGGCCTGGGTGCCGTGGCCGCATGTGGTGGCTGAAGACCTGACGCTGGGTAATCCGGACTGGTCGAAGCAACCGCAGATGGTCACGCTCAAACGCGTGGAACTGCGCATCTCGCCGCTGGCCCTGCTGGCGCAACGGGTGACGATCCCGCGCATCGACCTGACCGAACCCAACGCGCAACTGCAGCGTCTGGCCGATGGTCGTGCCAACTGGACGTTCAAGTTCGATCCGAAGGACCCGAATGCCGAACCGTCGAACTGGGTGGTGGACATTGGTGCCATCGGTTTCGACAAGGGCCACGTCACTCTGGATGACCAGACGCTGAAGACCAATCTCCACGTGGTGATCGATCCGCTGGGCAAGCCGATTCCGTTCAGCGAGATCGTCGGCGACAAAGCCGCGAAGACCGCCCTGGACAAGGGCGCCGCGCCTCAGGACTATGCGTTTGCGCTGAAGGTCAAAGGCCAATACCACGGCCAGAATCTCACCGGCCAGGGCAAGATCGGCGGGCTGCTGGCGTTGCAGGACGCGAACAAGCCGTTCCCGCTGCAGGCGCAGGCGAAGATCGGCGCCACCAGCATCGAACTGGCCGGCACCCTGACCGACCCGCTGAACCTCGGCGCCCTCGATCTGCGTTTGAAACTGGCCGGCGCCAGCCTCGGCAACCTTTATCCACTGACCGGCGTGACCCTGCCGGATACGCCACCGTATTCCACCGACGGTCATCTGATTGCCAAGTTGCATGACGCCGCTGGCGCCAAATTCACTTATGAGCAGTTCAACGGCAAGATCGGTGGCAGTGACATTCACGGTGACCTGACCTACGTCGCCAGCCAGCCACGGCCAAAACTCAGTGGCGCGTTGCTGTCCAATCAACTGTTGTTCGCCGACCTCGCGCCGTTGATCGGCGCAGACTCGAATGACAAGCAAAAGGCCCGCGGCGGCGAGAGCAAGCAGCCGACCGACAAAGTGCTGCCGGTCGAAGAATTCAAGACCGACCGCTGGCGCGCGATGGATGCCGACGTCGAGTTCACCGGCAAGCGCATCGTCCACAGCGAAAAGCTGCCGTTCACCGATCTCTATACCCACCTGAAACTCAACGACGGCGAGCTCAGCCTCGAACCGCTGCGCTTCGGCGTGGCCGGGGGCAAGCTGGATGCGCAGATCCGCCTCAACGGTCGCACCGAACCGCTGGAAGGCCGGGCCAAACTGACCGCGCGCGGGTTCAAGCTCAAGCAGTTGTTCCCGACCTTCGAGCCGATGAAAACCAGTTTCGGCGAACTCAATGGCGATGCCGACATCAGCGGGCGCGGCAACTCCGTAGCCAAACTGCTGGGCGGGGCCAACGGCAACCTGAAGATGCTGATCAACGACGGTGCGATCAGTCGTGAACTGATGGAACTGGCGGGGCTCAATGTCGGCAACTACGTGGTCGGCAAGATCTTTGGTGACAAGGAAGTGAAGATCAACTGCGCGGCGGCGGACTTCGATATCAAGACCGGCCTGGCGAGCACGCGGCTGTTTGTGTTCGATACCGAGAACGCGATCATCTACATCGACGGCACTGCGAACATGGCCACCGAGCAACTGGACCTGACCGTGACGCCGGAATCCAAGGGCTGGCGTCTGATCTCGCTGCGTTCACCGTTGTATGTGCGCGGCAAGTTCATCAAGCCCGATGCAGGTGTGAAGGCTGTGCCGCTGATGTTGCGCGGAGCGGGGATGGTGGCGCTGGGCGTGATTGCAGCGCCGGCGGCCGGGCTGCTGGCGCTGGTGGCGCCGAGCGGTGGTGAGCCGAATCAGTGCGCGCCGTTGCTGGAGCAGATGAAGGCGGGCAAGGCGCCAGTGACCGTCAAGCCGACCAAGTAAATCTTCAGCGTCTGTAAACGCGTCATCGCGAGCAGGCTCACTCCTACAAGTACAGCGCAAAACTTGTAGGAGTGAGCCTGCTCGCGATAGCGGTATCGAAGGTTCAGAGGTCTTTCAGAATGTCGGCCATGTCATCCGCATGCTCTTCTTCCTGCGCCAGGATGTCTTCGAAGATGCGCCGGGTGGTCGGGTCTTTCTCACCGATGTACTGGATGATTTCGCGGTAGCTGTCGATGGCGATCCGCTCGGCCACCAAGTCTTCGTAGACCATTTCCTTCAGGGTGTTCCCGGCCACGTACTGGGCGTGGGACATTTTCGACAGCAGATCCGGATTGAACTCCGGCTCGCCGCCCAGTTGCACGATGCGCTCGGCCAGACGGTCGGCGTGTTGTGCTTCCTGGGTTGCGTGTTCGAGGAATTCGTCGGCGGCCACGTTGGCTTTCAGACCGTTGGCCATGAAGTAGTGACGCTTGTAGCGCAGCACGCAGACCAGTTCGGTGGCCAGCGATTCATTGAGCAAGCGCAGCACCTCTTCACGGTTAGCGCTGTAGCTTTCGGTTACCGCGCCGTTCTCGACGTGTTGCCGCGCACGTGCGCGCAGGGTTTTGACATCTGACAAGTGCAGGTCGTCGCTCATATTGATCTCCAGGAGGCTAATCCAAGGGCGCCACGCTCTACAGGCGTGATCGTTTACCCAAGTTGTGAGTCCTGCGCGATGCAAAAAGTTTTATGGGATTTCGTGCGACCTTGGCATCAGCCCCAGACCTTGCGTGGCAATCGCCGCTTGCGGGGTGTAATGCTCTTCATCGCTTGCGGTCGGTAGGACTGATTGTGGCGGGGGGAGTGGGCCTGAAGTAGGCTGAAGGTGGCGTTGTCATCATCAAGGAGGAGGCTTGGCGGGCGTTTTGCACGTTTGGCATCCACTTACGACCACAAGGATGTTTGCCCATGTCACACGCTACGGCGACACGTTATCCACTGGTGCTGGTCCCGGGCATGCTCGGGTTTATCCGGCTGGTGCTGTATCCGTACTGGTACGGGATCATCAAGGCGTTGCGCCGTGGCGGGGCGACGGTGATTGCGGTGCAGGTGTCGCCGCTCAACTCCACCGAGGTGCGCGGCGAGCAATTGCTAGCGCGCATCGAGGAGATTCTGCGCGAGACCGGCGCCGTCAGGGTCAATCTGTTTGGCCACAGCCAAGGCTCGCTGACCGCACGTTATGCCGCCGCCAAACGGCCGGATCTGGTGGCTTCGGTGACGTCGGTGGCCGGGCCTAATCACGGCTCGGAGCTGGCCGACTATCTGCAGCAACACTATCCGGCGGACAGCGCCAAGGGCCGCGTGCTTGAGGTGCTGCTGCGTGTTGTCGGCTGGCTGATGGCGCTGTTGGAAACCGGTTACCGCGGGCCGAAACTGCCGGTGGACATCCACGCCTCGCACCAATCGCTGACCCGTGAAGGCGTGGCGCTGTTCAATCAGCGTTATCCACAGGGCCTGCCCGAGACATGGGGCGGTCACGGGCCGGAAGAGGTCAACGGCGTGCGTTATTACTCGTGGTCAGGGACGTTGCAGCCGGGCAAGACCGATCGTGGCGGCAACCTGTTCGACGGCACCAATCGCAGCTGTCGCCTGTTTGCGAAAACCTTTGTGCGCGAGCCGGGGCAGTGTGACGGGATGGTCGGACGCTACAGCTCGCACCTGGGCACGGTGATTGGCGATGACTATCCGCTGGATCACTTCGACATCGTCAATCAGTCGCTGGGGCTGGTGGGGAAGGGCGCGGATCCGGTGTGCTTGTTTGTCGAGCATGCGGCGCGGTTGAAGGCCGCCGGGGTTTAACCTGCTTTTGTGGCGAGGGAGCTTGCTCCCGCTGGACTGCGCAGCAGGCCCCGGCTTTTAAAAAAGGGGCCGCTTCGCGCCCCATCGGGGATAAATCCCCTCACCACAGGGCCAGATCAGGCAACGCTGATCCGGCGGCCCAATACCGTGGTCCAGCGCTCGGAAAGAATCACCCCACCCAACGTCAACATCCCACCCACCAGGTGATACATCGCCAACTGCTCCTTCAGCACCACCGCCGCAATCAGCGCGGTGATCAGCGGCAGCAGGTTAAAGAACAACGTCGTGCGGCTCGGCCCCAGGCGCTGTACCGCCTGCATCCACGCCAGCGGCGCGAGCATCGAGGCCAGCAGGCACGCGTACAGCACCAGCGGAATGTTCTGCGCGGTGAAGCCGGTTTTCGGCGAGGCGGCGTACAGCGGAAACAGCACCACAATCGCCACCAGCACCTGCAGGTACAACAACACCAGCGGCGGCAGGCGCAGCTGCCATTTTTTCAGCAGGGTGCTGTAGATCGCGTAGGCCAGGGTGGCGATCAGCATCATCGCGTCACCCAGATTCACCCCATGTTGCAGCAGCGCGCCGAGGCTGCCGGACGACACCACCACCAGCACGCCGGCGAACGACAGCACCGCGCCGAACAGCGCACCGGCAGTCAGGCGCTGGCCGAGGCTGATGATGGCCATGGCCAGCGACATCAGCGGCATCAGCGACAGGATGATGCCCATGTTGGTCGCCGTGGTCAGCGTCGCGGCGAAGTAGGCGAGGCTTTGATAGACCGCCATCCCGAGCACGCCGAGGATGAAGATCTTGCCCAGGTTCGGGCGGATCTGCGGCCAGTGCGCGATCACCGCTTTGAGCATGAATGGGGTGAACAGCAGCCCGGCGAGCAGCCAGCGGTAGAAACCGATCTCGGCGGGGAAGATTGCCCCGACCGCCAGTTTGTTGATCACGGTATTGCCGGCCCAGATGAAAATCGCCAGCAGCGGAAACGCGTATTGCATGGGTTAAAACCAGAACGTTGATGAACGGTGATTATCGCCTGTCTGGATGCAGCCCTATACTGCGAACCGGACAACCTGCCTCTGCAACCGGACAGCATGAACAGCAAACACATCGATCTGCTGGATTTCAGCGAACTGCCGTCGGCGGTGTACTTCCGCTATGCCGACTTCAACGCCCATGAATACGCCGGGCCGCACCGCCATCCGTGGGGCACGCTGGAGTACGCGGCCCACGGCGTGCTGCACATGGACGTCGACGGCAGCCGCTTCATGTCGCCGCCGCACTATGCGGTGTGGGTGCCGCCGCAGGTCGAGCACAGTTTCTACAGCCACCAACCGGTCAACTACCGCGCGGTGTGCCTCGACCCCAAAGTCTGTGCCGATCTGCCGCCGCGCGCCTGCACCCTGGCGATCAGCGACATCCTCAAGGCGATTCTCAAGGACTTCGCCGCGCGCGACGTGAAGATTCCCGAACTCGACGCTGACCAGCGTCTGGCCCAAGTGTTGGTCGATCAACTGCAACAGGCGCCGGTGCATGAGTGTTATCTGCCGTATGCGCGCAACCCCGGGTTGCTGGCGATTCTCGATGCATTGCAGGCTGATCCGGGGAATAACCAGCCACTGGCGCACTGGGCGGCGCAGGTACACGTCAGCGAGCGCACGCTGGCCCGGCAGTTCGTGCGCGAACTGGGGATGAGTTTCGGCGAATGGCGCCAGCGTCTGCGCTATCTGGCAGCCATCGAGGCGCTGGAAAGTACCCGCAGCGTGCAGGAAATCGCTTTCGACCTCGGCTACAGCAGCGGCTCGGCCTTCATCGCCATGTTTGCCCGTCAGGCCGGCTGTACGCCGGAGCAATACCGACGCAGCCATCTGGAGGGCAGGAAGGTGTAACAAGATTTGGCTACACTCCAGCAGAGGCCGCATCCATCGATGCGGCGACAAGGAGAAAACTCCATGAAGATGTTGCGTGTCCCTTTGTTGATGATCGGTCTGCTCCTGTGTTCCCAGGGTTTCGCCGCCACGGCGCAACAGAACAAAATGACCACCTGCAATGCCGACGCTACCGCCAAGAGCCTCAAGGGCGACGAGCGCAAGACTTTCATGAGCACCTGCCTCAAGGCAGCACCGGCCGCCAATGACGCCAAGGTGCTGACCCCGCAGCAGGAAAAAATGAAGACCTGCAACGCCGACGCGAAAACCAAAGCCCTGACCGGCGATGCGCGCAAGACCTTCATGAGTGATTGCCTGAAGAAAAAGTAAGCACTTGAGTCTTGTGGTGAGCGGGCTGGCCTCTTCGCGAGCAAGCTCGCTCCCACAGGAGTGCGCATTCCAATGTGGGAGCGAGCTTGCTCGCGAAGAAACCGGTCTTGGCACCGCCAATCTCAAGCACCGCATATACCTAGTGCTCTCCCCGGATCGCTGGCAGACTGCCAATCCTTTTACGCCGTTCGTTTTGAGGCTGTATGCCAACGTTTTCTGAGCGTCATGTTGTGTTTTGGGTCAGCTGCATCATCATTTGCGGCGGTTTGTTGCTGGCGTTGCCATTGCGCTTGTTGCCCAGCCTGCTGGCCGGTTTGCTGGTGTTCGAGCTGGTCAACATGCTCACCCCGCAACTGCAGCGACTGATCGAAGGGCGGCGCGCGCGCTGGCTGGCGGTGGCGCTGCTGGGCACTTTGGTGGTCAGCGTGCTGGCGTTGATCTTTGCCGGCGCCATCAGTTTCCTGCTGCACGAAGCGGAAAACCCGGGCGCCTCGCTCGACAAATTCATGGGCGTGGTCGACCGCGCGCGCGGGCAACTGCCACCGTTTCTCGATGCTTACCTGCCGGCCAGTGCTGCGGAGTTTCGCGTGGCCATCGGCGAATGGGCGAGCAAACACCTGGCCGAGCTGCAACTGGTGGGCAAGGACGCGGCGCACATGTTCGTCACCTTGCTGATCGGCATGGTCCTTGGTGCGATCATTGCTCTGCAGCGAGTGCCGGATCTGACCAAACGCAAACCGCTGGCCGCCGCCCTGTTCGACCGTCTGCACCTGGTGGTTCAAGCCTTTCGCAACATCGTCTTCGCGCAGATCAAGATTTCCCTGCTGAACACCCTCTTCACCGCGATCTTCCTCGCGGTGATTCTGCCGCTGTTCGGCATCAAGCTGCCGCTGACCAAGACTCTGATCGTCCTGACGTTCCTGCTCGGCCTGCTGCCGGTGATCGGCAATCTGATGTCGAACACGCTGATCACCATCGTCGGTCTGTCGCTGTCGATCTGGGTGGCGGTGGCGGCGCTGGGCTATCTGATTTTTATCCACAAGCTCGAATACTTCCTCAACGCGCGCATTGTCGGCGGGCAGATCAGTGCCAAGTCGTGGGAGTTGCTGCTGGCGATGCTGGTGTTCGAAGCCGCGTTCGGCCTGCCGGGAGTGGTGGCGGGGCCGATTTATTACGCGTATCTGAAGAGTGAGTTGAAGCTGGGCGGGATGGTGTAACCGATGGATCTGTGTTGCCTGATCTGGCGCCTTCGCGAGCAAGCTCGCTCCCACACTGGATTGCATTTCAACTGAAGGAATGCGGTCAAATGTGGGAGCGAGCTTGCTCGCGAAAGGCGCAACGCCGATTTCAGGTCAGTTCATGGCGCCATAGCGTTTACGGGCTTCAATCGCCAGACCGCTGCCGATGCTGCCAAAGATGTTGCCTTCAACATGTCGCGCATTCGGCAGCATCGCCGAGACGCTGTTGCGCAGCGCCGGGATGCCGCTGGAACCGCCGGTGAAGAACACCGTATCGACCTGAGCGACCGACACGTTGGCATCGTTCAACAGCTGCGTAACGCTGCCGCGCACGCGCTCGAGCAAGGCGTCGATCGACGATTCGAACAGGGCGCGGCTCAGTTCCACGCTCAGGCCCGGCTCGATCCGGTCCAGCGGCACGTGGCGGCTGTCGGCGTGGGTCAGCTGGATCTTGGTTTCTTCGACTTCCATCGCCAGCCAGTGCCCGGCGCGCTGCTCGATCAGCTTGAACAGACGGTCGATGCCGCCGGTGTCTTCGATGTCGTAACGCATGCTGCCCAGCGCCAGGGTGGATTTCTGCGAGTACACCGAGTTGATGGTGTGCCAGGTCGCCAGGTTCATGTGGTGACTGGTCGGCATGTAGGCGCCGCTCTTCATCCGGCTGCCGTAGCCGAACAGTGGCATCAGGCCTTGCAGGCTCAGCTGTTTGTCAAAGTCGGTACCGCCGATGTGCACGCCGCCGGTGGCGAGGATGTCATCGTGACGGTTGTCCATGCCGCGACGCTCGGGCGACAGGCGCACCAGCGAGAAGTCGGACGTACCACCGCCAATGTCGACGATCAGCACCAGTTCTTCTTTCTCGATGGTCGACTCGTAGTCGAATGCCGCAGCGATCGGTTCGTACTGGAACGACACGTCCTTGAAACCGAGCTTGCGCGCCACTTCGACCAGGGTGTCTTCGGCTTCCTGGTCGGCCAGCGGGTCGTCATCGACGAAAAATACCGGACGGCCCAGCACCACCTGCTCGAACTCCCGACCGGCGGCCGTTTCGGCGCGGCTCTTGAGCTGGCCGATGAACAGCCCCAACAGATCCTTGAACGGCATCGCCGTGCCGAGGACGCTGGTGTCGTGCTTGATCAGTTTGGAACCGAGCAGGCTCTTGAGCGAGCGCATCAGCCGGCCTTCGTAGCCTTCCAGGTACTCGTGCAGGGCCAGACGACCGTAAACCGGACGGCGCTCTTCGATGTTGAAGAACACCACCGACGGCAGGGTGATCTTGTCGTCTTCCAGCGCGATCATCGTTTCCATGCCGGGGCGCAGCCAGCCGACGGTGGAGTTGGAGGTGCCGAAGTCGATACCGCAGGCACGGGCTGGAGAGGCGTTGTTCATGTCTTTCGGGTTCCGGTCAAAAAACGGCCGCGCAGTGTATGTCAGTGCGCGGCAGATTCGAAGGCCGGTCATCTGCTATTTCGCGACTAAGCTTCTTGAAAGTCGCAGCTTCGCCCCAAACTTGCTGGCATGGGCCGGCAGACATACCGGCGGTCGCAAGAACCGTCGTCCACTGCCGATAAACTTCTGCTGCGCCACCCGGTCACAAACTTGAGATCGGTCAACCCGGCACGCGCGAATGAGCGCATGCTGGCCTCGGCGCGAAATCGATAACGGATGGTGATTCCTTCGATGGACTTCAAAGACTATTACAAGATACTCGGCGTGGAGCCGACAGCGGACGACAAGGCAATCAAGGCTGCCTATCGCAAGCTGGCGCGCAAATACCACCCCGATGTCAGCAAGGAAAAAGACGCCGAGGCCAAGTTCAAGGACGCCTCGGAAGCCTATGAAGCGCTGAAAAGCGCCGACAAACGCGCCGAATACGACGAACTGCGCCGTTATGGCCAGCACGGTCAGCCGTTCCAGGGCCCGCCGGGCTGGCAGAGCCGTGGCGGCTTTGGTGGCGGCGGTGGCGACACCGGCGACTTCTCGGACTTCTTCAGTTCGATCTTCGGCAATCGCGGCCCCGGTTTCGGTGGCGGCGAGGGTCGGCAATCACGCAGTGCAGGGCGCCGAGGGCAAGACGTGGAAATGGAACTGCCGATCTTCCTCGAGGAAACGCTCTCGAATGAATCGAAGAAGGTCACCTTTCAGGTGCCGCAATACAACGCCAACGGCCAGCACGTCAGCAACACCAGCAAGAGCCTGAACGTGAAGATCCCGGCGGGCGTGACCGACGGCGAGCGCATCCGCCTCAAGGGGCAGGGCGCACCGGGCATCGGTGGCGGGGCCAATGGTGATCTGTACCTGACCATTCGCTTTGCGCCGCACCCGAAATTCGATGTCGAAGGCGAAAACCTGATCATCACCCTGCCATTGGCACCGTGGGAGCTGGCGCTGGGCGCTGAAGTGGCGGTGCCGACCCTGACCGGCAAGATCAACCTCAAGGTTCCGGCCGGCAGCCAGAACGGCCAGCGTATGCGCGCCAAGGGTCATGGCTTGAAAAACAAGGCCGGTGAGCGCGGTTATCTGTTCGTGCAGCTCAAGGCCGTGATGCCGAAGGCCTCCGACGACGAGGTCAAGGCGCTGTGGCAGGAACTGGCGAAGAAAGCCGCGTTCAATCCACGCGAGAACTTCTGAATCCGACGACGGAGTAGCCCATCATGAGCAGCCCCCTGATCGTTCAACTGGACATGGCAGAATTCTGTGAGGCGGCCGATCTGTCGGACGTCTACGTGATCGAAATCGTCGAACACGGCATCCTCGAACCTCAGGGCGCGCAGCCCCGGGAATGGCGGTTCACCGACTACGAGTTGAGCCTGGCCAAGCGCGCCGCGAAGTTGCGGCGCGAGCTGGAGCTGGAGTGGGGGGGCGTCGCGCTGGCACTGAATCTGCTGGAGGAGGTGCATGAGTTGCGGGCGGAGAACCGGATGCTCAGGCAGCGCTTGGGGCGCTTGGTGGTCGAATAGTTTTACCGTTGGTTTTTGAGTGTCTTTGCCGGCCCCTTCGCGAGCAAGCCCGCTCCCACAGGAGATCGCGATCTAAATGTGGGAGCGGGCTTGCTCGCGAAGAACGATTACGCGGTAAGCCTGCTTAAACCTTTCTCGGCAACACCACACTGAACAACGTCCCGTCAGCCGCGCTCGAGCTGACTTCGATCGTCCCGCCATGGGCGGTCACCACTTCCTTGACGATAAACAAGCCCAACCCGAGGCTGGTCGACGGCTGTCCGAGTTCTTCGTCGGCGCTGCGCACCAGCGGGTCGAAAATCGTGCCAATGGCTTCTTCGGAAATCGGCGTGCCGTAGTTGTGCACCGACAGGCACACGTTGTCGCCCTCGCCACGCAGGTTGAGGGTCACGTCGCGCTGGCTGGTGCCGTGCTGCAAGGCGTTGCCGATCAGGTTTTGCAGTAACTGGTCGATTCGCCCGGCGTCCCACACCCCGCTGGTGTCGCCGTGCACCGTGAGCTTGGGATCGGATAGCGGATTACCGGCGCAGGCTTCGGCAATCGCCGCTCGCGCTGCAACGGCCAGATCCATCGGTGCTGGCTCGATCGGCAGGCTCCGGCCCAGCCGACTGCGCACCAGTTCCAGCAGATCGCTGACCATCGTCGCCATGTGCCGCGCGCCACGCTTGATGTGCTGGGCGCAGGCCAGGGCATCGCCCTCAAGGCTGGATTTGCGCAGCAGCAGTTCGGTGGACATGCTCACCGCTTGCAGCGGCGCACGCAGGTCATGGCCGAGGATGGCGAGGAAAATGTCCCGCGAGCGGTTGACCTGCTCGGCGTAGGCCGCAGTGGATTCGGCGAGGGCTTCGTCGATGGCTTCGTTGAAGCGGATCATGTCCTGGAAATAGGTCATGTCCGGTGAGTCGAGGCTGCGCACCCAGCGGCGGATCACACAGGCACGCAAATGGCGGAATTCGCTGGTCATCTGCACCAGATCGAAACCGACGGTGTGGCGCAGTTCGCCATGGCTGGCGCCGGCCTCGTCCAGGCTCGGGGTCTTTTCCGGGCCTTCGCCCTTGGCTTTGGCAGCCTGTTCGGCGGCGCTTTGCGGCTTGTTCATGTCGCGGGCGGCAGCCCGCAGAATCTCGCTGGCGTGATCGCGCAGCGCAGTGGAATCCAGATAGTCGGCGGCCGGAGTGATGGTCGCGGCGAACTGTTCCCACTCATCGACGATAGGGTCGATATTGGCCACGATGAACTCGGAAAGACGCATGGGCAGTTCCTGAAAATAGGCGGAGCGAATCGAATATTAGTCCCTTTGGCGGGAAATACACGACCGTTTGCACAGTGCTTTTCCAGCACCATGAAAAAGGCCCCGGGACCGTGCCCAAGACACGACCCCGGGGCCTTTTGCCGTGCGTCAGAACAGGAAGTAACGCTGGGCCATCGGCAGAGTCTCGGCCGGTTCACACCAGAGCAGCACGCCGTCGGCCTTGACCTGATAGGTTTGTGGGTCGACGTCGATGTTCGGCAGGTAATCGTTGTGGATCAGGTCGGTTTTCTGCACGTCGCGACAGCCTTTGACCACGCCGATTTTCTTCTTCAGGCCCAATGCCTCGGGCAACCCGGCCTCCTGCGCGGCCTGACTGATGAAAGTCAGGCTGGTGGCGTGCAGCGAGCCGCCGTAGCTGGCGAACATCGGGCGGTAGTGCACCGGTTGCGGGGTTGGAATCGATCCGTTGGCGTCGCCCATCAAACTGGCGGCGATGGCGCCGCCCTTGAGGATCAGCGTCGGTTTCACACCGAAGAATGCCGGACGCCAGAGCACCAGGTCGGCCCATTTGCCGACTTCGATCGAACCCACTTCATGGCTGATGCCGTGGGTGATCGCCGGGTTGATCGTGTACTTGGCGATGTAGCGCTTGGCGCGGAAGTTGTCGTTGCCTTCGCCGTCCTGGGGCAGCGGGCCGCGCTGCTTTTTCATCTTGTCGGCGGTCTGCCAGGTGCGCGTGATGACTTCGCCGACACGGCCCATGGCCTGGCTGTCGGAGCTGATCATCGAGAACGCGCCGAGGTCGTGGAGGATGTCTTCGGCGGCGATGGTTTCACGGCGGATGCGACTTTCGGCGAACGCCACGTCCTCGGCGATGCTCGGGTCGAGGTGGTGGCAGACCATCAGCATGTCGAGGTGTTCGTCGATGGTGTTGCGGGTGAATGGCCGGGTCGGGTTGGTCGAGCTCGGCAGCACGTTAGGGAAACCGCAGGCCTTGATGATGTCCGGCGCGTGGCCGCCGCCGGCACCTTCGGTGTGATAGGTGTGGATGGTGCGACCCTTGAACGCGCCGAGGGTGGTTTCGACGAAACCCGATTCGTTGAGGGTATCGGTGTGGATCGCCACCTGGACGTCGTACTGGTCGGCGACGCTCAGGCAGTTGTCGATGCTCGCCGGGGTGGTGCCCCAGTCTTCGTGCAACTTGAGGCCGATGGCGCCGGCCTTGACCTGTTCGATCAGCGGCTCCGGCAGGCTGGCGTTGCCCTTGCCGGTGAGGCCGATGTTCATCGGGAACGCGTCGGCGGCCTGGAGCATGCGCGCCAGGTGCCACGGCCCGGAGGTGCAGGTGGTGGCGTTGGTGCCGGTCGCCGGCCCCGTGCCGCCGCCGATCATGGTGGTGACGCCGCTCATCAGCGCTTCTTCGATCTGCTGCGGGCAGATGAAGTGAATGTGCGTGTCGATGCCGCCGGCGGTGAGGATCATGCCTTCGCCGGCGATCACTTCGGTGCTGGCGCCGATGGCGATGGTCACGTTCGGTTGCACGTCCGGGTTGCCGGCCTTGCCGATCGCGGCGATACGCCCGTCCTTGAGGCCGACGTCGGCTTTGACGATGCCCCAGTGGTCGATGATCAGCGCATTGGTGATCAGGGTGTCGACCACTTCGGCGGCGAGCAACTGGCTCTGGCCCTGGCCGTCGCGGATCACTTTGCCGCCGCCGAACTTCACTTCTTCGCCGTAGGTGGTGAAGTCTTTTTCGACCTCGATCCACAACTCGGTGTCCGCCAGGCGCACCTTGTCGCCGACGGTGGGGCCGAACATGTCGGCGTAGGCTTGTCTGGAAATCTTCATGTGTTCGCCTTGGAATTCAATGGTCTTTGAGGCTGTTCGCTGCGCTCACAGATTCGCGAGCAAGCCCGCTCCCACAATTGACCGCCTTTCAACTGAAGGAACGCGGTCGAATGTGGGAGCGGGCTTGCTCGCGAAGGGGCCAGAGCAGACACCGCATTACTTAGAGATCACCCATGACCCGCCCGGCAAAGCCGAACACCCGGCGATGCCCGGCATACTCCACCAGCTCGACCTCGCGGCTCTGCCCCGGCTCGAAGCGCACCGCCGTGCCGGCCGGAATATTCAGGCGCATGCCACGGCTGGCGGCGCGGTCGAAGGTCAGCGCGTCGTTGGTTTCGAAAAAGTGATAGTGCGAGCCGACCTGGATCGGTCGGTCGCCGCTGTTGGCGACTTTCAGGCTGAGGGTGCGGCGGCCGACATTCAGTTCGATGTCGCCGGGCTGGATCTGGTACTGGCCGGGAATCATGGCCGGGCTCCTTGCAGAATCTTGTAGTAGAGGGCGGTCGGTCGATACGTGCCATGCGGATCGCAGGCGTAATCGGGAATTTCACCGGCTCGGGTGTAACCCAGGGCCTTGTAGAAATCTTCGGCGGGGGAGCCGGCCTCGGTGTCGAGGTAAAGCATGCCGCGCTTGTGCTTGGCCGCTTCAAGTTCCAGCGCATTCATCAATTGCTGGCCGAGGCCACGACGCCGCGCCTGTTCGCGCACCAGCAGTTTCTGCACTTCGGCGCGATTGAGGCCGTTGGCCTTCTGGCACAGGCCCAACTGCACGCTGGCCTGCACCTCTTCATCCTTGACCACCACCCAGAGCAACACGCTGCCCTTGTTCACTTGTTGCTGCACTTCATCGAAATAGGCGCGGGCCTGCGCGGCATCGAGGTCGGCCATGAAGCCGACGCTGGCGCCATAACCCACGGCGTCGAGCAGCAGATCAATCAGGCCCTGACGATAGTGCGCAAAACTTTCAGCATTGACGCGTCGCAGTTGGGCGGCGTTCATCGTTATCACTCCTTGTTGGCGTCAGGCGGCTCCGCGCCAGGATTGAGGGTCAGTTGCATGAAGGTCAGGTCGAGCCAGCGGCCGAACTTGGTGCCGACTTGCGGCATCTGCCCGGTGATGCTGAAACCGGCGCGTTCATGCAGACGAATGGAAGCGGTGTTGCCACTTTCGATGGCGGCGACCATCACGTGCTTGGCGCAGGCTTTGGCTCGCTCGATTAGTGCCGTCATCAGTTGCGGGCCAAGACCATTGCCGCGTTGGTCGCTGCGCACGTAAACCGAGTGCTCGACGGTATGGCGAAAACCGTCGAACGGCCGCCAGTCACCAAATGAAGCGTAGCCGAGCACGCTATTGTCGGCGTCGACGATCACCAGAATCGGGTAGGCCTGGGCCTGACGGGCACTGAACCATGCCTGGCGGTTGCCGAGGTCGACCGCCGATTCGTTCCAGATCGCCGTGGTGTTGAGCACCGCGTCGTTGTAGATGTCGCGGATTGCAGGGAGGTCGGCGTGCAGGGCATCGCGAATGGAGTAAGTCATGGTGCGGCCTCAGACGATCGGTTGGTGGACGGTGACCAGTTTGGTGCCGTCGGGGAACGTCGCTTCGACCTGAATCTCCGGAATCATTTCCGGAATACCTTCCATCACCTGCTCGCGGCTCAGCAGGGTGGTGCCGTAGTGCATCAGCTCAGCCACGGTCTGGCCGTCACGGGCGCCTTCGAGCAGGGCGGCGGAGATGTAGGCCATGGCTTCCGGGTAGTTGAGCTTCACACCACGGGCTAGTCGGCGCTCAGCGACGAGGCCGGCGGTGAAGATCAACAGCTTGTCTTTTTCGCGTGGGGTCAGATCCATTGTGGGTATCCATCAGGGCAGATTGAAAAATGTGCACAAATCTCCTGTGGGAGCGGGCTTGCTCGCGAAAGCGGTAGGTCAGCCAGCATCTGTGTGAATGACACATCGCCTTCGCGAGCAAGCCCGCTCCCACAGTTGGATTGCATTTCAGGTGTTCCAGATTCGCGGGGGCTGGGCTTCACGGCCTAGCAGAACCGGGCGTAACAAACGCCATAAATCGATGAGCCAGGCACGGGCGAGCAGTGCTTCTGACGCCAGACACCGAGCCACCAACAGGCCGGGCAACTGGGTCAGATCCCCGCGCACTGCATGCCCCAGCGAACGACAGCGCTCCAGCAATTCGGCATCGATTTCACCGGTCACCAGCAGCGTCGCAAACACCGGATGGCCATCCAGGCCGATCGGCGAATCGAGCAAGCCGTCATTGCCGGTGATGCGTTGACGCTCGTGCCAGAGCAATCGTCCGTCGCGGCGGATATCCAGATGCGCTTGAAAGTGTCCGAGGTCGAAGCGCTCGCCACTGGCCGGTCGGCCCAGCGCCACCACGTCCCAGTAGAACAGCCGCGCATCGCCCTCCAGCTCGATCAAGGTGCTGAGTTCAGCCTGGGCGGCGCTGTAGACGATGGTTTCCTGTGGCAGCCATTCCAGCGTCGCACCGGCCGCGATTTTCAGTTCGAGTTGCTGATACGCCGGCCCCGCTGCGCGATACCACTTGGCGGCGCCGGGGCTGGTGATCTGCGCCCAGGCGTCTGCTTCGACGCGGGCGCTGATGTTCAGCCGGTCACCGCCGGCGATCCCGCCCGGCGGGTGGACGATGATGTGCTGGCAGACTTCGGGGCCTTCGGCGTACAGATGCTTTTGCACGCGCAGCGGGCCGAGGTGTCGGCGCTGAACCGGGCGCGTGCAGTCACCGAAGCGGGCGTAGGCCAGCTCCAGCTCGGCGTGCCAGCTCGGGGTAAACAGGGCAGTGGAAAGCGGTAAATTCATGGTTTGTAATTATCGTTAGGAAGCTACAGATTAAATTGTTACCAGACCTCGTACACCCTCGGCCTCCATATTTTCGCCGCGCCCCTGTTGCACGATCTCGCCCCGGGACATCACCAGGTACTGATCGGCCAGCTCGGCGGCGAAGTCGTAAAACTGTTCCACCAGCAAAATCGCCATGTCGCCCCGCGCCGCGAGCTTCTTGATCACCGCGCCGATCTCCTTGATCACCGAGGGCTGGATGCCTTCGGTGGGCTCGTCGAGGATCAGCAAACGCGGACGACTGGCCAGGGCGCGACCGATAGCCAGCTGCTGTTGCTGACCGCCGGACAGGTCACCGCCGCGGCGCTGCTTCATTTGTAGCAGCACCGGGAACAATTCGTAGATGAAACTTGGTACTTCTTTCGCTTCACTGCCGGGAAACCGTGACAGGCCCATCAGCAGATTTTCTTCCACGGTGAGCCGGCCGAAGATTTCCCGGCCCTGTGGCACGTAGGCGATGCCGGCGTGTACGCGCTGGTGCGGCTTGAGCGTGGTGATCGCTTTGCCTTCCCAGTTCACCACGCCTTCCCTGGCCGGCAACAGGCCCATCAGGCATTTGAGCAGGGTGGTCTTGCCCACGCCGTTGCGCCCGAGCAGGCAGGTGACTTCGCCGACTTTTACGTCAAAGCTCAGGCCGCGCAGGATGTGGCTACCGCCGTAGTACTGGTGCAGCTTGTCGACTTGCAGCATGTCCAGAGTCTCCTCAAATCCTTTGTAGGAGTGAGCCTGCTCGCGATAGCGGCGTGTCAGTCAACGCCGGCTTATCTGATACACCGCTATCGCGAGCAGGCTCACTCCTACAGTTTGGAAAGGTGTTTGCAGTTCAGCGGCCGAGATAGACCTCGATCACCCGCTCGTTTTCCTGCACCTGCTCCAGCGATCCTTCCGCCAGTACGCTGCCCTGATGCAGCACCGTCACATGGTCGGCAATCGAGCCGACGAAGCCCATGTCGTGCTCGACCACCATCAGCGAATGCTTGCCGGCCAGCGACTTGAACAGCTCGGCGGTGAATTCGGTTTCGGCATCGGTCATGCCTGCCACCGGCTCGTCGAGCAGCAGCAGTTGCGGGTCCTGCATCAGCAACATGCCGATCTCCAGAAACTGCTTCTGACCGTGGGACAGCAGTCCGGCAGGGCGATTGACCGAGGCCGTCAGGCGAATGGTTTCCAGCACTTCGCTGATGCGATCCTTCTGCTCACCGCTCAGACGCGCGCGCAAACTGGCCCAGACCGACTTGTCGGTCTTCTGCGCCAGCTCCAGGTTCTCGAACACGCTGAGGGCTTCGAACACCGTCGGTTTCTGGAACTTGCGCCCGATCCCGGCCTGGGCGATCTGCACTTCGCTCATCTGCGTCAGATCCAGGGTTTCGCCGAACCAGGCTTTGCCGTGGCTGGGGCGGGTCTTGCCGGTGATCACGTCCATCAGCGTGGTCTTGCCCGCACCGTTGGGGCCGATGATGCAGCGCAGTTCGCCGACGCCGATGTACAGGTTCAGATTGTTCAAGGCGCGGAAGCCGTCGAAGCTGACGCTGATGTCTTCCAGGGTCAGGATCGTGCCGTGCCGGGTGTCGAGGCCCGGGCCGACGCGCTGGCCGAGGCCGATCGAGTCGCGGCTGGTGCCTTCGTCCTTGTTCGGCTCCACGGGGAAAAACGCCGGTTCGAGCATGAATTCAGCACTCGCAGTGACTCTCATTGTTCACCTCGTTTCTTCAGCAGGCCGATCACGCCTTTGGGCAAATACAACGTCACGACGATGAACAGCGCACCGAGGAAGAACAGCCAGTATTCGGGGAAGGCCACGGTGAACCAGCTCTTCATGCCGTTGACCACGCCAGCACCGAGCAGCGGCCCGATCAGCGTGCCGCGACCGCCGAGGGCGACCCACACTGCCGCTTCGATGGAGTTGGTCGGCGACATTTCGCTGGGGTTGATGATCCCCACCTGCGGTACATACAACGCCCCGGCCAGACCGCACAGCACCGCGCTCAAGACCCAGACGAACAGCTTGAAGCCGCGCGGGTCGTAGCCGCAGAACATCAGGCGGTTTTCCGCATCGCGTAGCGCCGTCAGCACCCGGCCGAACTTGCTCTGTGCCAGACGCCAGCCGATGAACAGACTCGCCACCAGCAGCAGTACGGTCGCCAGAAACAGCACCGCGCGGGTGCCCGGCTCAGTGATGCCGAAGCCGAGAATCGTGCGGAAATTGGTGAAGCCGTTGTTGCCGCCGAAGCCGGTCTCGTTGCGGAAAAACAGGAGCATCCCGGCGAAGGTCAGGGCCTGGGTCATGATCGAGAAATACACGCCCTTGATCCGCGAGCGGAAGGCGAAGAAGCCGAACACCAGCGCCAGCAGACCTGGCGCCAGCACCACCAGACACATCGACCAGATAAAACTGCTGGTGCCGCTCCAGTACCACGGCAATTCGGTCCACGACAGAAAGGTCATGAACGCCGGCAAACCATCACCGGCCGCCTGACGCATCAGGTACATGCCCATCGCGTAACCGCCGAGGGCGAAGAACAGGCCGTGCCCCAGCGACAGCAGCCCGGCGTAGCCCCAGACCAGATCCAGCGCCAGAGCGACGATGGCGTAGCAGAGGATTTTGCCAACCAGCGTCAGCGTATACGCCGACACATGCAGCGCGTTGTCCGGCGCCAACAGCGAGAGCAGCGGCAGGGCGATCAGCAGCGCGAGGACCACCGCGCCGATGGCAAGGGTGACTTTCGGCCCGGCCTTTTGCGTGGCCGTGACAAGTAGAGGCTGGTTCATCAGTCGATCACCCGTCCTTTCAGTGCGAAGAGGCCTTGCGGACGTTTCTGGATGAACAGAATGATCAGCGCGAGGATCAGGATCTTGCCGAGTACCGCACCGATCTGCGGTTCGAGAATCTTGTTGGCGATGCCCAGCCCGAACGCAGCGAGCACGCTGCCGGCGAGTTGCCCGACGCCGCCGAGCACCACCACCAGGAACGAATCGATGATGTAGCTCTGGCCGAGGTCCGGGCCGACGTTGCCGATCTGGCTCAGCGCCACGCCACCGAGGCCGGCGATGCCCGAGCCGAGGCCGAAGGCGAGCATGTCGACGCGCCCGGTCGGCACGCCGCAGCAGGCGGCCATGTTGCGGTTCTGCGTGACCGCACGCACGTTGAGGCCGAGGCGGGTCTTGTTCAGCAGCAGCCAGGTCAGCACCACCACGAACAAGGCGAAGGCGATGATCACGATGCGGTTGTACGGCAGC
Organism: Pseudomonas sp. 14P5.3.2; assembly: GCF_057799175.1. Lineage (NCBI taxonomy): Bacteria > Pseudomonadati > Pseudomonadota > Gammaproteobacteria > Pseudomonadales > Pseudomonadaceae > Pseudomonas > Pseudomonas sp. 14P5.3.2. Next base: position 1,125 of record NZ_JBYOKU010000052.1, on the reverse strand, counting down.
ACCAGATTCGGCAACACCTGAATCCCGCCGGACAGCCACGCCGGGTTCGCCACCTCGACGTTCTGCGCCCCGAACAGCAAGCGCACCAACTGGATCAGCATCAGGCTGATGCCCCAGGTGGCGAGCAGGGTTTCCAGCGGTCGGCCGTAGAGATGACGAATCACCGTGCGTTCCAGCGCCATGCCGATCGCCGCCGTGACGAAGAACGCCACCGGCAGCGCGATCAGCGGGTAGAACTCGATGGCTTGCGGGGCGTAGCGCTGGAACATCAGCTGCACCACGTAGGTCGAGTAGGCGCCGAGCATCAGCATCTCGCCGTGGGCCATGTTGATCACCCCGAGCAGGCCGAAGGTGATCGCCAGACCTAGTGCCGCGAGCAGCAGAATCGAACCGAGGGACATGCCGCTGAAGGCTTCACCGAGGATTTCGCCGACCAGCAGTTTGTGTTTCACCTGGGCCAGACTGGTTTCGGCGGCGGTGCGCACGCCGGCATCGCTTTCGACGCCGGGTTCGAGCAGGCCTTCGAGGCGGGTGCGGGCCAGGGGATCGCCGGTTTCACCGAGCAGGCGCACGGCGGCCAGACGCACTGCCGGGTCGCTGTCCACCAATTGCAGGTTGGCCAGGGCCAGGCTCAGGGCGGCGTGGACGCTTTCATCTTTTTCGCCAGCCAGTTGCTGGTCGAGGAATTTCAGCTGCGCGGGTTTCGCGCTTTTCTGCAATTGCTGCGCAGCAGTCAGACGGATTCTGGCGTCGGCGGCGAGCAATTGGTGGCTGGCCAAAGCGGTGTCGATCAGACCCCGCAGGCGGTTGTTCAAGCGCAGGGTTTTGGTTTGGCCGTCGAGGGTCAATTCGCCTTGTTGCAGGGCGTTGATCAGCTCGACACGCGCCGGCTCGGGCTGCGCGGCCCAGGCTTCGAGCAGTTTGGCTTGCTGCACGGGATTGGCGGCGACGAAGTCTTCGGCGTCGCCGGCAAAGGCAGTCATCGGCAACAGAAGTGCGATGACGAGGATGAAGCGGTAAAGGGTAGTCGGCATAAAGAGTCGCCTTGCGCGGACTAATTGTGGGAGCGGGCTTGCTCGCGAAAGCGCTGTGTCAGTTTGCCGATCAGTTGCATGACGAACCTTC
>NZ_JBYOKU010000051.1:0-37958 GCF_057799175.1 Pseudomonas sp. 14P5.3.2 | reverse complement strand
GGTTCTATGGTGTTTGCAAGTTCGATGCTTAAGGCATAATCCGCCCCAATTCCAACAACAAGGATGCCTTCGAAGTGAGCTCAGTCAACAAGTCGATATTGTTGGTCGATGACGACCAGGAAATACGCGAGTTGCTGGAAACCTACCTGACCCGCGCCGGGTTCCAGGTGCGGGCCACAGCCGATGGCGCCAGTTTTCGCCAGGCACTCAACGAGGCGCCCAGCGATCTGGTGATCCTCGATGTGATGCTGCCCGACGAAGACGGTTTCAGCCTGTGCCGCTGGGTGCGCCAGCATCCGCGTCAGGCGCAGGTGCCGATCATCATGCTGACCGCCAGTTCCGACGAAGCCGACCGCGTGATCGGGCTGGAGCTCGGCGCTGATGACTACCTCGGCAAACCCTTCAGTCCCCGCGAGCTGCAAGCCCGAATCAAGGCGTTGTTGCGACGTGCGCAGTTCGGTCAGGAGCGCAGCGGCAGCGACGTGCTGGCCTTCGACGAGTGGCGGCTGGACATGGTCAGCCATCGACTGTTCCACACCGACGGCGAAGAAGTGATTCTCTCCGGTGCCGACTTCGCGCTGCTGAAGTTGTTTCTCGACCATCCGCAGGAAATCCTTGACCGTGACACCATCGGCAACGCCACCCGTGGCCGCGACCTGATGCCGCTCGACCGGATTGTCGACATGGCCGTCAGCCGCTTGCGCCAACGTCTGCGCGACACGGAAAAACCGCCGCGACTGATCCGCACCGTGCGCGGCAGCGGCTACCAACTGGCAGCCAATGTGGTTGCCGGCAATGCTCACTGAGTCGCTGCGCCGGCTCGCCAGCAAAGTCCCGGTGCCGCGTTCGCTGCTCGGGCGGATGCTGCTGCTGACGTTGCTCGCGGTGCTGTTCGCGCAGACGTTGTCGAGCGTGATCTGGGTCTCGCAACTGCGCGCCACCCAGCTCGAAGGCCTGGTCACCAGCGCCCGCAGCCTCGCCCATTCGATGACCGCCAGCGTCAGTTATTTTCGCTCGTTGCCGGTGGCGTACCGGCCGCTGGTACTCGACCAGTTGCGCAGCATGGGCGGCACCCGTTTTGTGGTGACGCTCAACGACAAGCCGCTGGGTATGGACGTGCTGCCGATCACCCCGCGCAAGGCTGCGGTGATCGAGGCAGTGGACGAAGTGCTGCGTCAGTCGCTGGGCCATGACACTGATATCTCGGTGACCTTCGTCAGCCCCGAGGATCTGCGGATCTTCAATGCCGGGCTGAAACTCGATGAGCTGCCGCGCTCGTGGGCGCATTACGCGTTGACCCTGGAACCGGTGAATCCGCCGGTGCTGGTGACGCAGATTCAGATGGCGCCGGGCGAGTGGCTGTACATCGCCTCGTTGCTGCCCGAACCCTACACCAGCCTCGAAGAACAAGGCCTGCCGGCGCAGCAGGTGTGGTTCATCGTCCTTACCAGCGGCTTTTTACTGCTGTTCATCGGCCTGCTGGTGCACTGGCAGAGCCGGCCGCTCAAGCGTCTGGCGCGGGCCGCGCGGGATCTGTCGCTGGGCGCCGATGTCGAGCCGGTGGCCGAGGGCGGCGGCAGCGAAGTGGTGGAAGTGGGCCGTGCATTCAACACCATGCGCGAGCGCATCAGCCGTTACCTGACCGAACGCAGCCAGTTGTTCAGCGCGATTTCCCATGACCTGCGCACGCCGATCACCCGTCTGCGCTTGCGCGTCGAACTGCTCGAAGACGAGAAGCTGCAAGCCAAGTTCGGTCGCGATCTGGATGAGCTGGAGCTGCTGGTCAAAGGCGCGCTGCAATGCGTGAAAGACACCGACATCCACGAGAACATCGAGCCGGTGGATCTCAATCATGTGCTCGATTGTCTGGTGGAGCCGTATCTGGCGCCCAACGGCAATGGCCGCGTGACCCAGCAAGGCAAGGCGCTGGCGGCGTATCCGGGCAAGCCTCTGGCGTTGAAGCGCTGCATCGGCAACCTGATCGACAATGCGTTGAAGTACGGGCAGAACGCGCATCTGCACATCGATGACGATGAGCGCGCGTTTGTCCTGCACGTCGACGACGAAGGCCCGGGCGTACCGGAGCAGCGGTTGGAGCAGGTGTTCGAGCCGCACTTTCGCCTGGCCGGGCAGCAGCAGGGTTATGGGCTGGGCCTGGGCATTGCGCGCAACATCGCTCACAGCCATGGCGGTGAAGTGACGTTGCAGAATCTGCGTGAGGGTGGGTTGCGGGTGACGTTGCAGTTGCCGCGCAGTGTTGACTGATACCACCCCTGTGGCGAGGGAGCTTGCTCCCGCTGGACTGCGCAGCAGGCCGTCTTTTGGGTGCCGCTTCGCGCCACAGCGGGAGCAAGCTCCCTCGCCACAGGTTTCACTTCTGATCTATGTCACAGGCTGGTGACAAAACCCGCCCCCTTCGTTACAAGCCCACCGCGGCCCGTTGTTTAGACTCCCCGCAGTCATAACAACAAAAAAGGCCACCCATGGATCTTTTCCACCCAGGCTTCAGCAGTTGGCTGAACGCCCCTGCTCACCAGCAATGGCTCGGCGACGAAGGCCTGCGTCTGCTGGCATTCGCCAAGGCTTCCAGACTGCCCGAAGGTTTCGGCAACCTCGACGAGCGCGGCCGTTTGCCGGCGAGCGCGCAGGCCGAAACCATGAACACCGCGCGCATGACCCACAGTTTCGCCATGGCCCATATTCAGGGGCTGCCGAGGTTTGCCGAACTGGTCGATCACGGCATCGCGGCCCTGCGCGGGCCGCTGCGGGATGCGCTGCACGGTGGCTGGTTTGCGGTCGCCGAACATCGCGACGGCAATACCGGCAAGAACGCCTATCTGCATGCTTTCGTTGCGCTCGCAGCCAGTTCTGCGGTGGTTGCGCAACGTCCCGGCGCCCAGGCGCTGCTGGATGATGCGATCGACATCATCGACACCTATTTCTGGAGCGAAGAAGAGGGCGCGATGCGCGAATTCTTCAATCGCGACTGGCGCGAAGAAGAAGCCTATCGCGGCGCCAACAGCAACATGCACGCTACCGAAGCATTCCTCGCGCTGGCCGATGTCACCGAAGACCCGCGTTGGCTAGTGCGTGCGCAACGCATCGTCGAGCGAGTGATTCACGGTCACGCCGCCGCCAATGGCTACATGGTGATTGAGCATTTCGACCGCGACTGGCAACCGCTGCGCGAGTACAACCACGACAATCCCGCCGATGGCTTCCGCCCTTACGGCACCACGCCGGGCCACGGTTTCGAGTGGGCGCGGCTGTTGCTGCACCTCGAAGCGGCGCGGGTCCAGGCCGGGATGCTCACGCCGGGCTGGCTGGCGACCGATGCGCAAAAACTCTTCGAACAGAACTGCCGAAACGGCTGGGACGTCGATGGCGCCCCGGGGATCGTCTACACCCTCGACTGGGACAACAAAGCCGTTGTGCGTCACCGTTTGCACTGGACCCATGCCGAGGCCAGCGCCGCCGCCAGTGCCTTGCTCAAACGCACTGGAAATCAGCAATACGAAATCTGGTACCGCCAGTTCTGGGAATTCTGCGAGATGTATTTCATCGATCGCTGCGACGGCAGCTGGCATCACGAACTCGATCCGCAGAACCGCCCGAGTGCCGATATCTGGGCCGGCAAGCCGGATCTGTATCACGCCTGGCAAGCAGTGCTGATTCCTCGTCTACCCTTGTCACCGAGTATGGCAACGGCTCTGGCGCAATTATCTCGGTCCGTTCCTGTGTAACCATGTGGTGACATTTGCGCGTCCCTTCGTTACCTGCGGGGGGAAACGCCCTGTTTAAACTCCTGTGCAGCGCAAGCACCAGACTTGCATGCATAACAACAAGAAAGGTACATCTCAGATGAATGCGATTTCTCGCCTCGCTACTGTCATTTCTGTCGCCTCCCTGTTCCCGCTCGCAATTCTGCCCCTCAGTGTGTCCGCTGCCGAATCCAAAGGTTCGGTCGAAGTCGTGCACTGGTGGACGTCCGGTGGCGAAAAAGCCGCTGTCGATGTGCTCAAGGCCCAAGTCGAAAAAGACGGCTTTACCTGGAAAGACGGCGCTGTCGCCGGCGGTGGCGGTGCCACGGCCATGACCGTACTGAAAAGTCGTGCGGTTGCCGGCAACCCGCCGGGCGTCGCCCAGATCAAAGGCCCGGACATTCAGGAATGGGCCTCCACCGGTCTGCTCGACACCGACGTCCTGAAAGACGTGGCCAAAGAAGAGAAGTGGGACAGCCTGCTCGACAAGAAAGTCTCCGATACCGTGAAGTACGACGGTGATTACGTGGCCGTACCGGTGAACATTCACCGAGTGAACTGGCTGTGGATCAACCCGGAAGTCTTCAAGAAAGCCGGCATCACCAAGAACCCGACCACCCTCGAAGAATTCTACGCCGCTGGCGACAAGCTCAAGGCTGCGGGCTTCATCCCGCTGGCCCACGGCGGTCAGCCTTGGCAGGACAGCACCGTGTTCGAAGCCGTGGTGCTCTCGGTCATGGGCGTTGATGGTTACAAGAAAGCCCTGGTCGATCTGGACAACAAAGCGCTGACCGGCCCCGAGATGGTCAAGGCGCTGACCGAGCTGAAGAAAGTCGCGACCTACATGGACGTCGACGGCAAAGGCCAGGACTGGAACCTGGAAGCGGCCAAAGTCATCAACGGCAAGGCCGGCATGCAGATCATGGGTGACTGGGCCAAGTCCGAATGGACCGCCGCCAAGAAAGTCGCCGGCAAGGATTACGAGTGCGTAGCCTTCCCGGGCACCGACAAGGCGTTCACCTACAACATCGACTCCCTGGCGGTGTTCAAGCAGAAAGACAAAGGCACTGCGGCCGGTCAGCAGGACATCGCCAAAGTGGTGCTGGGTGAAAACTTCCAGAAAGTCTTCAGCATCAACAAAGGCTCGATTCCGGTGCGTAACGACATGTTGAACAACATGGACAAACTCGGTTTCGACTCCTGCGCGCAGACCGCTGCCAAGGACTTCCTGGCAGACGCCAAGACGGGCGGCCTGCAGCCGAGCATGGCGCACAACATGGCGACCACGCTGGCGGTGCAGGGCGCGTTCTTTGATGTGGTGACCAACTACATCAACGACCCGAAAGCCGATCCGGCCGATGCGGCCAAGAAGCTGGGCGCGGCGGTTCAGTCGGCCAAATAAGCATCAGCACCGCAGCCCCTGTGGGAGCGAGCTTGCTCGCGAAAGCGGAGTGTCAGGCAATCGCAATATCAACTGACAGGACGCCTTCGCGAGCAAGCTCGCTCCCACAAGGGGAAAGCGTGTGAATTTTCTACCCTCGTACTGGATTTCCCCATGAGTTCTGTTGCTGTGTTCAGCAAAGCCTCGCCGTTCGATGCACTGCAGCGCTGGCTACCGAAACTGGTGCTGGCGCCGAGCATGTTCATCGTGCTGGTGGGCTTCTATGGCTACATCCTGTGGACGTTCGTGCTGTCGTTCACCACCTCGACGTTCCTGCCCAACTACAAGTGGGCCGGGCTGGCGCAATACGCGCGGCTGTTCGACAACGATCGCTGGTGGGTGGCGAGCAAGAACCTCGCGGTGTTCGGTGGCATGTTCATTGGCATCACCCTGGTGATCGGCGTGCTGCTGGCGGTGTTCCTCGACCAGCGCATCCGTCGCGAAGGCTTTATCCGCACCATTTACCTGTACCCGATGGCGCTCTCGATGATCGTCACCGGTACCGCGTGGAAATGGCTGCTCAACCCGGGCATGGGCCTGGACAAATTGTTGCGTGACTGGGGCTGGGAAGGCTTCCGTCTGGACTGGCTGATCGACCCGGATCGCGTGGTCTACTGCCTGGTGATCGCCGCTGTGTGGCAAGCCTCGGGCTTCATCATGGCGATGTTCCTCGCCGGTCTGCGCGGGGTTGATCAGTCGATCATCCGAGCCGCGCAGATCGATGGCGCGAGCATGCCGACCATCTACTGGAAAGTCGTGCTGCCAAGCCTGCGTCCGGTGTTCTTCAGTGCGGTAATGATCCTAGCGCACATCGCGATCAAGAGCTTCGACCTGGTCGCGGCGATGACGGCCGGTGGCCCGGGTTATTCCTCCGACCTGCCAGCGATGTTCATGTACTCCTTCACCTTCAGTCGCGGCCAGATGGGCATGGGCTCGGCCAGTGCGATTCTGATGCTCGGTGCGATTCTCGCGATCATCGTGCCTTACCTGTACTCCGAGCTGAGGACCAAGCGTCATGACTAGTCTCGCTGCCAAACCCGCCTTCAGCCTGAGTCGCGTCGCGATCTACGCGGTGCTGATCCTCGCGGTCCTGCTGTACCTGATTCCGCTGGTGGTGATGCTGCTGACCAGCTTCAAGACCCCGGAAGACATCAGCACCGGCAACCTGCTCAGTTGGCCGACCGTGGTCAGCGGCATCGGCTGGGTCAAGGCCTGGGCCACGGTTGACGGTTACTTCTGGAACTCGATCAAGATCACCGTGCCGGCCGTGGTCATCTCTACCGCCATCGGCGCGCTGAACGGTTACGTGTTGTCGATGTGGCGCTTCCGTGGTTCGCAGCTGTTCTTCGGTCTGCTGCTGTTCGGCTGCTTCCTGCCGTTCCAGACCGTGCTGCTGCCAGCGTCGTTCACCCTCGGCAAGATGGGCCTGGCGAGCACCACGACGGGGCTGGTGTTCGTCCACATAGTCTATGGTCTGGCGTTTACTACGCTGTTCTTCCGTAACTACTACGTGAGTATTCCCGATGCGCTAGTCAAGGCTGCGCGTCTGGATGGTGCGGGTTTCTTCACGATTTTCCGGCGGATCATTCTGCCGATGTCGACCCCGATCATCATGGTCTGCCTGATCTGGCAGTTCACGCAGATCTGGAACGACTTCCTGTTCGGTGTGGTGTTCTCCAGCGGTGATTCGCAACCGATCACGGTGGCGCTGAACAACCTGGTCAACACCAGCACCGGGGCCAAGGAATACAACGTGGATATGGCAGCGGCGATGATCGCCGGCCTGCCGACCCTGCTGGTCTATGTGGTCGCAGGCAAGTATTTCGTGCGCGGGCTGACGGCCGGCGCAGTCAAGGGGTAATCATGGCAACGCTCGAACTTCGCAACGTCAACAAGACCTACGGTGCCGGCCTGCCGGACACCCTGAAGAACATCGAACTGTCGATCAAGGACGGTGAGTTCCTGATCCTGGTCGGCCCGTCGGGCTGCGGCAAGTCGACCCTGATGAACTGCATCGCCGGCCTCGAGACCATCACCGGCGGCGCGATCATGATCGGCGACCAGGACGTCAGCGGCATGAGCCCGAAGGATCGCGACATCGCCATGGTGTTCCAGTCCTACGCGCTGTACCCGACCATGAGCGTGCGCGAGAACATCGAGTTCGGTCTGAAGATCCGCAAGATGCCGCAGTCGGCAATCGACGAAGAAGTCGCGCGTGTGGCCAAGCTGCTGCAGATCGAACACCTGCTCAACCGCAAGCCGGGCCAGCTCTCCGGTGGTCAGCAACAGCGCGTGGCGATGGGCCGTGCGTTGGCGCGTCGGCCGAAGATCTATCTGTTCGACGAACCGCTGTCCAACCTCGACGCCAAGCTGCGCGTCGAGATGCGCACCGAAATGAAACTGATGCACCAACGCCTGAAAACCACCACGGTCTACGTGACCCACGACCAGATCGAAGCGATGACCCTGGGCGACAAAGTGGCGGTGATGAAGGACGGGATCATCCAGCAGTTCGGCACGCCGAAAGAGATCTACAACGATCCGGCCAACCTGTTCGTGGCGAGTTTCATCGGTTCGCCACCGATGAACTTCATTCCGCTGCGCCTGCAGCGCAAGGACGGTCGTCTGCTGGCGCTGCTCGACAGCGGCCAGGCCCGTTGCGAGTTGCCGATGAGCATGCAGGACGCCGGTCTGGAAGATCGCGAAGTGATCCTCGGCCTGCGCCCGGAACAGATCGTCCTGGCGAGCGGCGAGGGCAATGGCCTGCCGAGCATCAAGGCCGAAGTGCAGGTCACCGAACCGACCGGTCCGGACACCCTGGTGTTCGTCAACCTGAATGAAACCAAGGTCTGCTGCCGTCTGGCACCGGACGTGGCACCGCAGGTGGGCGAGACCCTGACCCTGCAATTCGATCCGTCGAAAGTGTTGTTGTTCGATGCCAGGACTGGCGAGCGTCTGGGCGTTGCGGGCCAGGCGCAGACCGAAGCGCGGTCGGCAAATGTCGCGCAGTTCAAAGGCCGCTGAAGATCAAAAATGTGGGAGCGGGCTTGCTCGCGAAAACGGAGTGTCGGGCAGCACACATGGCGACTGACATGACGCCTTCGCGAGCAAGCCCGCTCCCACAGGGGAAAAGTGGTGTTCGGCCTGTCGTTCGCCGCACTTTTTATGTAAACCACGTTGGAAAAAAACAGTTAATAACAATAAAGACGAGGATGTAGGGATGAAAAAGAAACACGTCAATGCCCGGTTGATCTGCCAAGTGTCAGCTGCGGCGGCATTGGTGCTGGCCGGCAATGCAATGGCTGACGATGCATTCAGCTCCGATTCGAAATGGATGACCGGCGACTGGGGTGGCGAGCGTACCAAGCTGATCGAGCAGGGTATCGACATCAAGATGGACTATGTCGGTGAAGTTGGCGGCAACCTGCACGGAGGCTACAACGACGACAAGACTGCACGCTACAGCGATCAGTTTGGTCTCGGCGCGGCGCTGGATCTGCAGAAACTGCTCGGCTGGGACAACACCCAGGCCAAGATCCAGCTGACCAATCGTAATGGCGAAAACATCTCCAACGACCGTGTTGGCGATCCGCGTGCCGGCACCTTGTCGTCCTCGCAGGAAGTCTACGGTCGTGGCCACATGGTGCGTCTGACCCAGTTGTGGATTCAGCACCAGTTCTTCGACAACAAGCTCGACGTCAAGGCCGGTTACTTCGGTGAAGGCGAAGACTTCAACACCTTCCCGTGCGACTTCCAGAACCTGGCGTTCTGCGGTTCGCAGGTCGGTAACTGGGCGACCAACATCTGGTACAACTGGCCCGTCAGCCAGGCCGCGATCCGCGTCAAGTACAACATCAACGACGAGCTCTACGCGCAAATCGGTGCGTACAACCAGAACCCGTCGCAACTGGAACACGGCAACGGCTTCAAGCTCAGCGGCAGCGGCACCAAAGGTACTGTTCTGCCAGTCGAGCTGGTCTGGTCGCCTAAGGTCAACAGCCTGCCGGGCGAATACCGCGTCGGTTACTACAAGAGCACCGCTGATGCCAGCGACGTCCGCGAAGACGTCAACGGTTTCGACGCGGCCACCACTGGCGACGCGTACAAGACCCACAGCAGCAAACACGGCTACTGGTTCGTCGCGCAACAGCAACTCACCAGCCACAACGGTGATGCATCGCGCGGTCTGAACATTGCGGCCAACGCCACGTTCCACGACAAGGACACCAACTTCATCGACAACTACCAGTCGGTGATGTTTGTCTACAAAGGCCCGTTCGACGCGCGTCCGAAGGATGACGTCGGCATCGGCGCGGCACGTATCCACGTCAACGATGACGTGAAGAAAAACGCCGAACTGCTGAATGCTTCCAACGGTGTTTCGGACTACGACAATCCGGTGTTCTCACCGATTCGTGATACCGAATACAACTACGAGATCAACTACGGCTTCCACGTCACCAACTGGCTGACGGTGCGTCCTAACCTGCAGTACATCACTCACCCGGGTGGCGTTGATGCCGTGGACAACGCATTGGTCGCTGGCCTGAAAATTCAGTCGGTGTTCTAACGCGTCTGCGATAAGCTCCTCTCTATGTGCGCATATTTGCGGACAGCCAAGGCTGTCCGCTTTTTTTTGCGACACTCGTATACAAGGTTTGTGTCGTACCCATTTGTGGCGAGGGAGCTTGCTCCCGCTCGGCTGCGCAGCAGTCGTAAATCCTGATGATGAGGTTTAAATGACACACCGCAGTGAAAGGTTTCGGGGCCGCTTCGCAGCCCGGCGGGAGCAAGCTCCCTCGCCACAAGAGCAATGTGGATTGTTGAGTACCCCCATGATTTTCAGGACCGTGGCCAATGCATGAGCATCCGCTGCAACGCTTCTTCAAATCCCTGCGCGAACGACCGGTGTTTGCCTGGGAGCGCTATCAGATGCGCGATGTGCTGGTGATCGACCATCCGCTGTGTCAGGCGGTGTTCAGTCGGCAGGGCGCGCAGTTGCTGCACTTTCAGCCACGCGGGCAGAAACCGTGGTTGTGGTGTGCGGCGAAGTGGCCGCACGTTGGCGCCATTCGTGGCGGCGTGCCGGTGTGCTGGCCGTGGTATGGCCGCCATCCGAGCGAAAATGCCTGGCCATCCCATGGCTGGGCACGACTGCTCGACTGGAAGCTGCTCGACAGCAGCAGCGCCGAAGATGGCGTGCGCCTGCACTGGCAATTGCAGTTGTGCGACTGGCAGGTCGACCTGCACGCGCACCTCGGTGAACGCATGGAATTACGCCTGAGCACCGAGCATCAGGACGACATGCCGTGCCAGTTGAGCCAGGCTTTGCACGCTTACTGGCGTATTGGCGATGTCGGTGAGATAGCGCTGTCTGGCCTCGAAGGCGCGCAAGGTTACGACCAGTTGAGCCGCCAGTCCTGCCAGCAGGAAGGCGAGTTGCGCGTCGATGGCGGTTGTCAGCGGGTGTTCCAGCACGACGGCGAATTACAGCTCAAGGATCACGCCTGGCAGCGCGAGTTGTGCATCGATACCGGTGACAGCGGCGACACCGTGGTCTGGCATCCGGGCTCGCGACCGCTGTTGGGCGTGAGTTGGGATGAAGTGACGGAGTTTGTCTGTGTCGAAGCGGCGGCGGGGGGTACCGACAGCCTGCATCTGGCGCCGGGAGAGAAGGCGCACTTGAGTTTGCAGGCGTGGGCAGCGGCCTAGATTTTTGGTGTGTCTGCTGACGCCTTCGCGAGCAAGCCCGCTCCCACAGTAGATGGCATTCCAATTGAAGGAACCCGATCACCTGTGGGAGCGGGCTTGCTCGCGAAGAGGCCGGATCATTCAGTCGAGATTTTGGCTCAGTTGAACTCGTCACCCACCGGATACCGGCTCGCATTCAAGCTCTCTTTGATCTTGCGCAGATGCGGCTGGAAATCCACCCCACGGCGCAAGGTCATGCCGGTCGCCAGCACATCCAGCACGGTCAACTGAATGATCCGCGAGGTCATCGGCATATAGATGTCGGTGTCTTCCGGCAGCGGAATGTTCAGGCTCAGGGTGCTGGCCTTGGCCAGCGGCGAGTTCTCGGCGGTCAGGCCCAGCACCGAAGCGCCGTTCTCCCGGGCGATGCGCGCCACTTCCACCAGCTCGCGGGTGCGGCCGGTATAGGAAATGATCACGAACAGCTCACCGGTGTGCGCCACCGAAGCAATCATCCGCTGCATCAGCACATCCGCATGCGCTGTGACGGCGAGGTTGAAACGGAAGAACTTGTGCTGCGCATCCAGCGCCACCGGCGCCGAAGCGCCGAGGCCGAAGAAGTGGATCTGCCGGGCCTGAATCAACAGGTCGACGGCGCGGCTGATCAGGTTCGGATCGAGCGCCTGACAAGCACTGTCCAGCGAAGCGATGGCGCTGCCGAAAATCTTCTGCGTGTAGGCCTCGGGATTGTCATCGGCCTCCACCGCACGGCTGACATACGCCGCGCCGCTGGCCAGGCTCTGCGCCAGTTGCAGCTTGAGTTCGGGGTAGCCGCTGACACCGAACGAACGGCAGAAACGGTTGACCGTCGGCTCGCTCACCTTTGCTGCCTGGGCGAGGGCGGCGATGCTGAAGCGGGTGGCCTGCTGCGGGTTGAGCAGGATCACCTCGGCGACTTTGCGTTCGGCCTTGTTCAGCTCTTCAAGGCGACTCTGGATCTGTTCCAGTAAATTTCGCACGCGGTCCATATGGAATTCCTAATTCACCTGCGCAAAGGTGCGCCGGGCTATGCAAATTGGGCCTTTGATATGGCCCGTAACGGTGGCCTATCCTACTGATGGCTCCGACCGACCACCACTCGGAATCTGTATTTTGCGAAAATGTTGTGGTTATTACTACATTTTCCCTTGAGTGATGCCTTGAAAAAAGGTATTTGTAGCTTAACTTGATAAAAGAACAAACATCATGCCTTCGATTACGGTTGAACCGTGCACCTTTGCCTTGTTCGGCGCTCTGGGCGATCTGGCCCTGCGCAAGCTGTTTCCTGCCCTTTATCACCTCGATGGCGCCGACCTGTTGCACGAAGACACGCGCATCATCGCGCTGGCCCGTGAACCCGGCTCCGAGCAGCAGCACATGGCGTTCATCGCCGCCGAATTGCGCCGTTACGTCGGCAAAGAGCTGGACGAGGCCGTGGCCGAGCGCTTTCTGGCGCGCCTGAGCTACCTGCACGTCGACTTCCTCAAGGCTGAAGACTATGTGGCGCTGGCCGAAGCCGCCGGCAGCACGCAACGCATGATTGCCTACTTCGCCACACCGGCAGCGGTGTACGGCGCGATCTGCGAGAACCTGGCGAAAGTCGGTCTGGCAGAAAACACCCGTGTGGTGCTGGAAAAGCCGATCGGCTCCGATCTGGAATCCTCGCGCAAAGTGAACGACGCCGTGGCGCAGTTCTTCCCGGAGAACCGCACCTACCGCATCGACCACTACCTGGGCAAGGAGACCGTCCAGAACCTGATCGCCCTGCGTTTCGCCAACAGCCTGTTCGAAACCCAGTGGAACCAGAATTACATCTCCCACGTGGAAATCACCGTGGCCGAGAAGGTCGGCATCGAAGGCCGTTGGGGCTATTTCGACAAGGCCGGCCAACTGCGCGACATGATCCAGAATCACCTGTTGCAGCTGCTGTGCCTGATCGCCATGGACCCGCCGGCCGACCTGTCTGCCGATAGCATCCGTGACGAAAAGGTCAAAGTGCTCAAGGCGCTGGCACCGATCAGTCCGGAAGGCCTGACCACTCAGGTGGTGCGTGGTCAGTACATCGCCGGGCACAGCGAAGGCAAGTCCGTGCCGGGCTACCTCGAAGAACCGAATTCCAATACCCAGAGCGACACCGAAACCTTCGTCGCCCTGCGTGCCGACATCCGCAACTGGCGCTGGGCCGGCGTGCCGTTCTACCTGCGTACCGGCAAGCGCATGCCTCAGAAACTGTCGCAGATCGTCATCCACTTCAAGGAACCGTCGCACTACATCTTTGCGCCGGAACAGCGCCTGCAGATCAGCAACAAACTGATCATCCGTCTGCAACCGGACGAAGGCATTTCCCTGCGTGTGATGACCAAGGAGCAGGGCCTGGACAAGGGCATGCAACTGCGCAGCGGGCCGCTGCAACTGAATTTCTCCGACACCTGGCGCAGCGCACGGATCCCCGATGCCTACGAGCGGTTGTTGCTGGAAGTGATGAACGGCAATCAGAACCTGTTTGTCCGTAAAGATGAAATCGAAGCCGCGTGGAAGTGGTGTGACCAGTTGATCGCCGGCTGGAAAAAATCCGGTGACGCGCCCAAGCCGTATGCGGCCGGGTCGTGGGGGCCGATGAGCTCGATTGCACTGATCACGCGGGACGGGAGGTCGTGGTATGGCGATATCTGATGTGAAACTGCCTGCGGGCGTGCACGCTCACCCATTCAAGAGCCCGGTGCTGTTGGCTGAAGGTCTGGCGCTGAATGTCGCCAAGCAGCTGAGCGATGCCATCGCTGCACGCGGCAACGCGGTGCTGGTGGTCTCTGGCGGTCGCAGTCCGGTGGCGTTTTTTCAGCACCTGGCCAAGCAGGAGCTGGACTGGTCGAAGGTCGTCGTGACCCTTGCCGACGAGCGCTGGGTGCCGGTGGAGCATGCCGACAGCAATGCCGGCCTGCTCAAGCAGTATCTGCTCAAAGGGCCGGCGGCCAAGGCAACGTTCTTAAGCCTTTATAGCGCGGCGGCCAACGTCGAGCAGGCTGCGGAGCACGCCGATCGGCTGCTGGCCGAGTTGCCGCCGATCGACGTGCTGGTGCTGGGCATGGGGGATGACGGTCACACCGCGTCGTTGTTCCCCGACAGTCCGAACCTGACCGAAGCCTTGCAGGCTGACGGCACTCGTCGCTGCTGGCCGATGCTGGCGCCGAGCGTGCCGCGTCAACGCCTGACCATGAGCCGCGCGCTGCTGGCTTCGGCAAAGCACAAGATTCTGTCGATTTCCGGTCAGTCGAAACTGACCACCCTGAATGCCGCGCTGGCATCCGACGACGTCGCGGCCATGCCGGTACGCGCGTTTCTGCAACCTACGTTAGAGATTTACTGGTGCCCATGAGCCAAGGATCAGCCGCTATGAAAAATCCATCCCCGACCGTTTCCATGGCGGACAAAGTTGCCCTGATCGACAGCCTCTGCGCCAAGGCGCGGATCCTGCCAGTGATCACCATCGCCCGTGAACAGGACGTGCTGCCATTGGCCGACGCGCTGGCCGCCGGTGGCCTGACCGCGCTGGAAGTGACCCTGCGCTCGCAGTTCGGGCTCAAGGCGATTCAGATCCTGCGTGAGCAGCGTCCGGAGCTGGTGACCGGTGCCGGCACCGTACTGGATCGCAACATGCTCGCGGCGGCGGAAGCGGCGGGTTCGCAGTTCATCGTCACCCCGGGCATCACCCGTGACCTGCTCGAAGCCAGCGTCGACAGCCCGATTCCGCTGTTGCCCGGCATCAGCAACGCCTCCGGCATCATGGAAGGCTATGGCCTGGGTTATCGCCGCTTCAAGCTGTTCCCGGCGGAAGTCAGCGGCGGCGTGGCGGCCATCAAGGCCCTCGGCGGCCCGTTCGGCGAAGTGAAATTCTGCCCGACCGGTGGCGTCGGCCCGGCCAACATCAAGAGTTACATGGCGCTGAAAAACGTCATGTGCGTGGGCGGCAGCTGGATGCTCGATCCCGAGTGGATCAAGAACGGCGATTGGGCGCGCATTCAGGAATGCACCGCCGAGGCCCTGGCGCTGCTGGACTAAACGTTTTACCTGACACTTCGTTGTGTGTTCTACGGCTTTACGGTGCGCTTGGTCGGTGCACCGTTTTTTTTTGCCCCGAGAAATGGCGCGATACATAGTTACCGCACTGCGGCGCTCGTGCGCCGTTAATCTGCGTTCTCTTATGGAAGAGAGAACGCGTCATGGAACGAGATACTTCAACCGCACCGTCATCATCGATCTATCAGTTGGCCCCCGAACAGATCGCCGGGCCGTATTTTCGCAATCCAAAACTGCTGCGGCGCAACATCAGCGAAGGCGCCGAAGGGCTGCCCTTGCTGTTGCGCCTGAGCATCGTCGACGCGATGACCGGCGAGCCGGTGAGCGGGGCGCTGGTGGACATCTGGCACTGCAATGCACGGGGCGCCTATTCGGGTTGGAGCCGGATCAATCCGGATCAGGAGGTCGATTCCGATGCCATCGGCTCAGTGCCGCGTACCGACGATGACACCTACCTGCGCGGCAGCCAGTTCTGCGATCAACAGGGACGGGCGCGATTCACCACGATCTATCCGGGGTTCTATGCCGGGCGAGCGCTGCACATTCATGTGGCAGTGCGCATTGTCGCCGGCACTGAATATCTGGCGGAGCGCAACGTGGCCTGGGTCGGCCAGCTGTATTTCCCCGAAGTGGTGTCACGCTCGGTGCTCAATGCCCGGGACTATCGCGGGCGTGCCTCGGCACCCTTGAACAACGCCGATGACAGCTACTACAGCAACATGGGCGGCGAAGATTCGACGCTGACCGTGTGGCCGATCGGCCGAGACTCTCACGAGGACGGTTTCTTCGGCCACCTGACTATCGGCATCGACACCTTTGCCGCCTCGTCGCAGATCAAACCCGAGGACTTCGACAAGTACACCGTGTGAGCGATCAGCGCAGTTCGTTGAGCGCGCGGGTCAGCAACTGCATGTCATCGGCGGTGGTGGTCAGTCCCGGGGTGATGCGGATGCTCGGCCCGCTCGCTGCGCCGTTGCGCACCACAGTGAACAGGTTGTACTCGTTGAGCAGGCGCTCGACCATTGCCTGTTGATCGGCGTGGCGAGTGAAACGCATCGAGGTGATCCCGCAATACAGGCGCGGATCGTCCGGGGTCATGACCTCGATCCCAGGCAGGTGGCGCACCGCGCTGACCCACAGGTTGCGCAGGTAATTGAGCCGTGCGCCTTTGGCTGCGGCGCCCCCGAGTGAACGGTGCTCCTCGAACACCAGCGGCAGGGTCATCAGTGCCGGAATGTTCGGCGTGCTGTACGGCGTGCGCGCGCGGATATCGCTGGCGGGGAAGTGCATTTCGCCCATGTCCGGGTCGATGTCGGCCAGCCGCTGTGGCGCGATATACAGAAAGCCCAGGGTCAGCGGTGCGCCGATCCACTTGTGCAGGTTGAAGCCGGCGAAGGCGATGCCCATTGCTTCGAGATTGAAGTCGATCTGGCCGAGGGCGTGAGCGCCGTCGAGGATGATGTCCACGCCATGTTGTTTCGCCAGCGCGGCGATGGCCTGCACCGGCATCACCAGCCCGGTGCGGTGGGTGACGTGGGTCAGGGCCATCAGCTTGAGTTTCGGATAGCGGATGAAGGTTTCGCGGTAGCTGTCCAGCAGACTGTCGAAACTGGCCGGATGCGCATGGTTGATCTCGATCACATCGACGCCGCGATGCCGCGCCAGCCAGCGCATGGCGCCTTTGACGGTGTCGTATTCCAGGTCGCTGATCAGCACCTGATCGCCGGGTATCAGGCGATTGTAATTACGGATCAGCGACTGCAGCGCATCGCTGGCGTTGCGGGTGAAGGCCACGCTCTGCGCGCGCACGCCGATCAACTCGGCCAGTTGCGCACGGATGTCGAGGCTGTCGTACTGTTCAAAACGTTGGCGCACATACACCGAGTTGCTGGTGTTGATCATTTCGATGTTGCGCTGGTAGTCCTCGATCACCGTGCGCGACATGCGTCCGAAGTAACCGTTCTCCAGGTTCAGCGGGCCGGTTTGCGCTTCGTAGCGATCGGCGAAGGTTTGCCAGAAAGCTTCGTCACGGGCGCGGCGGGTGTTGTCAGGCATGGTCGAGGCTCTAGGAGGAGGGCGCTTCAGTGGCGCGGGGCAGGTTTGCCGTGTTTGGCGCGTAGCGGTTCGAGCAGGTCCGACAGGCCGTTATGGTCGATTTCCTGCATCAGCGCCAGCAGTCCGCCGAGTTCGCCGTGAGGAAAGCCTTCGCGGGCAAACCAGTTCAGATAAGGCCCTGGCAGGTCGGCAATGATCCGGCCCTTGTACTTGCCGAAGGGCATTTCACGGGTGATCAGTAGTTCAAGCTTTTCAGGATTCATCAGTGGCAATCATCTGGGTTCGAAACAGTCTGGAAAATACAGGCATTCTGCATGCAGGCCAAATGACAGTTCATGCAAATAACCGTGATACAGATAGTTCAACTATCTTTAAGTTATTGATTTTTAAGTGATATTTATTTTTGAAAAAGCTGGCACGCACACTGCAATAACCCTTGCATCTTCAACCAACCGCAAGGAATTGAAAAATGACTGACATGAATAAAGAAGCCATCTCTGTACTGAACGACCTGATCGAAACCTGCAAAGACGGTCAGGAAGGGTTCAAGACTTGCGCTGAAGACATCAAGCATCCAGAACTGAAAACCCTGTTCGTGACCCGTTCTGCCGATTGCGCGACTGCCGCCGCTGAACTGCAGGCTGAAGTACGTAAACTGGGCGGTGATCCGGAAACTTCTACCAGCGTCAGCGGTGACCTGCACCGTCGCTGGGTCGACGTCAAAGCCATGTTCACCGGCAAAGACGAAGAAGCGGTGCTCAACGAAGCCGAGCGCGGTGAAGACCATGCGCTGAAGGCTTATCGTGAAGCCATCGAGAAAATCAACAAGCACAGCCTCGTGGGTATTCGTGACCTGGTCGAGCGTCAGTACCACGGCGTACAACGCAATCACGACCAGGTGAAAGCCCTGCGTAACCAGGCTCGCGCTCGTTCGTAAGCCACGCTGAAAAAACTGTGGGAGCGGGCTTGCTCGCGAAAGCGCTGTGTCATGCAACGATGATGTTGCTGACATAACCGCTTCGCGAGCAAGCCCGCTCCCACTTTTGTTTTTTGTGTACCTGATGATCAGCCGATGCTGATCGCCGGCAGAGTCGGCAGGGTCACGGTCTGTTGTTTACGCGGCGCCAGAATTTCGGCCTCGCCATCCACTACCAGTTCATCACGCTGGTTGAACACGCGAGTGGCGATGCGCACGCGAAACTTCGGCAGCTTCTCGAGGATTTCCAGGCGCACGGTCAGGGTGTCGCCAATTTTCACTGGCTTCTGAAAGCTCATCTGCTGACCGATGTAGATGGTGCCGGGCCCAGGCAGTTCGCACGCCACGGCAGCGCTGATCAGCGCACCGCTGAACATGCCGTGGGCGATACGCTCCTTGAACATGCTGGCGGCGGCGAACTCGGCATCCAGGTGCACCGGGTTGTGGTCGCCCGACATCGCGGCGAACAGCTGAATGTCGCGCTCTTCGACGGTCTTGCTATAGCTGGCGGTCTGGCCGACTTCGAGGGCTTCGTAAGGGATGTTGGTAACCTGGGTCATCGGTCTTGATTCCTGTGACGGATTAAAGTGAATCCACAAAAAATTATTCGCTGCGTTGAGGGCGACGATGGCTCAAGGCCTGTTTGATCCAGGCCAGCACATCGGCAATCACTTCGTCGCGATTGGTTTCATTGAACAATTCGTGCCGCGCCTGCGGGTAGATCTGCAGTTGCAGGTTCTGGCTGCCGGCCGAGCGCAACGCCTCGGCCAGATCTGTCAGACGCTTGCCTTCGCTCACCGGATCACATTCACCGCCGATTACCAGCAGCGGCAGGCCCGGGTCGATCTGGGCGAGATTGGACGCTTTGCTGATCTGCTGCAAGCCACCGAGCAAGTCGATCCATAACTGATTGGTGCAGCGAAAGCCGCACAGCGGATCGGCGACGTACTTGTCGACCTCGACCGGGTCGCGGCTCAGCCAGTCGAACGGCGTGCGCGCCGGTTTGAATTTTTTGTTGAACGAACCGAACGACAACCATTCGATCAGCGCACTGCGACCCTTGCCACCCTGACGCAGTTTCTCGAAACGGGCGATCTGCCGCGCCGCACCGTACAACGCCACTGGCTGGAAATTCGAACCGCTGAGAATCGCCCCGTGCAGGCTGGCGCTGTGATGCAGCAGGTAACCCTGAGCGATGTAGCTGCCCATGCTGTGCCCGAGCAGAATGATCGGCACGTCGGGATGCTGCTGGCCGATATGCTGATTGAGGCTGGCCAGATCGCCAATCACCTTGCACCAGCCGTCGTCATCGGCGAAATGCCCGAGCGTCCCGTGTTCGGCGGTTTTGCCATGGCCGCGCAGATCCGGGGCGTACACACCGTAGCCTTGTTCACAGAACGCATTCGCCAGCCGTTCATAGCGAGCACTGTGTTCGGCCATGCCGTGGGCCAGCAGGATCACCGCTTTCAATGGCGCGGATGGCAGCCACTGGTTGACGTACAGGCGGCTGCGGTCACTCGCGTCCAGCCAGAAGGCGTGGTGGATCATGGCAATTCCTTTTATCTAGCGGTAACGGCCCGCAGTCGTAGCATTGTATAGCGCGTCCGATCAGCTCACGCCACGGCAGGAAGATTCATACGATCAATGACGACTACGCCCATATTTGCCTCACTGGCCATAGCTGCTAGTGTCCGTGAAGCTCCGCTTTTTGCTTTCTGCCCTTTAGGGGGCTGCGCGAAACCACAGAAAAGCGGCTCCCGGAACGATTCAGGTAAAGAGGACAAGAACAATGCAACCTGATTTCTGGAATGACAAACGCCCCGCCGGCGTACCACTGGACATCGACATGGGCGAGTTCAAGTCGGTGATCGAGGTGTTTGAGCGTTCCTGCAAGAAGTTCGCGGACCGTCCGGCCTTCAGCAACATGGGCGTGACCCTGACCTACGCGGAACTCGAGCGCCAAAGCGCGGCATTCGCCGGTTACCTGCAAGCCCACACCGATCTGGTGCCGGGGGATCGCATCGCGGTGCAGATGCCCAATGTGCTGCAGTATCCGATTGCCGTGTTTGGTGCCTTGCGCGCCGGGCTGATCGTAGTCAATACCAACCCGCTGTACACCGCGCGCGAGATGCGCCACCAGTTCAAGGACTCCGGTGCCCGCGCGCTGGTGTACCTGAACATGTTCGGGCAGAAGGTTCAGGAAGTGCTGCCGGACACTGACATTCAATACCTGATCGAAGCGAAGATGGGCGACCTGATGCCCACCGCCAAGGGCTGGCTGGTCAACACCGTGGTCAGCAAAGTGAAGAAAATGGTCCCGGCCTATTCGCTGCCCCAGGCCATCTCGTTCAAGAGTGCGCTGCGCCTGGGCCGTGGTCTGGGGATCAAGCCGCTGAAAGTCGGTCTCGACGACATCGCCGTGTTGCAATACACCGGCGGCACCACCGGCCTGGCCAAGGGCGCGATGCTGACCCACGGCAACCTCGTGGCGAACATGCAGCAGGTGCGCGCGTGTCTTGCGCAACTGGGGCCTGACGGTCAGCCACTGCTGCGCGAAGGGCAGGAGGTGATGGTGGCGCCGCTGCCGCTGTACCACATCTATGCCTTCACCGCGAATTGCATGTGCATGATGGTGTCGGGCAACCACAACGTGCTGATCACCAATCCGCGAGACATCGCAGGTTTCATCAAGGAGCTGAAGAACTGGCGTTTCTCGGCGTTGCTCGGCCTGAATACGTTGTTCGTCGCGCTGATGGATCACCCGGACTTCAAGACCCTGGACTTCTCCAGCCTCAAGCTGACCAACTCCGGCGGTACTGCGCTGGTCAAGGCCACCGCCGAGCGCTGGGAGCAGATCACCGGTTGCCGCATCACCGAAGGTTACGGCCTGACCGAAACCTCGCCGGTGGCCTGCACCAACCCGTATGGCGACCAGTCGCGCCTGGGCACGGTCGGTCTGCCGGTGCCGGGTACGCTGCTGAAAGTCATCGATGATGAGGGTGTCGAGCAGCCGATGGGTGAGCGCGGCGAGTTGTGCATCAAAGGCCCGCAGATCATGAAAGGCTACTGGCACAAACCCGAAGCCACTGCCGAAGTGCTGGATGCCGAGGGCTGGTTCAAGTCCGGTGATATCGCGGTGATCGACCCGGACGGGTTCGTGCGCATCGTCGACCGCAAGAAGGACATGATCATCGTCTCCGGTTTCAACGTGTACCCCAACGAGATCGAAGATGTGGTCATGGCCCACCCGAAAGTCGCCAACTGCGCGGTGATCGGCGTGCCGGACGAGCGTTCGGGCGAGGCGGTGAAACTGTTTGTGGTGGCGCGGGAAACCGGGATCAGCCTCGAGGAACTGAAGGCGTACTGCAAAGAGAATTTCACCGCTTACAAAGTGCCGAAACACATCGTACTGCGTGAGTCGTTGCCGATGACGCCGGTCGGGAAGATTCTGCGGCGGGAGTTGCGCGATATCGCCTGATCGGTGAATGGCCGCGCGTTGCGCGGATCGCGGGCAAGCCACGCTCCCACAGGGGTCTCCATCAACCTTTTGGGAGCGGGCTTGCCCGCGATGCTTTTTGGGCGGTGAAGTCCCGGAAAACCGGGGCTTTCAGGCTGGTATAGGATTTTTGCTCTAAAATGACTGTTAGAAAGTCTTGAGTCATTAAAGTGACCATGAAGGCCGCTTTTGGCTCTAGTCGGCCCTCGGCAAAGCTGCTACTCTCGGCGCGCTTTGTGACTTCTCGGCCTGTATGAAAGCCAGATTCACCAATACAAAACACACACCAATAATAATCGCATCAAATGCGGTGAAGAATTCGCGTTGCTGAGGAGTGGGCTTCCATGATCGAAGACTTTTGGAAGGATAAATACCCGGCTGGAATTGCTGCCGACATCAATCCAGACGAGTACCCGAATATTCAGGCAGTGTTGAAGCAATCCTGCCAACGCTTCGCCAACAAACCGGCTTTCAGCAACCTGGGCAAGACAATCACCTACGGTGAACTGTACGAATTGTCCGGTGCATTTGCCGCGTATCTGCAACAGCATACCGACTTGCAGCCCGGTGATCGAATCGCCGTGCAACTGCCCAACGTTCTGCAGTACCCGGTCGCCGTCTTCGGTGCGATCCGCGCCGGGCTGATCGTGGTCAACACCAACCCGCTGTACACCGCGCGGGAAATGGAACACCAATTCAATGACTCCGGCGCCAAAGCACTGGTCTGCCTGGCCAACATGGCACACCTGGCGGAAGCCGTGGTGCCGAAAACCGGCGTCAAACACGTCATCGTCACCGAAGTCGCCGACCTGCTGCCGCCGGTCAAGCGCCTGCTGATCAACAGCGTGATCAAGTACGTGAAGAAAATGGTGCCGGCCTATCACCTGCCCAAAGCCGTCAAGTTCAACGACGTGCTGAGCAAGGGCCAGGGCCAGCCGGTGGCCGAAGCCAACCCGCACAGCGGTGATGTCGCGGTGCTGCAATACACCGGCGGCACCACCGGCGTGGCCAAGGGCGCGATGCTCACCCATCGCAACCTCGTCGCCAACATGCTGCAGTGCAAGGCGCTGATGGGCTCCAACCTCAATGAAGGCTGCGAGATCCTGATCACCCCGCTGCCGCTGTACCACATCTATGCGTTCACCTTCCATTGCATGGCGATGATGCTGATCGGCAACCACAACATCCTGATCAGCAACCCGCGCGACCTGCCGGCGATGGTCAAGGAACTGTCGAAGTGGAAGTTCAGCGGTTTCGTCGGCCTCAACACGCTGTTCGTCGCGCTGTGCAACAACGAAGGTTTCCGCAAGCTGGATTTCTCCAATCTGAAAGTCACCCTGTCCGGCGGCATGGCCCTGCAACTGGCCGCGGCCGAGCGCTGGAAAGCGGTGACCGGTTGCTCGATCTGCGAAGGTTACGGCATGACCGAAACCAGTCCGGTGGCCACGGTCAACCCGATCCAGAACATCCAGATCGGCACCATCGGCATTCCGGTGCCGTCAACCCTGTGCAAAGTCATCGACGATGCCGGTGTCGAGCAGCCAATGGGCGAAATCGGCGAGCTGTGCGTCAAGGGCCCGCAAGTGATGAAGGGCTACTGGCAGCGTCAGGAAGCCACCGACGAGATCCTCGACAGCGAAGGCTGGCTGAAGACCGGTGACATCGCGCTGATCCAGCCCGATGGCTACATGCGCATTGTCGATCGCAAGAAAGACATGATCCTGGTCTCCGGTTTCAACGTTTACCCGAACGAGCTGGAAGACGTGCTGGCAACCCTGCCGGGCGTGTTGCAGTGCGCGGCCATCGGCGTGCCGGACGAGAAGTCGGGCGAGGCGATCAAGATTTTCATCGTGGCCAAACCGGGTGTGACCCTGACCAAGGAAACCGTGATGGAGCACATGCGCGCCAACGTCACCGGTTACAAGGTGCCGCGCTCGGTGGAATTCCGCGATGCGCTGCCGACCACCAACGTCGGCAAGATCCTGCGCCGCGAATTGCGTGACGAAGAGCTGAAGAAGATCAAGGCCAAGTCCGCCGCATAAAACAAAAAGCCCCGCCGATGCGGGGCTTTTTATTGAAGTAGGTGGTGGATTTGTAGTGAATGTGATGCCGCCTTCGCGAGCAAGCCCGCTCCCACATTCAACTGCGTTCCTCCAGTTGGAATACAGTCAAATGTGGGAGCGGGCTTGCTCGCGAAGCTTTTCGATTACTGGCGGAACGGCGCGAAGTTCACGTTGGTCCCCGTCGGACGCATGTCCTGCAGGTACGAATCCTTGTCCGCACTCAATTCCAGGCTCAACGCGGCCTTGCGCTTGCCTTCGTTGCGAATCACCAGACCTTCGAGCTTTTCCCGCAGGAACACCGTCGGCACTTTCAGGTGCAGCAGTTCGTCGGTGGCCGGAGTGTGCATCAGCAGGTGAATCCACTCGTATTGACCGACGGCCAGGCGCGAGACCGGCAGGTCGAACCACCAGATGTTGCGGTTGCGGTTCAGTTCGGCGAAGTGACAGTTGTTGGTGCCGAGCACAGCGCCGCCCAGTTCCTGGTTGCGACGGGCAATGGCCTGCTTTTTATCGAGTTTCATAACA
Organism: Pseudomonas sp. 14P5.3.2; assembly: GCF_057799175.1. Classification (NCBI taxonomy): domain Bacteria; kingdom Pseudomonadati; phylum Pseudomonadota; class Gammaproteobacteria; order Pseudomonadales; family Pseudomonadaceae; genus Pseudomonas; species Pseudomonas sp. 14P5.3.2. Next base: position 13,837 of record NZ_JBYOKU010000051.1, on the reverse strand, counting down.
TTCCTGCGGGATCTGATCGTTGGCGCGCGGCGCCCATAGGTGCGCATTCTCGGGGCTTGAAGGGCAAACATAAAGCCCAACCTGCATTGCACGACGAAATGAACAGCAAAAATAAATGAAACTCGTGGCAAACCTGCCCGGTCAATCATTACGTACTGACTTTTCCCCCTAATTGCACCAAGGAGAAACACCATGAGTAGCACAGGCGATAAAGTAAAAGGCATGGCCAACGAAGCTGTCGGCAACGTCAAGCAAGGCGTCGGTAAAGCCACCGACAACACCAAGCTGCAAGCCGAAGGCAAGGTTCAAGAGAAAAAAGGCGAAGCCCAGCAAGCAGTCGGCAAAGCCAAAGACGCCATCAAAAAAGGTGTCGACAAGGCGTAATCCAGCCTTGAACGCAACACACGAGCGGCCATCCAGGGATGGCCGTTCTTGTGTCAAAAGCTTGCGCGAGCCACCAAGGGTCGCCAAGTGAGCTACCTTGATGTAAAAAACCGCCCCTGAGTCGCCACGACTTCAACCTGTAATGCGGCGAAAGGAGACGCGAATGATTTTTCCGGACATGAAAGGTCTGCCACTGCACCGGGTGATGGTGCGCACGGTGACTGAATTCATCGATGACGAGATGTCGACCTACGCCTCGGCACTGGCCTACCAGATGCTGTTCTCGCTGTTCCCGTTCATTCTGTTCCTGATTGCCCTGATCGGTTTCCTGCACCTGCCGGACTTCTTCACCTGGTTGCGTCTGCAATCGGAACTGGTGCTGCCACCGCAGGCGCTGGAACAGGTCAACCCGGTCATCGATCAGCTGCAGCAGTCCAAGGGCGGCTTGCTCTCGATCGGTATCGTCATCGCCCTGTACACGGCATCTGCCGGCGTGCGGCTGATGATGAGCGCGATGAACGCCGCTTACGACGTGGTCGAGGGCCGGCCGATCTGGAAGCGTTTTCCGCTGTCGGTGTTCTACACCGTCGGCATTGCCGGCATGTTGCTGGTGGCGGCCGCACTGATGGTGCTCGGGCCGCAAGTGATGGGCTGGATTGCCGCGCAGGTGGGCCTTGAAGATTTCATTGTCACCGTGTGGACGATTGCCCGCTGGCCAGTGATCGTGATTCTGATGATGGTTGCCGTGGCCCTGATCTACTACGTGATGCCCGACGTCAAACAGGAATTCCGCTTCATCACCCCAGGCTCGGTGCTAGCGGTGGTGGTGTGGATCGTGGCCTCGTTGGGGTTCGCGTTCTACGTCAAAACCTTCGCCAACTACAACGCGATGTATGGCAGCATCGGGGCGATCATCGTGCTGTTGCTGTATTTCTATATTTCCGCCGCCGTGCTGCTACTTGGGGCGGAGATGAACGCGGTGATCGAACACATGTCCAGCGAGGGCAAGAACGAGGGCGAGAAAGTCCCCGGCGAACTCGATGAACATCCCAAACAACACGTTTCAGGGCTTGGGCGCGACCAGTCGCTGAAACCGAATACCGACGAAGTCTGATCATGATCCGTGAAATCCTGAAAATGGGCGATGAACGCCTGCTGCGCATCGCTCCGCCGGTGCCCCCGGAAATGTTCGACAGCCCCGAGCTGTGGCAACTGATCGATGACATGTTCCAGACCATGGAAAGTGTCGGTGGCGTCGGCCTGGCCGCGCCGCAGATCGGCGTCGACCTGCAACTGGTGATCTTCGGTTTCGAGCACAGCGAACGCTACCCGGACGCCGAAGCAGTGCCGCAGACGATTCTGATCAATCCGCTGATCACACCATTGAGTCCGCTGACGGAAGAGGGCTTCGAAGGCTGCCTGTCGGTACCCGGCCTGCGTGGCGCGGTGGATCGCTATCAGCAGATTCGCTACGAAGGGTTCGATCCCAAGGGCGAACCGATCGTGCGCGTGGCGTCGGGCTTTCATGCGCGGGTGGTGCAGCACGAGTGCGATCACCTGATCGGCCGCTTGTATCCGTCGCGGATTACCGATTTCAGCAAGTTCGGCTTTACCGAAGTGATGTTCCCGGATCTCGATCCCGCAGCCGACGACTGATCCTGAGAACACCTCTATCCCAATGTGGGAGCGGGCTTGCTCGCGAAGGCGTCGTATCAGTCAATTGATGCAGCGACTGACACGACGCCTTCGCGAGCAAGCCCGCTCCCACAATTGATTTTTATGGTTCCAGCCCCATCGCAATCATCGGCTTGCTCCGCGCATACCGGCTCAACCGTTCGGCCAGTGCGAAGGGCAGGGCAGGATCGAAGCTGAAACCACGCCGCTCGTAAAACCCGCGCAAGTCCGGATGACAGAACAGCCACACCGGCTGCTGCAAATCCTTCACCGCCGCCGCGATCAACTGCCCGGCAATCCCTTGCTCGCGGCAACCCGGATCAACAAACAACCCGGTCAACCAATGTCCGCCCGCCACCGGCCGCAAGCACAATGCGGCAACGATGTCCTCACGACGGGCCACCCATAACTGCGCATCGCGCACCGCTTTCATCGACGATTGGTGGCTGCGGTAAAACTTGTTCATCAACGGCCACAAAGGCTCGTCGAGCAGGACGTAGCGGGTATCGGGCATGGGATCGGACTGGCGGCGGGCAAAGCGCCGATTATAAAAGAACGCGCGCCGCGCGATAGGTGTATACCTGAGCCTACATCCCTGTGAGTGGAGTACGCATCATGTCCAAAGGTATGGATTCAAAGAAAGCCGCGAAGAAGAAACCGGTGAAGACGGCGATTGAAAAGCGTGCAGAGAAGAAAGCCAAGAAGGTCGATATTTTCGGTCATTGATCCCGTCCTTCGGGAGCTCGTCCGCCGGGCTCCCGTTTCAACGCAAAAATAATCTGCAAGATTGCTCGGCTTCGTTGCACAGAAGGGGAAGATTCCCGTTCCGAGCCACGCCATGCCGAATTACTTCGACGCCGACCATCGCCAGCAGATCGAAACCCTGCGCCAGCGCTTCACCGCCCGCACCGAGTGGCCGACGTGGCTGCTGTTGATCGGCGTGTATGGCGGCTGGTTCACCATCATCCTCAATAGCGCCTGGCTGGGTCGCGGCTTGAGCACCTTGTTGCTGATTCCGTTGCTGGTGCTGTGGCTGTCGGTGCAGCATGAATTGCTGCATGGGCATCCGACGCGCTCGGTGCTTTTCAATAAAATCCTCGGTTATGCGCCGTTTGCGGTGTGGTATCCGTACACGCTCTACCGCGACAGCCACCTGCTGCATCACCGCGATGAAGACCTGACCGTGCCCGGCATTGATCCGGAAAGTCGCTACCTCACGGCAGCACGCTGGCAGGGCAGTTCGCTGTTCGAACGCAGCCTGCACTGGCTGAATAAAACCGTAATCGGCCGCTTCATCATTGGTGCACCGCTGGGATTGATCGCGCTGGCCGCCGAAGAACTGCAACGTCTGAAAAACCGCGAGCGTCAGGCCTGGCTCATGTGGCTGACCCACGGAGCCATGACTCTACTGATGTTGTGGTTCATCGCCCGCTACAGCGTGCTGCCGGTCTGGCATTACCTGTTGCTGATCAGCGTACCGGCACTGTCGATCGCGATGATCCGTTCCTACTATGAACACCGTCCGCATGCACAACCGGAACAGCGCACAGTGCTCAACGAGGCCGGCTGGCCGTGGCGCTGGCTGTTTCTGAATCTGAATTTTCATCTGGTGCACCACGACCTGCCGGGGCTGGCGTGGTATGACTTGCCCCAGGCCTACCGCATGCGCCGCGAGCAATGGGTGGCGCGCAGTGGCGGGTTTCTGGTGCAGGGTTATGGGCAGTTGTGGCGGCAGCACGGGTTCAGACCGATCGACAGTCCGCAGCATCCCTTCCACTAATCTCAAAAACACCACAAAACCCCTGTGGGAGCGGGCTTGCTCGCGAAAGCGGTAGAACAGTGACATGTCTGGTGTCTGACACACCGCTTTCGCGAGCAAGTCGAATCGTCGCACCGCCGCTCCCACAGGGGTAAGTATTTGCAGGGAAATAACGTGTATGACCCAACACCATCTCGAACTGCTGATGTACACCGCCCCCGAGCCCATCCGCTTGGCCAACGAACGCTGGATTTCCCGCATCCTCGAACACCTCGGCCACTCCCGCTTGAACGCCGCAAGCCTGTCGCTCCCAGCGCTGTGGTTATCGCCTGATCTGCTGCTGACCCAAACCTGCGGCTATCCCTTGATGACCCTGCTGCGCGGTCAAGTACGCATCGTCGGTCGCCCGCGCTACGAATTGCCCGACGCCACTGCCGGCAATCATTGCAGCCTGATTCTCAGCCGTGCTGACGATTCGCGCGAAACCCTGGCGGATTTTTGTGGCAGTCGTGGGGTGATCAACAGTGACGACTCCAACAGCGGCATGAACCTGTTGCGTCAGCGCCTGGCGCCGCTGCAGCGCGACGGGCAGTTTTTCGCCTCGGTCGGCATCAGTGGCGCACACCGCGAGAGCTTGCGCTGGTTGCGGGACGGTCAAGCCGATCTGGCGGCTATCGACAGCGTGACCTACGCCTATCTCGCTCAGCATGCGCCGGAAGAAGTCAGCGGTTTGCGGGTTGTGGCGCGCAGTGCGTTGAGCCCGACGTTGCCGTTTATCACGGTCGCTACCGCTACTGATGAGCAGATCGAACAGTTGCGCCGGGTTATGAATCAGGCGTTGCGTGAGTTGCCGGATGTGGCGCAGACGTTGGGATTGCCTGAGGTGCTGCCGGCCAGTGAAAGCGATTATCGGGTTGTGCTCGACTATCTGCGTGAGGCTGAAGAATTGGGCTATGGCCGCTTGCGCTAAAGATCGCAGCCTTCGGCAGCTCCTACAGGTTGAACGCTTTCCAATTGTAGGAGCTGCCGAAGGCTGCGATCTGTTGCTCTTATATCTCCAAAAAGAATATAAAAATGAAATATAAATATTATTAATGCATAAGTCGCCTTGCTAGGATCGCGCCACCGGATCACCGGACATTCAGCGACCCTTACCCAGGAGCCCTTATGTCCGGCGCCGACACCGCTCATCGCAATCATCTCGACGCTCTGTTCCGCGCCCACTACCGCTGGCTTTGCACTCACCTGCGCCGGCAGCTGCACGACGCCGCCGGCGCGGAAGACATCGCTGCCGAAACCTTCGCGCAATTGCTTCAGGCGCCCAGCATCACGGCGATACGCGAACCGCGCGCGATGCTCACCACGATTGCTCAGCGCTTGCTTTATCAGCGCTGGCGCCGGGCGGCTCTGGAGCGCCGGCATGCGCAGCAGATCGACGTCGAGGTCGCTATCTCGCCTGAAGAAATCGCCCAACTGAGCCAGACCCTCAAGCGCCTCGATCACAGCCTGCAACGCCTGCCGGGCAAAGTCCGCTCGACCTTTCTGCTGGCGCGGATCGATGGCCTGACCTACCCGCAAATCGCCGCCGAACTGGGCATCTCGCAACGTTCGGTCAGCGTTTACATGACCCGCTCCCAGGCCCTGTGCGACCGCCACAGCGCCAACCAAATCCTGACAGACAAGAGGTCCGCATGAGATCGATCAAAACCCTGCTCGGCCGTTCGTTACTGGCGCTGAGCCTGAGCGTCGGCGCTGTTTCGGCGGCGGAAAAAACCGCACCGATCCACTTCGGTGACATCACTTGGGAGAGCGGCAGTTTCATCACCGAAGTGCTGCGCCTGATCGTCGAAAAAGGCTACGGCTACCCGACCGATACGCTGCCGGGCAGCACCGTCAGCCTGGAAGCGGCGCTGGCGAAAAACGACATTCAGGTGATCGGCGAGGAATGGGCCGGGCGCAGTCCGGCGTGGGTCAAGGCGGCCAATGAAGGCAAGGTCTTCGGCCTCGGCGATACCGTCAAAGGCGCGACCGAGGGCTGGTGGGTGCCGGAATACGTGATCAAGGGCGATCCCGAACGCGGGATCAAACCGTTGGCCCCGGAGCTGAAATCGGTGGCCGATCTGCCGCGCTACAAGGACGTGTTCCGCGACCCGGAAGACCCGAGCCGCGGACGTTTCCTCAACAGCCCGACCGGCTGGACTTCGGAGATCGTCAACAGCCAGAAACTCAAGGCCTATGCGCTGACCGACAGCTACGTCAACTTCCGCACCGGCTCCGGCGCGGCGCTGGATGCCGAGGTGGCATCGTCGATAAAACGCGGCAAACCGGTGCTGTTCTACTACTGGTCGCCGACGCCGCTGCTCGGTCGATTCAAACTGGTGAAGCTCGAAGAACCGCCGTTCGATGCCGAAGCCTGGAAGACCCTGGCCGATGCCAACAACCCGAATCCCAAGGGCACTCGCTCGATGCCCGCAAGCCTGGCGATTGGCGTGTCGGCACCGTTCAAGGCGCAGTATCCGGAACTGGTGTCGTTCTTCGAGAAAGTCGATTTGCCGATCGATCTGCTGAACCAGACCCTGGCCGGAATGAGCGAAAAGCGCCAGCCACCGCGGCAGGTCGCCGAAGCGTTTTTGCGCGATCAGCCGCAGGTGTGGAAGGCGTGGGTGCCGGGGGAGGTGGCGAGCAAGGTGACGGCGGGGCTTTGAGTTTCTGCCGGTTGATCTGCGTTGTTTGAACGGACGCCTTCGCGAGCAAGCTCGCTCCCACACTGGGTCTGTGGCTTGCCCGAATCCAGTGTGGGAGCGGGCTTGCTCGCGAATGATCTAAAGGCCTACACCGCTTCCGCCGCCAACGCCGCGATCACGGTCGGCCGCCGCTCAATCCGCGCCTGAAACCGCGCCAGCGCCGGCCACTGCCCCAACTCGATCCCGAACAACCCGGCCCAGCGAAGCACCACAAACAACAACGCATCCGCGACGCTAAAACCGCTCGGCAGCAGATACTCCTGCTGCTCCAGCACCGCGACCAACACGGCAAAACGCTTGAACAACTTCTCCTTGATCGGTTCGGCCGGCAGACGCTCATCGAACAGTGCGCCGAAGCCGCCGTGAATCTCGCTCGAAATGAAATTCAACCACTCCTGCAAACGCAGCCGTTCGAAACTGCCGGGCGCCGGAGCCAGCCCTGATTGCGGTTGCAGATCCGCCAGATACTGCAGGATCACCGCCCCCTCGGTCAGTACCGCGCCGTTGTCCAGTTGCAGTGCCGCGACGTAACCCTTGGGGTTGATCGCAAGAAAGTCTTCGCCGCTGGCCGTGCGCTTGCTGCGGTTGTCGACGCGGATCAGCACGAAGGGCAGCTTCAGTTCGCGCAACACAATGTGCGGCGCCAGCGAACAGGCTTGCGGGGCGTAATACAGCTTCATCTGCAGCTCTCTGGTGAGGATTTGGCGCCAGTGTCATAGTGCGCCGCACTCTCGGTAAAATTAATCTTTCAGAAACCTGCCATAAGGACAGCTACTGGCATGATGAACCTGATGCATTGGCGGCTGGTGGTCGCCGTGGCGGATCACGGCAACATCACCCGCGCGGCCGAGCGGGTCGGCATGACCCAGTCCGGCGCCAGCCAGGCTTTGGCGCTGATGGAGGAAACCCTCGGCGTGCAGCTGTTCAGCCGCGAAAGTCGCCAGACCTTGCCCACCGCCATTGGCTTGCCGGTGATCGAACAGGCGCGGCTGATGCTCGGTGCACTGGAGACCATTCGCCAGACTGTCGACAGCGTACGCCCGATGTTGCGCGGGACGATTCGCCTGGCGAGTTTCCCCATGGTGCTGGCGAGTTTTCTGCCGCCGCTGCTGCGCCAGTTCAATCGGCTGTATCCGGGGATCGAAGTGGTGGCGCTGGAGGTCAGCGACGATGAGGTCGAAACCCTGCTCGCGGCCGGTCTGGTGGATGTTGGCGTGGTGCTCAACCCGGCACCCGAGCGTAACGCCGGGCCATTGGGTCGGGATGAATGGGTAGCGGTGGTGCCGGCAGGGCATCCGCTGGCGCTGCGAGGAACCGAGCAGGGCGTCAGCCTGCAAGAACTGACGGCGCTGCCTTTTGTGCTGGCCACTGGTGGTTGCTCGACCAACGCCCGCAGCCTCGCCGCCGAAGCCGGGTTGCAGTTGCAGGACGTGCGGGTCGAGGTGCGCGAATGGAGCAGCGCCTTCACGTTGGTGCGGGAAAACCTCGGCGTGACGCTGGTGCCGGAAATGACCTTGCCGGCCGATCGTCAGGGCTTGCGCGTGATTGCCTTGCAGCCACGTATCGAACGGGTATTTTCACTGGTATTACCCCCGGGACAGGCCGCATCGGCGGCGGTGCAGGCATTGCTGGATCTGGTTGCCAATCCGCTGATGACGTCCGGGCGCTGAACCGATTCTTGTGCAAAAAGTGCCAGATACTGGCCGACTAATGGCCTTGCGCGCGGTATTGCGCTGTCTATGCTCTCCTGTAACTAACTGTGTCGGCCAACCCCGGCCGCCGCTGATTAGCCTGTCAGAGTGCGCAATCAAGGCACCGATCTGTAACAACAAGGAGCAATCATTAAATGGAAGTTCTTCGACACGTTAGGGCTGGCCCGCTCGCGGGCTATCAAGAGAAGGATGTCTTGATTAGAGCGTCGCGGCATGGACACTCCGATTGAACGTCATTTATCACCTGACAACTTCCTCCCGTGGAGGAATGCGTGTGCCTGTTCTGTGGAACGTAGTGGTGGATTCTGAAAGACCTGACTTTCATCAAATCAAAAGACCGCGCGGAAGGTGATACAACCATGTTCAACCTACATCACAAGGCTGACCTGCAGGAAATCGAGCGTTTCAGCTGCGCCTTGACCGAAGCCAACGCCAAGCTCGAAGCGATCAGCCGTTCGATGGCGATGATCGAATTTACCCCCGAGGGCATTGTTCTGGATGCCAACGAAAACTTCTGCAAGACCATGGGTTACAGCGCCGAGGAAGTGCGCGGCAAACATCATCGGATCTTTTGCGAAGAAGCGTTTTACCGCAGCGAGGAATACGCAAAGTTGTGGCGCGATCTGGCCCGGGGTGAACCGATCAGCGGCACGTTCCTGCGCTTGAACAAGAGCGGCAGGGAAATCTGGCTCGAAGCCAGTTACATGCCGGTTTATGGCTCCGACAAACAGGTTCGAAGTGTGATCAAGGTGGCCTCGGACATCACCGCCCGGGTCAACAAAGAGCACGAAGAAGAAAGCATGCTGGCGGCGATCAGCCGTTCGATGGCGGTGATCGAGTTCACCCCGGAAGGCAACGTGATTACCGCCAATGACAACTTTCTGAAAACGATGCAGTACTCGCTCAACGAAATCGTCGGCCACCACCACAGTATGTTCTGCCACCGTGCCGAATCCGAGTCGGCGCAATACAAGGCATTCTGGGCGTCGCTCAATCGCGGCGAATATCACTCGCACCGTTTCGAACGCAAGAACAAGTCCGGGCAGATGGTTTATCTCGAAGCCTCGTACAACCCGCTGTTCGACACCAAGGGCCGTTTGTACAAAGTGGTGAAGTTCGCCAGCGACATCACCCAGCAGATGACTACCTTGCAGAACGCCGCGGAATCGGCCCACAGCACTTCGGTACAAAACGACGCCTGCGCGCAAAAAGGCTCACAGGTGGTGCAGCAAACCGTGCAGATCATTCAGGACATTTCCCGCGACCTCAACGAAGCGGCGCTGAGCATCGATGCGGTGAGCAAACAGTCGGACATCATCGGCAGCATCGTCCAGACCATTCGCGGGATCGCCGATCAGACCAATCTGCTGGCGCTCAACGCCGCGATCGAAGCGGCCCGGGCCGGTGAGCACGGGCGCGGGTTTGCGGTGGTGGCGGACGAGGTACGCAGCCTCGCGGCACGCACCAGTCAGGCGACCCTGGAGATTGTTGAAGTGGTGCGCAAAAACCATGATCTCTCGCTGAGTGCGGTGTCGAGCATGCAGTCGAGCCTGAGCCGCACCGGGCTGGGTGTGGAACTGGCGAATGAGGCGGGGGAGGTGATTCTGGAGATCCAGCAGGGATCACGGCATGTGGTGGATGCGATCAGCCAGTTCAACGATACGTTGCAACTGAACTGACACCCATCAACAACTGTAGGAGTGAGCCTGCTCGCGATTGCGATACGTCAGTCACTGGATAAGTAACTGATGTATCGCAATCGCGAGCAGGCTCACTCCTACATTGGTTTCTAAGCAACTTTCAGATCACAGCGAAGCGAGAAACGTGTTCGCCAGTTTGTCGCTGTCCTTGACGTCATTGCTGTTTTCTTTGTCCGACTGCGCCAGTTTCATCTTGTCCTGCAGACGCTCGGCGATCTCCTTGCCGATGGCCTGCTGCTTCTCCGGTGGCATGGCTTTGATGTCGTCTTCGGTGAGGCCCATGCTCTGAAGGACACTGTCGCGCAGACGCTGTTCCGGCGACTTGCTCATGTAGTCCTTGAACGCGTCGGTGGCCGAGGTGCCGGTAGTGCTGCCGGCAGCCGTGGCGTCGGTGGTTTGCAGGCCGACGCGGGTCTTGGCGAAGGCTTCGTCGACGTTATCGCTGATGCGCGTGGCGGCGGCCACTTGCTGAGAGGCGATCTGCGTGGCCGAATCCTGCACCGTTGAAGTCGCATCGGTGGCTTGCGACTGGGTCTGATTCTGCAGCGATTGCAGCATGGCGCCGTGCAGGCCGCTTTGCAGACCGGCAGCGGCGGTCGTGGTCGCGTCTTCCGCCAGCCGCTTGGGCAGGTGGATGAGCTGCTGCTGTTTGGCACTGACCAACATCATGATGGAGACCTTTGGATAATTGCTGACGGGCGTATCCGAGCAATTACCGTGCCTTTGCAGCAAATTCCGCTATTTCAATGAGTTGCTGCTCTGGCATGCGCAACAAAGCGGTCATCCCTTGCCGTCAGGCGGCAGAGGATGACCGTGCGGCCGTCAGCGATGGGCAATGTTTTCCAGCGCCAGATTGCGCGTGCGCGGGCCGAACCAGCCGATGGTCAGCATCACGATCAGCATGCTGCTGACGATGAATGCGAGCACCCCGGGCGTGCCGAAGTGGTCGAGGAACAGCCCGATCAACAGGCTGCTGAACACCGTCGACAAGCGACTGAACGAATAACAGAAGCCCACCGCCCGGGCGCGGATGTTGGTCGGGAACAGTTCGCTCTGGTACGAGTGATAACTGAAGCTCAGCCACGCATTGCAAAAGGTGATCATCACCCCGCAGAAGATCAGGCCGAAGGCGCTGGTCTGCAATGCGAACAAAGTGCCGAAGGTCATCGCGCCGAGGGCCGAGCCGACGATCTGCCATTTGTTCTCGAAACGGTTGGCAAATTTCACGAACAGCAACGGCCCGAGCGGGTAGGCGAGGGTGATGATGAACGCGTACATCAGGCTGTGGGTGACGCTGACGCCCTGGCCGGAAAGCAGCGCCGGCAACCAGTTGCCGAAACCGAAGAAACCGATCGCCTGGAACACGTGAAAGACGATCAGCATCAGTGCCCGACGGCGATACGGTGGTTGCCAGATATCGGCGAAACGACCCTTGCCTTCGACATCCACCGGGACGGCTTCGGGGGCATCCAGCGGTTGGCGGTGATCCTTCTCGCAGCGTGTTTCGATGTTGTCGAGAATTCTGTTCGCTTCATCGAACCGCCCATGCTGCGCCAGCCAGCGCGGCGACTCTGGCAGACGCTTGCGCAGCCACCAGATGAACAGCGCAAACACCGCACTCGCCAACACCACCCAACGCCAGCCGGACACACCGAACGGCGCCTGCGGCACCAGCCACCAGGACATGAGTGCCACCGCCGGCACCGAGAGAAACTGCACGAAAAACGCGAAGGCAAACGCCGAACTGCGCATGCGTTTGGGCACCAGCTCCGAGAGGTAGGCGTCGATGGTCACCAGCTCGATCCCGAGGCCGATGCCCACCAGAAAACGCATGCAGATAATGCCCAGCGCCGAGCTTTGAACGCCCATCAGCACCGTGGCCACCGTGTACCAGACCAGCGCAAAAGTGAAGATTGCGCGGCGGCCGAAACGGTCAGCCAACGGACTGAGCAGGCTCGCGCCGAGGAACAGGCCGAGGAAGGTCGCGGAAGCGAAGGCCGCCTGATCGGAGAAACCGAACACGCCCTGATTGCCGGTGGCAAAGATCCCGTCGCGGATCAGCCCTGGGCTGATGTAGGCGGTCTGGAACAGGTCGTAGAGTTCGAAGAAGCCGCCGATCGACAACAGCGCCACCAGACGCCAGATCGTGGCGACGGCAGGGAGGCGGTCGATGCGGGCGGAAATCTCGGCGGCGCGTATCGGGTCGATGCCGTCGCGTTGCGCGGCGGCGGGGGCATGAGCAGTCATCGGCTGATCCATTTTTTATTGATGGAAAAGCTTAGCCTGCTACCGGAGTGGATGGGTTGTGAATATCGGCGGTTTTCCCGGGAATACCGCCGATTTTTTGCAATAACTACTTGCGAATTAACGATTTATGCCGCAGCGGCCGAATCGGGCAGCGCTGAGGCCGGCAAGCCGAAGAGGCGATCGAACAGCCAGTTGAAGGCAAACGTGTAGCACGGGATGAAGATGATCAATGCCAGATCCAGCAGGAATGCCTGCACCAGACTGATGTTCATCCACCAGGCGATCAGCGGAATCAGGAACACGATCAGCGTCAGTTGAAAACCCACGGCGTGGGCGATGCGCCGTTTGACCGTGCGGGTGCGCGACTTCTGGCGGCTTTCCCAGTGCTCGAACAGCGAGGTGTAGATGAAATTCCAGGTCACCGCGATGGTGGTGATGATCACCGCCAGCGGGCCTGTGCTGCCGGGCGAAGTGCCGGACAACAGCGCCAGACCGAGGGCCGAGAAGGTCATGCCGATCACTTCGTAGAGCGACACGTAGACCAGTTTGCGTTTGACGCCTTGCATGGGGATTTGCCTCTTTCTTGCAACGTGTTGGCCAGCGGGGCTGGCGAAGACGGCGAAAGATAGCTTCAATAGACGTGACAGAAAAAGTCAGCAGCTTTCAGTTTTGGTGATAGGTAGGTGAAGTGAATTTCAACAGCGACAGCATCGAACTGTTTCTGGCGGTGATCGAGCGTGGCTCGTTCTCCGCTGCTGCCCGCGCTTTGGGCCGGGTACCTTCGGCAGTCAGCATGGGCATCGGCAATCTGGAGGCGGAGCTTGGCTATCCCTTGTTCGACCGCAGCCATCGCGAACCCCAACCGACCGCGATGGCGCTGTCACTGGTGCCGCATGCGCGGCTGATCGCCGAGCAGCTCAAGCAACTGCAGGTGCACGCGGTGGAGTTGTCGCTGGGGCTGGAGAGCAAGTTGTCGATTGGCGTGGTGGCGGATATCGACCGGCGCCGTTTGCTCGCCGCGATCAAGGTGATTGCCGAGCGCCATCCGCTGCTCGATATCGAAGTGCTGACCGCACCGCAGGACGACGTGCTGGCGCTGCTGCACAGTGGTCGCGTCAGCGTCTGTCTGGCGTTTGCCGGGTTGAGCATGAACGTACTGGAGCGTTTTCAGTTTGTCGGCAGCGAACGGATGATCGCCACGCTGGCGGCGGACAGTCCGTTGTTGCAGGGGCAGGATCTGTTTCTCGAAGACCTGGTGCATGTGCGGCAGATCGTCGTCGCCAGCCGCGATTTGCCGATCAGCGAGACCCGACCGCTGGTGGCCGAATCGCACTGGCGCACCGACACCCTGGAGGCGGCGCTGGAGATGGTCGAGGCGGGGCTGGGCTGGGGCAATTTTCCGTTGTCGGTGGTGCAGCCGTGGCTGGACAGCGGGCGCTTGAAGCGACTGAATTTCCGCAACATCGAGAATGGCCTGGTGCTGCCGGTGCACGCGGTGTGGCTCAAGAGCCAGCCGCTGCAGAAGGGCGCGTTGGCCCTCGTCGAATTGCTCGGCCACTGAGCCCAACACACTTCCCCTGTGGGAGCGGGGTTTGGGGGGGGGGGGGGGGGGGGGGG
>NZ_JBYOKU010000050.1:0-38124 GCF_057799175.1 Pseudomonas sp. 14P5.3.2 | reverse complement strand
CCCCCTTTTCCCCCCCCCCCCCCCCCCCCCGAGCAGGCTCACTCCTACAGGGGATTTGTGGTGGGGCTTGAATCGCGCGCACAAAAAAGCACCCCGAAGGGTGCTTCTTTTTAAAACGAACAGACCGTTATTGACCTGGCTGATTCTGCGACAGAATCAGCTTGCCTTCCTTGTCGACCGGAATCTGGTTGCCCGGATCGCGATCCATCCGCACTTTGCCTTCCTTGCCATCCAGCGAATAACGCACGTCGTAACCGACAACCTTGTCACTGATGTCATTCACTGTGTTACAGCGAGTCTGGGTGGTCGTGTAGGTGTCGCGGTTCTGCATGCCTTCCTGCACCTTGTTACCGGCATAACCGCCACCGACCGCACCAGCAACGGTGGCAAGCTTCTTGCCGTTACCGCCGCCGACCATGTTACCCAACAGGCCACCACCGACCGCACCGAGCACCGTACCCACGATCTGGTGCTGATCCTGAACCGGTTTCTGCCGGGTTACCGCCACATCCTTGCACACTTCACGTGGAGTCTTGATCTGTGTCTTGACCGGTTCTACGGCCAGCACTTGCGCATACTCAGGGCCGCTTTTAACCAGGCTGTAGGTGGCAACAGCACCCCCGGCAGTCACACCGACAGCACCCAATACCGCACCAACCAGCAACGACTTGTTCACATGAACCTCCTGACCATCACATGCGGGACGCGCCCGCGCTTCTCCCAGCCTTGGAGCATAAAAAAAGGCGCGAGTTCAACTCGCGCCTTTTTCGGGCTGACAACCGGTGAAGCGATGGCCGTTATGGACGGTCGTCGACTTCCTTCTCGGTGTTGGCCGGAGGAATCAGATCCTCAGTGCTCAGGTTCAGCCAGATCAGTACCACGTTCGCGATGTAGATCGACGAGTAAGTACCCGCCAGAACACCGATGAACAGGGCAATGGAGAAGCCGAACAGGTTGTCGCCACCGAAGAACAGCAGCGCAGCGATCGCCAGCAAGGTGGAGATCGACGTTGCCATGGTCCGCAGCAGGGTCTGGGTGGTCGAGATGTTGATGTTCTCGATCAGCGAAGCCTTACGCAGCACACGGAAGTTCTCACGAACCCGGTCGAACACGACGATGGTGTCGTTCAGCGAGTAACCGATGATCGCCAGTACCGCCGCCAGTACCGTCAGGTCGAAGGTGATCTGGAAGAACGACAGGATACCGACAGTCACGATCACGTCGTGAATCAGCGAAACGATCGCGCCGACCGCGAATTTCCACTGAAAGCGGAAAGCCAGGTAGATCAGGATGCCGCCGAGCGCCAGCAGCATGCCGAGGCCGCCCTGGTCGCGCAGTTCTTCACCGACCTGCGGGCCGACGAACTCGACACGCTTGACCGTCGCCGGGTTGTCGCCGCCGACTTTCTGCAAGGCCTCGGCGACCTGATGACCCAACTGCGGGTCTTCGCCTGGCATACGTACGAGCAAGTCGGTGGTTGCACCAAAGCTCTGCACGATGGCTTCGTGATAACCGGAAGTCACCAGTTCTTCACGCACCTTGGTGACATCGGCCGGACGCTCGTAGGTCAGCTCGATGAGCGTACCGCCGGTGAAGTCCAGGCCCCAGTTCATGCCCTTGTGGACGACGCTGAAAATAGCCAGCAACGTGAGAAACACTGTGACGCCGAACGCGAAGTTGCGAACGCCCATGAAGTTGATTGTACGTAACATGGCAGCCCCTTAAATCCACAACTTCTTGAAGTCACGTCCGCCGAAGATCAGGTTGACCATTGCGCGGGTCACCATGATGGCCGTGAACATCGAGGTAAAGATCCCGAGGGACATGGTCACTGCGAAGCCCTTCACCGGGCCGGTGCCCATGGCGAAGAGGATGCCGCCGACCAGCAGAGTGGTCAGGTTGGCGTCGAGAATCGCGGTGAATGCCCGGCCGAAGCCTTCGTTGATTGCACGCTGCACGGTCATGCCGGCGGCGATCTCTTCACGGATCCGCGAGAAGATCAGCACGTTGGCGTCGACCGCCATACCCATGGTCAAGACGATACCGGCGATACCCGGCAGGGTCAGCGTTGCCCCCAGCAGCGACATCAGCGCCAGCAGCAGCACCATGTTCACCGCCAGCGCGACCGTGGCGATCAAACCGAAGAAGCGGTAGATGGCGATGATGAACAGCGAGACGAACAGCATGCCCCACAGCGATGCATCGATACCTTTGGTGATGTTGTCAGCACCCAGGCTCGGACCGATTGTGCGCTCTTCAGCGAAGTACATCGGTGCGGCCAGACCACCGGCACGCAGCAGCAGCGCCAGCTCGGACGATTCGCCCTGGCCGTTCAGGCCGGTGATACGGAACTGCGCACCCAGCGGCGACTGAATGGTCGCCAGGCTGATGATCTTCTTCTCTTCCTTGAAGGTCTGCACCGGCACGTCTTTCTCGACGCCGTCGACAACCTGCTTGGTGTAAGTGGTCACCGGACGCTGTTCGATGAAGATCACCGCCATGCTGCGGCCGACGTTCGAACGGGTCGCGCGGCTCATCAGCTCGCCACCGTGGCCATCCAGACGGATGTTCACTTCAGGTGTGCCGTGCTCGCCGAAACCGGCCTTGGCGTCGGTCACCTGGTCACCGGTGATGATCAGGCCACGCTCGATCTGCGCAGGAGGACGCTTGCCTTCACGGAACTCGAAAGTTTCGGAAGTGGCTTTCGAAGCACCCGGCTCTGCAGCCAGACGGAACTCAAGGTTGGCCGTCTTGCCGAGAATACGCTTGGCTTCGGCAGTGTCCTGCACGCCCGGCAGCTCAACCACGATGCGGTTGGCGCCCTGACGCTGAACGATCGGTTCGGCAACACCCAGCTCGTTGACGCGGTTACGTACCGTGGTCAAGTTCTGCTTGATGGAGTATTCACGGATTTCCGCCAGCTTGGCCGGGGTCATCGCCAGACGCAGCACCGGTTGACCGTTGAGGTCGGCCGGAACAATGTCGAAATCGTTGAAGTTCTTGCGGATCAGCGCACGGGCCTGTTCGCGGGAGTCAGCATCGCTGAAGCCCAACTGAATGGCGCCGCCCAGTTGTGGCAGGCTGCGATAGCGCAGCTTCTCTTTGCGCAGCAGACTCTTGACGTCGCCTTCGTAGACTTTCAGGCGAGCGTCGAGGGCTTTGTCCATGTCCACTTCCAGCAGGAAGTGCACACCACCGGACAAGTCCAGACCCAGCTTCATCGGGTGCGCGCCGAGGTTGCGCAGCCATTGCGGGGTGGTCTGTGCCAGGTTCAGTGCGACGACGTAGTCATCACCCAATGCCTTGCGCACAACGTCCTTGGCCGGCAACTGGTCTTCAGCCTTGGTCAGACGGATCAGACCGCCCTTGCCGTTGGCTGCCAGTGTGGCTGCCTTGACGTTGATGCCGGACTCTTTGAGCGCAGTGCTTACGCGATCCAGATCGGCCTGATTGACCTGCAGAGCCGTGCTGGCGCCGCTGATCTGAATGGCCGGGTCATCGGGGTATAGATTGGGAGCGGAATAAATCAGACCGACCGCCAGCACCGCCAGGATCAGAATGTATTTCCACAGAGGATATTTGTTCAGCATCACGCCGCCCGTTATGAACGCGGGGCGCCTTGCGCGCCCCGTCGATTGAGTAGAAGTTGGAACCTTAGATCGCTTTCAGCGTGCCTTTTGGCAGCGTGGCGGCGATGGCGCCCTTCTGGAACTTCATTTCCACGGTGTCGGAAACTTCCAGAACCACGAAGTCATCGGCCACTTTGGTGATCTTGCCGGCGATGCCGCCGGTGGTGACCACTTCGTCACCCTTCGCAAGGCTGCTCAGCAGGTTCTTCTGCTCTTTGGCGCGCTTGGCCTGTGGACGCCAGATCATCAGGTAGAAGATGACCAGGAAGCCGACCAGGAAAATCCACTCGAAGCCGCCGCCCATTGGGCCTGCAGCAGCCGGTGCAGCTGCGTCAGCCATGGCGTTAGAGATAAAAAAGCTCATTTAGCACTCCAGTTGCAAATGTTGAATCTTGGGGTCAGAAAACTCAGTCCAAAGGCGGAACGGGGAGCCCGCGTTTGGCGTAGAAGGCATCGACAAAGGCGGCCAATGTACCCTGTTGAATAGCCTCGCGCAAACCAGCCATCAGCACCTGATAATGGCGCAAGTTATGGATGGTATTGAGCATGCTGCCGAGCATTTCGCCGCACTTGTCCAGGTGATGCAGATAAGCGCGGGAGAAGTTCTGGCAGGTATAGCAATCGCAGGTCGGATCCAGCGGCGAATCATCATGGCGATGGAACGCGTTACGGATCTTCAGCACGCCTGTATCAATGAACAGATGCCCATTGCGGGCATTACGGGTTGGCATCACGCAATCGAACATGTCCACACCGCGGCGCACACCCTCAACCAGATCTTCCGGTTTGCCAACGCCCATAAGGTAACGAGGTTTGTCAGCCGGCATCATGCCCGGCAGATAATCCAGCACCTTGATCATCTCGTGCTTCGGCTCGCCCACCGACAGACCGCCGATGGCCAGGCCATCGAAGCCGATCTTGTCCAGGCCTTCCAGCGAGCGCATGCGCAGATCCTGGTGCATGCCGCCCTGAACGATGCCGAACAGCGCTGCGGTGTTGTCGCCATGCGCGTTTTTCGAGCGCTGGGCCCAACGCAGCGACAGCTCCATCGAAACGCGAGCGACATCTTCGTCAGCCGGGTACGGCGTGCATTCGTCGAAGATCATCACGATGTCGGAACCGAGATCGCGCTGCACCTGCATCGATTCTTCCGGGCCCATGAAAACTTTCGAGCCATCGACCGGAGAGGCGAAGGTCACGCCCTCCTCCTTGATCTTGCGCATCGCGCCCAGGCTGAACACCTGAAAACCACCGGAGTCGGTGAGGATCGGGCCTTTCCACTGCATGAAATCGTGCAGGTCGCCGTGCTCCTTGATCACCTCGGTGCCCGGGCGCAGCCACAGGTGGAAGGTGTTGCCCAGAATGATTTCCGCGCCAGTGGCGACGATGTCACGCGGCAACATGCCCTTGACCGTGCCGTAGGTGCCCACCGGCATGAAGGCCGGGGTCTCGACGGTGCCACGCGGGAAGGTCAGACGACCACGACGAGCCTTGCCATCGGTGGCAAGCAGTTCAAAGGACATGCGACATTCGCGACTCATTCTGTTTCCTCTGGGCCTGTTTGTTCAGGGGCAGTCGGGGCGGGATTACGGGTGATGAACATCGCATCACCGTAGCTGAAAAAGCGGTAGCCGTTGTCGACGGCGGCTTTATAGGCGGCCATGGTTTCGGGATAACCGGCGAACGCCGAAACCAGCATCAACAGCGTGGATTCGGGCAAATGGAAGTTGGTGACCAGGGCGTCGACCACATGGAACGGCCGGCCCGGGTAGATAAAGATGTCGGTGTCGCCACTGAACGGCTTGAGCACGCCATCGCGCGCAGCACTTTCCAGCGAACGCACACTGGTGGTGCCCACGGCAATCACCCGTCCACCACGCGCGCGGCACGCCGCAACGGCGTCGACCACATCCTGGCCGACTTCCAGCCACTCGCTGTGCATGTGGTGATCTTCGATCTTGTCGACGCGCACCGGCTGGAACGTCCCCGCACCGACGTGCAGCGTGACGAACGCGGTCTCGACGCCCTTGGCGGCAATCGCCTCCATCAGCGGCTGATCGAAATGCAGCCCCGCCGTCGGCGCTGCCACCGCACCGAGGCGCTGGGCGTACACGGTCTGATAGCGCTCGCGATCCGAGCCTTCATCCGGGCGGTCTATATAAGGAGGCAACGGCATGTGCCCGACGCGATCGAGCAGCGGCAGCACTTCTTCAGCAAAGCCCAACTCGAACAGCGCATCGTGACGCGCGAGCATCTCGGCTTCGCCACCGCCGTCGATCAGGATCTTCGAACCCGGCTTCGGCGACTTGCTGGAACGCACATGGGCCAGCACGCGGTGCGTATCGAGCACGCGTTCGATGAGGATTTCCAGCTTGCCGCCCGAGGCTTTCTGCCCGAACAACCGCGCCGGAATCACCCGGGTATTGTTGAATACCATCAAATCGCCCGGGCGCAAATGCTCAAGCAAATCAGTGAATTGACGGTGTGCAAGGGCGCCGCTCGGCCCATCAAGGGTCAGCAGGCGACTACCGCGACGCTCGGCCAAAGGGTGGCGGGCAATCAGCGAATCAGGAAGCTCGAAGGTAAAGTCAGCAACGCGCATGATGGGGTTCGTCTAGCAGGGCCGGAAAGTCTAGCGGAAATATCGAAAATTGACCATGAAACGTGATTGACCAACGGTAGTCACCTCTCTATACTTCGCCGCCATTGAGCCCTGATGGCGGAATTGGTAGACGCGGCGGATTCAAAATCCGTTTTCGAAAGGAGTGGGAGTTCGAGTCTCCCTCGGGGCACCAAAATTAAGAAAGGTCTTGCTTAGCAAGGCCTTTTTTTTCGTCTGCCAAAAAGTGGCCGCTGTTGTAGGAGCTGCCGAAGGCTGCGATCTTTTGATCTTCCTCTGTTTCACCGACAGGACATCTCAAAGGGTTCACTGCATGGAAACGTCACTGGAAACCGTCGCCCTGTTCTCCCTCAAACTTGCTTACGAGGAGGAAGGCCTGAGCCCGATTCTGCGGGATGACATGGTCATGGGTGATTATCAAAAAGACGTGTTCGAATTGCTGGTGCGACGCGGAGATGTCGAGACTATTCAGTTCAAGCTGAACGAGTGCCTTGCGTTGGCGATGAGTGCAGTGGGTGGGGTCGAGAAACCCTTGGGCCGCGAGCTGCACAGACTGTCGATGGTGTTCAGCCAGGCCGAGTCTGTTGAACAGTTTCAGCAACCGCTGACCCTGCTCACTAACTACTTAAAGGATATTCAGTAATTTGGGGGACGAACCGCCCCCCATTACTTCGCACTCTTGCGCCTACGAGCAGCGATCGAAGAAGAAACCCTCGCCGCACCTGCAGCAGGTCAAGAATAAAAAAACGGATAAAGTCCGACCGCAAGCAGGCCGGCGAAAGCATGCATTATCATCGGTAGCATCAGCCCCCCTGTTGCGAGCCTGGCAATCGCCAACATCAACGCCAGAACAAAGAGAGACACGAAGGTCGTTTTGAACGAGTATTGCCAATGAACGGCTGTAAACAGCACGGCTGAAAACAAGATTGCGGTGTATCGCCAAAACGTCTTCTTGAAGGCAAACAGATTGATCAGGAAATGACGGAAAGCCAGTTCTTCACCCAATGGCGCCAGTACAAGAATGAGGAACAGCAATATCCCGCTGTTATAGATTGATCCCGTCTTCAGCGCGTTCATGAATTGCTGCATAAATGGCTCGGGAGGCTGCCCTATCCATTTCGAAAATGCATAGCTGGTCACATACAGCAACGCCACGCTGGCCAGACCTAGCCAAAAGGCATTGCTCGAAAAACCTTCCCCTTTGAAACGGTTGCCGATCGGATGCATTTTTCGAAGCAGCCAAAACAGCACAAGCATCGCAATGCAGGCGACCAAATGAGCGCCCACTACCACCAGAAACTCACCGGAACTCTCTCGAAAAACATATCCACCTGCGGCTTGCATCAGCCAATACAAGACAAACCCCAAGAGTGCTATGAGTGCTCTTCCTTTCCAGCCCTCACGGAGATACGCCGCATGCCTCTCAAACCTGCCAGATACTTGCATAAAAAACTCAACTTATTAATAAAACCATGGCCTGTCAGCCGTTGATGGTGTTTGTTCTTTTTAGCGCCGAGCCTTCAACACCCGAATATCCGTCGCAAATCCATCCGCCCCCACAATCTTCTTCCAGCCCACATACTGAAACTCGCCCCGCTCATCGATGTAATCGCCCTTCTCCACCGACCGGCCACCGACGATCGCCACGCGTTTTTCCTCGCCACAACCGCCATCCGATGGGCGAACGGTATAAATCACATACGGCTTCACATATTGCGTGGCGCGGAAGTATTGGCCGCAGACTTCGTCGACGGTGATCAGCATGGTTTTCAGGCGGGCTTCGCCGTCCATGTCTTCGTGCAGTTTCAGGAAGGAGATGTCGCCGACGTCGCTGTAGCCGAGTGAACGCGCGCGTTGGTATTCGGGGGAATTCTGGTGGGCGATACGCCCTTGCTCAGCCGCTTGATTCATTCTGGCGGCGAACTCGGCTTTGCCTTGGGCAATCGTTGCCTCGGCCTGGGCGGCGACGTTTTCGCATTGCGCGAATTCGCGGGAGCCGAGGTATTGGGGCGTCAGGTTCAAGCGGCGCTCATTGATGATCCGCAGGCTGCCTTCCAGATCACCTGCCACCTCAAAGGCGCCAGGTACGCGACCGCTCTGGACGTCGGCCATTTTCTCCTGCATTCGCTGGCAGTTGGCGAGGTAATACTGCCAACTGCTCTCCGGAGGCTCTTTCCAGGCGGCGATTGCCGGAGTAATGGAGCTGGCGAGCGTGATTGCACAGAGCGTGCGCAGAACAGAAGCGACTTTTGGCATGCGTAGTCCATTACAGGAATCAAGAAAGTGGCGCGACGCTACTATTTTGCTATCGTGCCGTCCACTGTCGGCAAGGTGCCGAGCGTTTGTACCGCGACTGGTTGCGAAGGGTGGATACGATGGATTTTGTGTTTTTCTTTATTGCCTGGATAGGCATGTGGGTCTGGGTCGTCAGGCAGCGTGGGGCTTGGAACCTGCTACTCGCCAATGTGTTGGGCGCTGCCAGCGGCATGATTGTTGGCCTGGTGGTTTCGCAGCTTTGTATCGGACTATTCGGCTCTAGCCGGCCACCGGTCCCGGGGGTCATGGGATCGATTCTGGAAATGCTCGCAACCGCTGCGGCGCTGAGCGGTGTATGGATGCTGGTGGCCCGCCGCTCGCAAGTCGAACACCCTGTCGCGCGTCAGCTACTGGCCGGCCTTTGCGGCGTAGTGGCCGGCATAACCGCGATCATGTTTTTTGCCCAGATCAATCCGCCCAATCTCGGCATGTAAATGTCTTCGTGGCGTCAGACCTCTATTTTGATATCTTGCCGTCCATCTTCAGCACTCACCGCCAGTGAGTGCTGTTTTGCAGGCTATTGAAGGTTTAAGGAAAGGATCGAATGGAGTTTCTGAGTTTTCTGGCATTTATCGCCGCCTGGGGTTTCATGTGGCGCTGGGTGGTGAAAAACCGCGGCAGCTGGAATCTGTTTTACGGCAACATCGTTGGCGCGGCGGGCGGTTTTATCGTCGGCATGGTGGTGCTGTCGATCTTGCTGTCGATATTCCCGTCGGAGCATAAATCCGCAAAAGCGCCAATCGAAGACGTGATCACGCAGAGCGATGTGACCACCAGTCTGTTGCCCGAAGCCGAGTCGGATTCGACGTCCGCGGCGCTGGAAAACGCGCCGGGCTTTGCCGCGATCGAGCCGGATAACCAACCTTCTCCGCCGGATTCCGCACTGCTGCCGAATTACGCGAGCCGGGCACCGAAATCGATATCGGAAAAAACCGTCCTGGATCAGAGCGACGCGCAGGGCCGTAAAGCGCTCACCGCGCTGCGCGACAAGCTTGGGCAAAATGCCGACAGCGATGAATCGATGCTCGCGTATGTCATGTGCGGCACGCTGGTCACCAGCACGCTGCGCTTCCCGGCGTCGGCGCGCTTCGCCGACAGCTCTGCCATTGTCACCAAGCGCTTCAAGGATCAGGTCTACACCCTCAGCAACAAGGTCACCGCGCGCAACATGAACGGCGATGACGTCACTTATAGCTTCGACTGCTCGGTGCAGGAGCAACCCGCGTCGGCCGAATGGCGACTGCTGAATCTGAAGTTGCAGAAGGTCGGTTCTTAAGCCTCGTTTAAGGGTTCAAGGCGCCGGCTGCGCTATCATCGCCAGCCTGTGCGCCTTGAGCTTTGCCCCCGAATGTCCCCGATACCTGCTGACCTGAATCCGCTGCCTCCCGTTTTGGCCGGCCCGCTGCTGCGACGGCTGGAACCAACGCGAGTGGTGCTGTGGTTGGTCGGCTCCCGCGAGCTGGCGCTGACCTTGCGTCTGCAAGGTGTAGGAGACATTCCTCTCGATGCCGGGAAATGCACGGTCATCCCCGTAGGCCGTCACGCGTTCGTCCATCTGATCGACGTTGTGCTCGACAGCACCCTGCCCTGCGACACGCGTATTGACTACGACCTGCTGATCGACGGCCAGACGCCCATCGCCGCATGGGCGCCGCATCTGCTGTACGGCAATGCCCACTGCCCGAACCTTGTCGTGCGCTCGCGGATCGATCAGTTGCTGCATGGTTCTTGCCGCAAGCCCCATCACCCGGCGGCAGACGGTTTGCTGTGCGTCGATCAACTGTTGGCTGCCGAAACCGATCCGCAACAACGTCCAGCCCTGCTGATGATGAGCGGCGACCAGATCTACGCCGACGACGTCGCCGGGCCGATGCTGCGGGCAATTCACGCCTTGATCGAACGCCTCGGCCTGTTCGACGAACACCTCGAAGGCGCGGTGGTCAGCGACAGCGCCAAGCTTTACAAGCACCCGGCCAGTTACTACCACCGCGCGGATTTGTTGCCGGCGCTGGAGAGCAACGAGACCTTGCGCGAGCGATTTTTCGGCGGTGCGCGTAAGCCGATTTTCACCAGCAGCAGCGCCGACAATCACCTGGTGACGTTCGCCGAAGTGATGGCGATGTATCTGCTGGTGTGGTCTCCGGTTGCCTGGACCCTGATCACCCCGCAAGCGCCGGTAATGACCCCGGAACGGCTCAAGCGCTACACCCTCGAACAGACTCGCATCGATGGATTTACGGCCGGCCTGAACAACGTCGCCCGAGCCTTGGCGCACCTGCCAAGCCTGATGATTTTCGACGACCACGACATCACCGATGACTGGAATCTTTCCGCGCAATGGGAGGAAACCGCCTACGGCCACCCGTTCTCCAAACGCATCATCGGCAACGCCTTGATCGCGTACATGTTGTGCCAGGGCTGGGGCAATAATCCGGACGCGTTCAAGGATGTGCTGGAGAACACTCGCCGCCTGAGCGCCAGTGGTGACGATCAATATCTCGACAGCCCGGTGCAGGACGCGCTGATCGATGATTTGCTGCGCTTTCAGCACTGGCATTTCGTGCTGCCGAGCAGCCCGGCGCTGGTGGTGCTCGACACCCGCACCCGCCGCTGGCGCAGCGAGATGGCACTCAAGCAACCCTCCGGTTTACTGGACTGGGAAGCGCTGAGCGAACTGCAACAGGAGCTGCTCGATCATCCGTCAGCAATCATTGTTTCCCCCGCGCCGATCTTCGGCGTGAAGCTGATCGAAACCGTGCAGAAGGTTTTCAGCTGGTGCGGCTATCCGCTGCTGGTCGACGCGGAAAACTGGATGGCTCATCGCGGTGCGGCGCAGGTGATCCTGAACATTTTCCGACACAACCGCACACCCGGAAACTACGTGGTGCTGTCCGGCGACGTACATTATTCCTTCGTCTACGAAGTGCTTATCCGACACCGCAAAGCCGGGCCACGGATCTGGCAGATCACCAGCAGCGGGATCAAGAACGAGTTCCCGAAAACCCTTCTGGAATGGTTCGACCGCCTCAACCGCTGGCTCTACTCGCCGCGCTCGCCGTTGAACTGGTTTACCAAACGCCGACGCATGCGCATCGTGCCCTATACCCCGGAACATGCCGAAGCGGGTGAGCGGCTGTGGAATTCAGCGGGGATCGGGCAGGTGTCTTTCAATGCGCAGGGGCAGCCGAGCGAGATCATTCAGCACAATTCGAACGGGGCGGTGAAGACGCGGATGCTGGCGCCGGAGTTGGGGGATTATCCTGATTGATATGGCCTCCATTGCCCACAGTGAGATTGCAATGACGATACCTTCGCGATTACTTATCACCCGCGACAGCGTACATGCCGGCGATGATTGCGAGGCTCCCCATGCGCGCTGGATCAACCTGCAAGAGATTGAAACCCTGGAGGCTGCCCTGCGCCTACTACTCCACAATGGTTATCTGCCAAGCATTGCTGGTGGATGTGCGACATGGATCGTACGCGGGCCTCAGGCCCTTGCTGTAATTGCCCAGCAATGGCAGGAGCCTCGTTTTCTGGTCAATGCCCAGTCGACACTGGTCAATTTGGAAGAGTTGAGGTTTGTATATTGGTGCCAGGTAGATCCGGAGCTTGTTTTCGACTGTCTGCTAACAGGCGCCGAACTTCCTGACAAATACAGCGGATTTAAGACGTCAAAGTAGTCGGAAGGGGACTACAGTTTTTAAGGAAACATCTCTGGAATCGCTGATTCATACTCTGCTTCCCTTACACAGGAAGCAGAGCCATGCGAAAAAGAAAGCCAGACCCTTTAGAAATCGATACAACGACTTACCTTTTAAGCTCCCCGGCCAATGCTAGAAGGCTGCTGAGATCTATCGCAGAAATGCACAATGGAATTCGTGCAAATACGGACGCCTCTTCGTTCAATTTCGTGCCTCTCAGTCAGTTGAGACCGCCAGCCCCACACCTCTGACAATCATCTCCACCTCCCGCTCATCAATCGTCAGTGGCGGCAGCAGCCGTATCGTCTTGCCGCGTGTAACGTTGATCAGCAATCCATGATCCCGCGCAGCAATCAGCGTCAGATCGCGGATCGGCTGTTTCAGTTCGATGCCGATCATCAAGCCCTGCCCACGAATCGCCAGCACGTTGGGGTTGTCTACCAGTTCGGCACGTAGACGAGCCAGCAAGCGCTCCCCCTGTACCCGAACATTTTCCAGCAAGCCTTGTTCTTCGATGATGTCCAGCACCGTGCAGCCGACCCGGCAGGCCAGCGGATTACCGCCGAACGTGCTGCCATGGCTGCCGGGGGTGAACAGATCCGCCGCCCTGCCCCGCGCCAGGCAGGCGCCGATCGGCACGCCGTTGCCGAGGCCTTTGGCCAGGGTCATGACGTCCGGCACGATGCCTTCATGCTGAAACGCAAACCATTGGCCAGTGCGGCCGATGCCGGTCTGGATTTCATCGAGCATCAGCAGCCAGGCGTGACGATTGCACAGTTCGCGCAGGGCTTTGAGGTAGCCGGGCGGCGCGAGTTGCACACCGCTTTCGCCCTGGATCGGCTCGACCAGAATCGCCACGATGCGCTCGCCGTGCTTTTGCTGCACTTGATCCAGCGCGGCCAGATCACCGAAGGGCACTTTGACGAAATCTCCCGGCAGATCATTGAAACCCAAACGCACCGCCGGCCCATCGCTGGCCGACAAGGTGCCCAACGTGCGCCCATGAAACGCGTTAGCCATGACCACCACCAGTGGCTGTTCGATGCCTTTGCTCCAGCCGTACAAACGCGCCAGCTTCAGTGCAGTCTCGTTGGCTTCGGCGCCGGAGTTGTTGAAAAACGCCCGCTCCATTCCTGACAACTGCGTGAGTTTCTGCGCCAGCTGTTGCTGCCAGTCGATGCTGTACAGGTTGGAGGTGTGCAGCAACAGTCCGGCCTGCTCGCTGATAGCAGCGACAATCCGTGGGTGCGAGTGCCCGACATTGGTCACCGCGACTCCGGCGACAGCATCCAGATATTCTCGACCGGCCTGATCCCACAGGCGCGTGCCCAGGCCTCTGATAAAGCTCAGGGCCAGCGGTTGGTAGGTATTCATCAGGGCGGCGGTCATGACTTCAAACTCCAGTGAAGGTCGGTGTGTTTGCAGTATGGTTAGCCACCAGAACTGGATAAACTCGGCAAAACTTCAATCATTTAAAAGCAGGACTTGATAATGGACCTGTTGCAGGCAATGAGCGTGTACGTGAAGGTCGTGGAAGCCGGGAGCATGACGGCGGCCGCGTTGCAGTGCGAAATTTCCACGACCATGGTCGGAAATCACCTGCGCGCACTGGAGCAAAGGCTCGGCGTGCAGTTGCTGCAGCGCACCACCCGCCGTCAGCGACTGACCGAATTCGGTAGCGTTTATTACCAGCGTTGTCTGGATGTATTGGGCCTGGTGGCCGACTCCGAACGCCTCGCCGAACAGGCCCTCGACGAGCCGCGCGGCTTGCTGCGTATCACCGCGCCACTGACTTTTGGCGTCGAACGTCTGGCCCCGGCGCTCAGCGAGTTTTCCCTGCAATACCCGCAATTGAAAATGGATGTGGTGCTGACCAACCGCCGTCCGGACCTGCTGGAAAGTGGCCTCGACGTGGCGTTTCGGCTGGGGCATTTCGAGCAGTCGAACCTGATCGCCCGGCCGCTGATCGACTACACCCTGACCGTATGCGCCTCCCCGGCGTACGTCGCGCGACGCGGCATGCCGATCACCCCGGAAGACCTGCAGCAACACGACTGCCTGTCGTTCGCCTACCCTGCCGGCGATGACTGGCAATCGGTGGAAAAACGCTGGCGCCTCAGCGGCCCGGACGGCGAGATTCTGGTCGACGTCAGCGGCCCGATGCTGATGAACACCTCTGCCGGCCTGCATCAGGCGGCGCGCACCGGCATGGGCATTGTGATGCTGCCGGATGCGCTGGTGGAACAGGATCTGCGCGACGGCAAACTGGTGACGGTAATCCCCGATTACCAGCCACCGAGCCGCCCATTGCACCTGCTGTACGCGCCGGATCGTTATCGTTTGCCCAAGCTGCGGCGCTTCGTCGAATTCGCGATGAAAACCTGGGGCAGATCCTGATTTGGGCTGCGATTGACTATGCTCCGGTGATTGCCGACAAGGATGCTGCCATTCGATGAAAACCAACCTCACCGTACGCGATCTGTTGCCTGCCGAAGTGGAGCCAGTTCGCCTGTTTCTAGGGCAACATGGCTGGGGACACCGAACGGGTTCCAACGACTACTTCGCCCAACTCATCGAAAACTCGCAACGCACTGCGGTCGCGCTGAGCGGCGAGCAGATCATCGGTTTCGCCCGAGGCCTCACCGATGGTTTGTCCAACGGTTATCTGTCGATGGTGGTGGTTGATGATCAACATCGGCGCGCCGGCGTCGGGCGCGCACTGGTCGAGCATGTCATGGGTGACAACCCCGAGATCACTTGGGTCCTGCGCGCCGGGCGTGACGGGGCTGAGGCGTTTTTTGCCAACCTGGGTTTTGAAACGTCGACGATTGCGATGGAACGACCAAGGCTCAAATAACACACCTGAATCAACTTCCGCTTTTCACCAACACCGGCTTCTCCTGATAACGCTGCGCAAACAACTGCTTCAACTGCGCCACCTTCGGCATGTCGTTGATCACAATGTACGGATAGCTCGGGTGTTCGGTCAGGAAGTCCTGGTGATAGTCCTCCGCCGGGTAGAAGCCGTTGTAGGTTTCCAATTTCGTGACGATCGGTTTGCTGTAGGCATGCGCCGCGTCGAGTTGGGCGATGTAGGCCTGGGCCACCCGTTGCTGGTCGGCATTGACCGGGAACAGCGCCGAGCGATATTGCGTGCCGCTGTCCGGGCCTTGGCGGTTGAGTTCGGTCGGGTTGTGGGCCACCGAGAAGTAGATCTGCAGCAGGCTGCCGTAGCTGACTTGCGTCGGGTCGAAGGTGACTTGCACGGACTCGGCATGACCGGTATCGCCTTCGCTGACCCGCTCGTATTGCGCCGTGCTCGCTGCGCCGCCGGCATAACCGGAGACGGCTTTCTGCACGCCTTTGACGTGCTGGAAAACCCCTTGCACGCCCCAGAAACAACCACCGGCGAACACCGCGGTTTCACTGTGCGCCTGGGTGGTTTCGTCGAGGGAAGGTGGCGGGATGACCACCGCGTCTTCGGCGCCGAAAGAGAACGCCGAGCATTGGCCGATCACGCCGGCCATGGCGACGCCGAGCAATGCACGTCGCCAGTTGTTTTGAGCTTTCATGTTGCGCACTCCCGATCAGCCGAAGGTGAAGGCGTAAGCCGATACGCCCGGATCAAGAAATTCGATGGTGAAGGTGCGATCCTTCACCTCGTCGGTTTGCCGCACCAATTGGTACAAGCGCTGTTCGGTCACGCGGCCGCTGCCATCCGCGGCGACATCCACACCGTGGGCATCCCCCGGCGCCTGACCGTCAATCGACACTTTGAAGCGCACCGGTTTGCCATCGGCGTTCGGCCCCAGGACCAGATGCAGGTCGCGGGCGTGGAAGCGATAAACGATGCGACTGGCCGGCGCACTGGCGGTGGCGCGCTCGGCGCCGACAGCCCACTGGCCGCCAAGGCTCCAGTCATTCAAAGTCAGGTCGGCCGGTAGGTTATAGGTCGCGACCTTGTCAGGCACCAGGCTGGTTTGCGGTACGAAATGTTCCGCACGCTGGTAGCCGACGTAGGTTTCCGGCGATAGCACCTGATTCATGTCCGGGGCCATCTGCACACCTTGGGCGTCAGCGTTGATCAGGCCATCAGCCACGGTTTTCGCCCCGGCTTCACGCAGCAACTGCTGGATGACCCGCTCCGATTCGGCGTAGTCGCCTTCGCCAAAATGGTGGTATCGAATCCGTCCCTGAGCATCAGCAAAATAATGCGCCGGCCAGTATTCGTTGTTGAAGGCGCGCCAGATCTTGTAGTCGTTATCGATCGCTACCGGGTAGTTGATACCCAGCTCCTTCATGGCTTTGGTGACGTTACCCACGTCACGCTCGAAGGCGAACTCGGGCGCGTGCACACCGATCACTACCAGGCCTTGATCGCGGTACTTCTCGGCCCAGGCTCTGACGTATGGCAGGGTGCGCAGGCAGTTGATGCAGGAGTAGGTCCAGAAATCCACCAGCACCACTTTGCCCTTCAATGCCTGGGCATCGAGCGGTGGCGAATTGAGCCATTGCACGGCGCCAGTGAGCGGTGGTAACTGGCCTTCGACCGGCAATGTTCCGGGTGCCTTGTCAGCGATTTTCATCACCGCGCCTGTGGCTTTCATGCTGCCGTTCGCCGCGTCATCCGCAGCGGGAATCTGCGCCATCATCGTGCCGCTGCCCGCAGGTGATTTGCCGGAGAGTTTGCCCACCAGCGCTTGTTCGATTCCGCCCGTAGATGCGGTCGAGAACCGCGCCAACAGCCCGGTATCGAGGCCCAGCGCAATCGCCGCGACACCCGCCAGCATCGCCGCTCCCAACCCACGACGGATCCACTCCCCCGTACCGATCGAGCGCTTCATCAACGCAAAGACCTTACCGCCCAGCAGCAGCGCCGCCGCCAGTGAAGTCGCGGCGCCCGCCGCGTAGGCGAGCAACAACAGCGTGGTGGCGATGCTTGCCCCTTGCAGCGCGGCACCGGTCAGAATCAAGCCGAGAATAGGCCCGGCGCACGGCGCCCAGAGCAGACCCGTGGCAACGCCGATCAGAAACGAGGCGCCGGGACGCGGTCGATTGTCCTGACCCGCAGCTTCGGACAGCCGACTGCCGGCCGAGACCAGCGGTCGCGTCAGGCGCTCGGCGAGGCGCGGCAGCAGCAGCGTCAGCCCGAACAGTGCTACGAACAGCAACGCGAGCCAGCGCCCGTACTGATTGACTTGCACCACCCAACCGCCGCCCACCGCCGCCAGCGTGGCGACGAGGGCGAAGGTCAGCGCCATCCCGGCCAAGAGCGGCAAGCCACTCTTGATAAACGGCTGCCCGGTGCGAGCGAAGACAAAAGGCAGAACAGGCAGGATGCACGGACTGACGATCGTCAGCACACCGCCCAGATAAGCGAGAACCAAGAGCCACATGGTGTCGTCCTGTAGAAAGTGAAGATCGAAAAATCGCCATGGCTCATGCCGCCACGGGTTTGAACGTCATCGCCAGGCCGTTCATGCAATAGCGCAGGCCGGTGGGTTTCGGGCCGTCATCGAAGACATGCCCCAGGTGCCCGCCGCAGCGCCGACAGTGCACTTCATTGCGCGACATGCCGAAGGAGCGGTCCTGACGCGTGGCCACCGCGTGCTCCAGCGGTGCCCAGAAACTCGGCCAGCCGGTGCGGCTGTCGAACTTGGTCGCCGATGAAAACAGCGCCAGGTCACAGCCCGCGCAGTCGAATGTGCCGTTGCGATGTTCGTTGTTGAGGGGGCTGGTGTAGGCCCGCTCGGTGCCTTCTTCGCGCAGGATGGCGTACTGCTCATCCGAGAGCAGCGAGTGCCATTCACTGTCGCTGTGGCTCACCTCGAAAACCTCATCGGCATGGGCTTGCTCGATCAGTGCGGTGCCCGAGGAAAATTTTGGCAATACACCCGCCACCAGGGCTGCAACCCCCAGCCCGCCGCTCGCTACGAGAATCTGTCGCCGTGAAAACATGGCCGTCTCCAAAAATTCCAGGTGCCTGTCATGGAACACAGCCTAGGCTTGGGTTGATCGCCAAATCCTCACGGGAAGTTAACGAATTCGTGATAACTCGCCCCGAGGAAAACCCGCACAATGCGCTCACTGCGCCGAAGGATTGAGCTTGATGGAACCGACCAGACGCATCCTCGTGGTCGAGGATGACCAACACATCGCCGATTTGATTTGCCTGCATTTGCGCGATGAACATTACGACGTCGTGCACTGCGCCGACGGCGACGAAGGCATGCGCCTGTTGCAACAGGGGCAATGGGATGCGCTGATCCTCGACCTGATGTTGCCGGGGGTCGACGGCCTGGAAATCTGCCGCCGCGCCCGGGCGATGGCGCGCTATACGCCGATCATCATCACCAGCGCACGCTCCAGCGAATTGCACCGCATCCTCGGTCTGGAACTGGGTGCCGACGACTACCTCGCCAAACCGTTTTCAATGCTGGAACTGGTGGCCCGGGTCAAAGCCTTGCTGCGCCGGGTCGACGCCATGGCGCGCAACCTGAAAATGGACGCCGGCAGCCTCAATCTCGATGGTCTGAGCATCGACCCGATCACCCGCGATGTCGCCCTCAATGGCACGCGCCTGGACCTCACCCCGCGCGAGTTCGATCTGCTGTATTTCTTCGCCCGCCAACCGGGCAAGGTGTTCTCGCGCATGGACCTGCTCAATGCGGTGTGGGGTTACAGCCACGAAGGCTACGAGCACACGGTCAATACGCACATCAATCGCTTGCGGGCGAAAATCGAAAGCGATCCGGCGCAACCGACACGCATCCTCACCGTGTGGGGCCGTGGCTATAAATTCGGCACGGAACAACCATGAAACTGACCCTGTCGCAGCGCCTGTCCGTCGTATTCGCCGTGTTGCTGTTGGTGTGCTGCGGCACCTCCGCATGGCTGCAGGTGCGCTCCAGCAAGATGCACGAGCTGGAAGTGGTGCAAGGCCTGTCGCGGGACCTGGCCCAGCACATCGCCCATGACACGGTGCTGATGGACAGCAATGGCTTGATGCCCGGCGCCGTGCGCGAACTGTTCAGCCAGTTGATGCTGGTCAACCCGAGTGTCGAGGTGTACCTGCTCGACACGGAGGGGCGGATCGTCGGCAATGCCGCACCCGAGGGTCGGATGCGACGGGAAAAAGTCGACCTCGTACCGATCAAGCGCCTGCTCGACGATCAACCGCTGCCGATCCTCGGCGATGACCCGCGCAGCGTCGATGGCCGCAAGGTGTTCAGTGCCGCGCCACTGAAGGTCAATGGCAAGCCTGCGGGCTATCTGTACGTGGTGTTGCTCAGTGAAGAACATGATCGTTTCGCCGAACGCGGCGCGACCAGTGCTGCGCTCAATACCGCGTTGCTATCAATCGGGCTGGTGGCGCTGTTGTGCCTGATTGCCGGCCTCACGGCATTCAACCTGATTACCCGGCCATTGCGCCGGTTGACTGAAACTGTCAGCCGCTTCGACATCGACGGTACGCCGCAATCTGCGCCCGTCATGCCAGCCGCTGTGGATAAAACCGCTGACCCGGATGAAATCGCTGTGCTCGACGCTGCCTTCCGGCAAATGCAAAACCGCCTAGGGGAACAGTGGCGCTCGTTGACCCGCCAGGATCAGGAGCGCCGTGAACTGGTGGCGAACATCTCCCACGACCTGCGCACACCACTGGCCTCGCTGCACGGCTATCTGGAAACCCTGTCACTCAAGGACGCCACGCTCTCTGCCGAGGAGCGGCGCCGCTATCTGGGTATCGCTCTCGATCAAAGCCGCAAGGTCGGCGGGTTGGCGCAATCGCTGCTGGAGCTGGTGCGTCTGGAACACGGCTTTGTGCAACCGGTGCTGGAACGCTTCTCCCTGATCGATCTGCTGCAGGACATCTTCCAGAAATTCGAACTGGCCGCCGAAGCCCGTCACGTCGAACTCAAGGCCAGCTTCGGGCCAAACCTGCCGACGGTCTGCGCCGACCTTGGCTTGATCGAACGAGTGCTGACCAACCTGGTGGACAACGCCTTGCGCCATACGCCGCCGGGCGGCGAAATCGAGCTGGATCTGAAACCCCGGGGCGTATTGGTCGAAGTGACGGTTAGCGACACCGGCCCCGGCATCGCACCCGAGTTGCGCGAAGGTCTGTTCCTGCGTCCATTCAATATTGGTGGTGCGCGACGCGACGGAGGACTGGGGCTGCGCATCGTCCACCGCATCCTGCAACTGCACGGGCGAGACATTCAGTTGGTCGATGTCGCTGGGCGTGGCGCAACTTTCCGCTTCACGCTGCCGACCGATCAGCAAACCGCGGAACAGTGGATGGTGCGCTCGATGAACCTGAACACACCGGACAAATAATCCGCACCACCGGACTGTTGTTCCGTGACAACGCCGCCCCGCTCCCCTAAATTAACCGGCCTGAAAAAGACCCCGTGCTTTCTCGTCTCAACTCAAGTTAAAAAAGTAGTGAAATTTCAATGTCCGATTTCAACACCGCTGAATCCGTAGTCACCGAATCGTCCAAAGCGGAATACGAAAACTCCATCAATCTTTCACAACACCTTCCACAAGCCAAGATCATCAGCGAGATGGTGCTGGATGCTTTCCAGTCGACCCGCGAAAGCGACCAGATCCGCGAGCTGCGCGCCGCGATCCGTCAGGCGCACGACAGCTTCGATGACGACAAGGCCTACGAGCTGATGGGCGAACTCAAGCGCCTCAAGGACGCCGAGGCCGCCGACATCGCCGCCCTCGAAGACCTGAGCAGCAAGTTCTCGATCGGCCGCATCCTGTCCTGCTTCAAGGACGATCCGGCATTCCAGGAAATCGTCTACGGCCTCGCGCTCAAAGTGCTGAACCAGACCCATCAGGCGATCAGCAACCCGAGCGGCGGCAAGAGCAAAGCCGCCCGCGCCAAGAAAGAAGTCGAAATCTTCACCATCAGCAAGGACGGCAGCAGCGTGACCCTGCCGCTGCGCACGCCGCGCTCGCGTATGAACGTTGACCGTGAAGCGCTGGAGTTCCTCGGTTTCACCTTCGTCGGTGAAGGCGAAGAAGCCGAGTTGGAGGGCGAGACCTTCGTCGACAACGCCGGCACCGAACACGCGATCAACCGCAAGAACATCATCACCGCCCTGCAACAGCGGACCGCATTCGATGGCTACAGCATCGCTGCGCAGTAATCCCGGCACCGACAAAAAAGCCCCGCTCTGAGATTCAGGCGGGGCTTTTTGTTGGGCGGCGCGGCGGTCAGACTTCCGGCTGCACCGCTGCGATCATGTCGACTTCAACCGCGGCGTTCTTCGGCAACTGGTAGACACCGACCGTAGTGCGCGTATGTCGCCCGGCATCACCGAGCACATGGCTGAAAACGTCCGATGCACCGTTGGCCACCTCACTCAGGTCAACGAAGTCCGGGGTCGACTTCACATACACCGTGACCCGCAACAACGCCCGGATCTTGTCCAGCGAACCGACCGCATCGACGATCAGCGCCAAGCAGCGCATGGCACTGATGCTCGCGGCAGCCTGGGCGTCCTTGAGGGTCAACTCCAACCCCACGCGACCGGGATACAGAATCCTGCCATTGACCCGCGGCACCATGCCGCTGATGTACAACTCATCGCGGTGGCGGATCAGCGGCGCGTAATTGCCGCCGGCGGTGTTCTCGCCGTAAATGTCGTAGTTCAGCTCGTGTGCCAGGGCAATGAAGCGTTCGTCGCAGGTCATCCTCTCAGTCATTTCGCCCAGCCTTTTGATCGATGCATGAAAAATCGCAGGTTAAGACCGATGAAAATCGCGGATTTGACTCGATGTAGATCATCGGCATAGTTGGATCCAAATCTAGGTCTTTTACTGACTGATAGCAACCTGCCGCCACAATAGCAGCGCCAGCCTTTCTGCGCGCAGCAGCCATCTCCTGAATTCCTTGCATCAATTCGTCAAATAGAACGCGTTTTGCCATCCATCAGCGCCTCGATAAAACCCAGTTGTCGAGTGATCGTAACGAAAGAAAAATCTTCTGGCGGTAGGAGATATCCCTTTTTGAAGAAGGCTCCTTCCCAACTGGCAGAAATTATTGAGTGCTGGAAGTATTCGTTCGGTTACCTGAATAAGGCCCAACAAAAAACCCCGCACATCTCTCGATGTGCGGGGTTTTTCTTGAAGCCATCCAGCCTTACGGCGCGTACGTCAGCAGCAGCTCGGCCGGCACCTTGAAGTCCAGGGACATCATGACGCTCAGGGCGGTGATGGTGAAGATCGAGAACACGAACAGCTTGCGTGCCCAGACCGTGTCATCCACCGCCTTGTAGCCGGTCCAGGCCATGTACAACCAGTACATGCCCATGGCCGCGGCGACGGCGAGGTAGCTCATGCCGGCGTAACCGCTGAAGGTCAGCATCAAGGTCGCCACGAGGAACGCCAGGATGTAGAGCAGGATGTGCTTCTTGGCCACTTCGATTCCGCGCTTGACGGGCAGCACCGGAATCGATGCGGCCAGGTAGTCGTTGAAACGGAAGATCGCGATGGCGTAGGAATGCGGCATCTGCCACAGGCTGAACATCACCAGCAGGGTCAGTGCGGCCATGTCGAAGCTGTTGGTTACGGCAACGTAACCGATCACTGGCGGCATGGCGCCCGACAGACTGCCCACCAGCGTGCCGTGAACCGACTTGCGCTTGAGGTACAGGCTGTAGAAGCCGACGTAGATGATGAAGCCGATTACCGCGAACAGGGCGGCCAACGGGTTGGCCACCTTGTACAACAAGGCAACGCCGAGAACACCCAGGATGGTCGCGTAGACCAGGGCCAGTTTCAGGGAGATCAAGCCCTGCACCAGCACCCGGTTCTTGGTGCGTTCCATCTTCAGGTCGATGTCGCGGTCGATGCAGTTGTTGAACACGCAACCGGAGGCCACAACCAGGGATGTGCCGATCATGGCGGCCAGGAACACCGCCAGATCTACATGCCCTTTCGAGGCCAGGAAGAACCCGCCTGCCACAGAAAGCACGTTACCGAAAATGATCCCCGGTTTGGTGATTTGGATAAAGTGCTTGAGCGACATCGGGTCTACCTCACTTCGCCATCATGTACGTGTGGATGCTGAACATGATCCACAGCGACAGGCCAACCAGCAGCAGGATCACGATGGCCGTAAAGACAAACGCGATCACGTTGTTACGTTGTGCAATCGAACGGTCCAGGTGCAGGAAGTAATACAGGTGAACGATCACCTGGATTACCGCGAACAGCAGGACGATTGCCAGCGTGGTCGACTTCGGCAAGGTCGGGAACATCACCAGGCCGAACGGGATGGCAGTCAGGATCACCGACAGGATGAAGCCGATGGCGTACGACTTTACGCTGCCGTGGCCAGCATCATGGCTGTCATGGGAGTGTGCATTAGCCATTACAGAGTCCCCATCAGGTAAACAACGGTGAATACGCAGATCCACACCACGTCCAGGAAGTGCCAGAACAGGCTCAGGCAGCTCAGACGGGTCTTGTTGGTCGCCGTCAGGCCGTGCTTGTTGACCTGGTACATCATGATGCCCATCCAGATCAGACCCGCGGATACGTGCAGACCGTGGGTACCGACCAGGGTGAAGAACGCCGACAGGAAGCCCGAACGGCTAGGACCGAAGCCCTCGGAGATCAGCAGGTGGAACTCGTTGATCTCCATGGCGATGAAGCCTGCGCCGAGCAGGAAGGTCATGAACAACCAACCCAGAACCTGCTGCTTTTTACCTTTGTACAACGCCAGCATGGCGAAGCCGTAGGTGATCGAACTGAACAACAGCAGAGCGGTTTCGCCCAGCACGTATGGCAGTTCGAAGATGTCGTGGCCCGACGGGCCACCGGCGACGTTGTTTACCAGTACTGCGTACACCGCGAAGATCGACGCAAACAGAATGCAGTCGGTCATCAGGTAGAGCCAGAAACCGTATACGGTCATCTCGCCCGAGTCGTGGTGATGGTCATCGTGCCCATGGTCACCATGGGCGTGTCCAACATTGGTCACTAAGTTCGACATGGTTTAAGCCTGTTCCAACGAGGTTACACGGGTGGCATTGGCCGGGATTTTCCCTGCCGCGACCAGACGCTTGTGCTGCTCGGCTTCGATGCGCTCGATCGTTTCAACCGGAACCATGTAGCCCTGGTCGTCACGTGCGGCGTGGATCACGAAGTAGATGACAGTGCCGGCCAGGCTGGCGATCGCCAACCACCAGATGTGCCAGATCATCGCGAAACCGAAGACGGTCAGCAGTGCGCCCATCACCACGCCAGTGGCGGTATTGTTCGGCATGTGGATCGGCTCGTACTTGGCCGGAGCCTGGTACGCAGTACCGTTTTCCTTGGCTTCGGTGAACGGGTCGATGCAGTCAGCCTTAGGCAGCACAGCGAAGTTGTAGAACGGAGGTGGCGACGAGGTCGACCATTCCAGAGTGTGGGCATTCCACGGGTCACCGTGTTCGCACATGTTCTCTGGCTTGTTGCGGTCACGCACACTGACGTACAGCTGGATCAGTTGGCAGGCGATACCGACAGCGATCATCACCGCACCGAACATGGCAACGTACAGGTACGGTACCCACTCAGGGTTGGTGGTGGCGTTCAGACGACGGGTCATGCCCATGAAGCCCAGTGCATAGAGCGGCATGAACGCGACGAAGAAGCCCGAGATCCAGAACCAGAATGCTGCTTTACCCCAGCCTTCGTGCAGCTTGAAGCCGAACGCTTTCGGGAAGTAGAAGCCGAAACCTGCGATGTAGCCGAAGACTGCGCCGCCGATGATCACGTTGTGGAAGTGCGCGATCACGAAGAGGCTGTTGTGCAGAACGAAGTCAGCACCCGGGATGGCCAGCAGTACGCCGGTCATGCCGCCGATGGCGAAGGTCACCATGAAGCCCAGAGTCCACATCACCTGGCTGGTGAAGCGCAGACGGCCCTGGTAGATGGTGAACAGCCAGTTGAACAGTTTCACACCCGTCGGGATGGAAATCAGCATCGTCGCCAGACCGAAGAAGGCGTTGACGCTGGCACCCGAACCCATGGTGAAGAAGTGGTGCAGCCAAACCATGAAGCCCAGTACCGAGATCGCGCCCGAAGCGTAGATCATCGAGTGGTGGCCGAACAGTTTCTTGCCGGTGAACGCCGAGATCACTTCCGAGAAGATGCCGAATGCCGGCAGGATCAGGATGTAAACCTCAGGGTGGCCCCAGGCCCAGAACAGGTTGACGTACATCATTGGATTGCCACCAAGTTCATTGGTGAAAATGTGGAAATCCATGTAACGGTCGAGGGTCAGCAGTGCCAGGGTAGCGGTCAGGATCGGGAACGAAGCCACGATCAGGACGTTAGCCCAGGTGCAGGTCCAGGTGAAGATCGGCATGTCCATCAGTTTCATGCCAGGGGTACGCATTTTCAGCACGGTCGCGAGGAAGTTGACCCCCGTCAGCGTCGTACCTAACCCGGATAGCTGTAGCGCCCAGATATAGTAGTCCATACCCACGCCAGGGCTGTACTGCAGACCCGACAGCGGCGGATAGGCAACCCAGCCGGTCTTGGCGAATTCGCCGACGCCCAGGGACAGGTTGATCAGCACAACGCCGGACACCAGCAGCCAGAAGCTCAGGGAGTTCAGGAACGGGAAGGCAACGTCACGCGCGCCGATCTGCAGCGGCACTGCAAGGTTCATCAGGCCGGTGAAGAATGGCATCGCCATGAAGATGATCATGATCACACCGTGAGCGGTGAAGATCTGGTCATAGTGTTCAGGTGGCAGGTAGCCAGGCGAACCCTCGGTGGCCATGGCCAACTGGGTACGCATCATGATGGCGTCGGCAAAGCCACGCAGCAGCATGACCATGGCCACGATGATGTACATCACACCGATTTTCTTGTGGTCGACCGACGTCAGCCACTCGGTCCACAAGTAGGTCCACTTCTTGAAGTAGGTGATTGCAGCGAACAACGCCAGACCACCGAGCGCGATCATCGAGATGGTGACCATCACGATCGGCTCGTGGAAAGGGATCGCTTCCCAACTTAATTTACCAAACATCGTTTACTCCTCTGCCCCGGCAGCTGAATGCGAATTCGAGTCCATATCCGTTGCCGCCACTTCTTTCTCTTTCTTCTCGTGCTTCAGCGGCTTGCCCGGTTTCATGCCTTCGTACTTGTCGACGATGATCTGAAACAGGTTCGGCGTGACCGAGGAGTAGAGCTCGACTGGATTGTTCTGGCTTGGCTTGGCAAGGGCTGCGTATTCAGCTTGTTCAAGCTGTTTAGGTGCCTTTTTGACTTCACTTACCCAGGCGTCGAAATCTTCCTGAGAAGTTGCGATCGCTTTGAATTTCATACCGGTGAAACCAGCACCGCTGTAGTTGGCGGAGATACCGTCCATTTCAGCGTTGCGGTCAGCGATCAGGTGCAGCTTGGTCTGCATGCCCGCCATCGCATAGATCTGGCCGCCCAGACCCGGGATGAAGAACGAGTTCATCACGGCGTCGGAGGTGATCTTGAAGTTGATTGGCGTGTGCGCCGGGAACACGATCTTGTTGACCGTGGCAATGCCTTGTTCCGGGTAGATGAACAGCCACTTCCAGTCCAGCGCAACGACTTCGATGGTCACCGGCTTGACGTCGGATTCAATCGGACGGTACGGGTCCAGTTTGTGGGTCGAAATGTAGGTGATGTAACCCAGGGCGATGATGATCAGAACCGGGATGGTCCAGACGGCCACCTCGATTTTGGTCGAGTGCGACCATTTCGGGGTGTAGACGGCGTCCTTGTTGGAAGCGCGATACTTCCAGGCAAACAGGAAGGTCATGACGATAACCGGCACAACGACCAACAGCATCAGCAGCGTGGCGGTGATGATCAGGTTGCGCTGTTCCAGGCCGACCTGGCCCGTTGGATTGAGCAGGGTCATGTTGCAGCCTCCCAGCAACAACGTGCCGAGCAGCGGCACTAGGCCTAGTAATCTGGGGTACCTGTTTTTACTCATCTCACGACCTCTAAAGCAGCTTGCGCAATGCAGTTGGGTTTTGATCGCCAACACTTCACCCTGCCAAGGGTTGGCATTTTCTTTGGATTGAATAAGGGCCGCCCGTCGCGCGTCAGACGCTCGACAAAACCTTGGGACAGCGGTCAGTTCTTATTCGAATTCGTGGTCAAAGGCCTTGTTACAGACCAATTCCATTTGGTGCGGAAAGTTGGAAGGCACCGACACCTGGGTGTCTCAAAAGCCTTTCGGCCTGCTCGACACCCGACTTCCTGCTCGGTTCCTTATAAAGGCCGAGCAGTGCCGGGAATTCAATGCGGGCGATTGTAGATAGGTAGCGCCCTATACACCATGTCTTATCCCGAAATAATTTTTATCGCTCAGAGCAACAATCCATCACCGTTTTTGCAAAAGTTCCGCATGTTATCGAAATCAATTCTCAACAAAAACACCAAAAAATGTAGGCCTATACACCTCAGTTCAGACAGCTCCGAAGGCTTTTTCCCGGCATCGAATCGGCGCAAAGCCCGATATTCAAAGGCCTCTGGCCATCTGCCAGAGCTTGTTAAAACTGCCTGATCTGGCACATCCGTGCAAAACCAGAAAAATGCCGAAACAGACCAATCCTTTTTTGTAACATTACGCCAATCCGGGTCGCCGAAACGCCCTGCGACAGGGCGCGTGTGACAACATGTCGCACACCTGCCGCACTCTCTGTTGCCGTTCGTCACGGTGATTTCACAAACACTCTGAAATGCAAAACGCCTCGAGCGGCTGATCCGCAAATCGAGGCGTTTTCTGTATCGGCCAATCAGCCGAAGAGTTGACTCAGCGCAGTGCTTTTCGGTTGCGCGAGGTCAGCAGCGGCACCAGGATCACCACCAGCACGAACGCCACCAGCGCCCATTGCGCCAGCGACAGACCGAGGATCGGCGGGTACGGTGTCGAACAGAAACCGTCGACCTGGAAGCCCAGCGGAAAAATCTTCGCCAACGGCAGGTCGTCGACAATCGGCTGCAATACATCGATGCCGCAGCTCACCGCCGGATAGAACTGGGTGTACACATGATGCCCGGCGACACCGGCCCCGGCGATCGCGCAGATCACCACCAGCACTTCGAACACCGTGATGCTGCGTCGGGTGCGCATGGCCGCGCCGATAAAGGCGAACAGCGCAATCAGCAGCAAGGCATAGCGCTGCAGGATGCACAGCGGGCATGGCGCCTCGCCCAGCACGATCTGCATATAAAGAGCGCCACCGATCAGCGCCAGACAGATGACCCCCAACAGCACCAGAAAGCGCCGCTCACGTCCCAGTCGAATCGTTTCCTCGCTCATCGCGTTTCCCTTTCAAATCCATGGTTCAGCCGTTGAACGGCTGATGGTTGCCCGCAAGTCTACACGCGGGACATTACGCCGCGCAGTAGCGGGGGAATAAACGATAAGGCGGTTAAGGAATGATTAACCTTTAAACCGAATTTGATAATAGAGACCGCGTAACGGCCTTCGCGAGCAGGCTCGCTCCCACATTGGATCTGCGTCGAACACAAATCCTGTGGGAGCGAGCCTGCTCGCGAATCAAGGCAACCGCGTTTCAGATCATTCCAGGGCCGCCGCCGGCCCGAAGAACTCATAGCGGCTCTGCTGCTCCGGTACACCCAAGGCTTTCAGATGCCGTTTGATCGCCCCCATGAAGCCTTTCGGCCCAAGAAAGTAAGCATCGACATCGCGCTGCTGCGGCAACCATTCACCCAACTGCTCGGCGCTCAGCATCCCGAGCTTGTCCGCTGCCGGACTTACGCCGTCATCTTCGGCGTAGCAATAGAAGCGTTTGAGCTGTGGATGACGCGCCGCCAGACCGTCGACCCAGTCGCGGAACGCATGCACGCTGCCATTGCGCGCGCAGTGGATAAAATGCACCGGGCGTTCGGTTTGCAGCGCTGCTTCAAGCATCGCCAAAGTCGGAGTGATGCCGACACCGCCACTGATCAGCACCAACGGCTTGTCACTGGCCGTCAGGGTGAACTCGCCCGATGGCGGGAACAGCGCAATGCTTGCGCCGACGTGCAGTTGATCGTGCAAGTAGTTGGACGCACGACCACCCGGCTCGCGTTTGACGCTGATGCGGTACTGGCCCTTGTTCGCCAGCGCCGACAGCGAGTAGTTGCGGCGAATTTCTTCGCCATCGAGGATCAACTTCATGCCGATGTACTGGCCCGGCTGTGCAGCAAGGATCGGACCTTTGTCCGCCGGTTCGAAGTAGAACGAGATGATCTCCGCGCTCTCCTCGACCTTGTCCACCACGATGAACTCCCGCGCCCCGCGCCAGCCGCCGACCGCTTGTTCTTTCTGGTCGTAGATCGCCGTCTCCGCGCCGATCAGAATCTCGGCCAGTTGCCCGTACGCCGCGCCCCATGCGCTCATGACCTCAGGCGTGGCGATCTCGTCGCCGAGCACTTCGGAGATGGCGCGCAGCAGGCAGGTGCCAACAATCGGGTAGTGCTCCGGGAGGATTTGCAGGGCGACGTGCTTGTTGATGATCTTCGCCACCAGATCGCCCAACTGGTCGAGCTGATCGATGTGCCGCGCATACATCAACACGCCGTTGGCCAGAGCACGCGGCTGGTCGCCACTGGCCTGGTGCGCCTGGTTGAACAGTGGACGTACCTCAGGGTATTCGGCGAGCATCATGCGGTAGAAGTGGGTGATCAGCGCTTCACCGCCGCTTTCCAGCAGGGGCACGGTGGATTTGACGATGGCACGATCCTGGACGCTAAGCATAAGAGT
The DNA here is from genome assembly GCF_057799175.1 of Pseudomonas sp. 14P5.3.2. Lineage (NCBI taxonomy): Bacteria > Pseudomonadati > Pseudomonadota > Gammaproteobacteria > Pseudomonadales > Pseudomonadaceae > Pseudomonas > Pseudomonas sp. 14P5.3.2. The sequence continues at coordinate 8,082 of NZ_JBYOKU010000050.1, read as the reverse complement.
GACTCCTGAGCTTTTTGAGAATTACCTTAGGCTTATCAGTTTTCGTGCCAGATTATTTATCGTTATAAATCAATAGCTTATTTTTTGAGTAGTCATTTAGACTCAAAGCGCCTTATAGTCATAGCGACTACATAGAGTCTCTTTGACTACAAGACCATGACCGCCAAATCCTTGCTCACCGCTCTATTGCCGCTGGTCTCCGACCTGTCCCGCGAACTGCCCGAAGGCGAGCGCTACCGGCGCCTGCTCGAAGCCATGCGCACCCTGCTGCCGTGCGATGCCGCCGCGCTGTTGCGTCTGGACGGCGAATGGCTGGTGCCGCTGGCGGTGGATGGTTTGAGTACCGACACACTCGGCCGGCGCTTCAAGGTCAGCGAACACCCACGTTTTGCCATCCTGCTGGAAGGCGCCGGGCCGACCCGGTTCGCCGCCGACAGCGACTTGCCCGATCCGTACGATGGCCTGGTCGATGGTCTGGGCGATCACCTCGAAGTCCATGACTGTCTCGGTTGCCCGCTGTTCGTCGAGGAAAAACTCTGGGGCCTGATTACCCTTGATGCGCTCGACCCGGAGCGTTTCGAGCCGATCGAACTCGACGCTTTGCAAGCCTTCGCCAGCCTCGCTTCGGCCACGGTCAACGCCGCCGAACGCATCGAACGCCTGGCGCTGCGTGCCGAGGACGAGCACCAGCGCGCCGAGGTCTACCGTCAGGCCAGCGGCCAGCAGCCGCGCGAAATGATCGGCCAGAGCAAGGCGCACAAACGCCTGGTGGAGGAGATCAATCTGGTCGGCGGCAGCGACCTGACCGTGCTGATCACCGGCGAAACCGGGGTCGGCAAGGAACTGGTGGCGCAGGCGATCCACGCCGCCTCCCCGCGCGCCGACAAACCGATCATCAGCCTCAACTGCGCCGCCCTGCCCGACACCCTGGTCGAGAGCGAACTGTTCGGCCATGTGCGCGGTGCCTTTACCGGCGCCACCAGCGACCGCCGCGGCAAGTTCGAACTGGCTAATGGCGGCACGCTGTTTCTCGATGAAGTCGGCGAACTGTCGCTGACCGTGCAGGCCAAATTGCTGCGTGTGCTGCAAAGCGGCCAGTTGCAGCGGCTTGGCTCGGACAAGGAACATCAGGTCGATGTGCGCCTGATCGCCGCGACCAACCGCGATCTGGCTGAAGAAGTGCGCAGCGGCCGCTACCGCGCCGACTTCTATCACCGCCTGAGCGTGTACCCGCTGCGGGTTCCGGCGCTGCGCGATCGCGGCCGCGATGTGTTGCTGCTCAGCGGCTTCTTTCTGGAACAGAACCGCTCGCGCATGGGCCTCAACAGCCTGCGCCTGAGCAGCGACGCCCAGGACGCGTTGCTCGCCTACACTTGGCCGGGCAACGTGCGCGAACTGGAACACTTGATTGGCCGCAGCGCACTGAAAGCGCTGGGCAATTGCAAGGTACGGCCGAAGATTCTCAGCCTGAGCGCGGCAGATCTGGATTTGCCGCGCGAGGTTGTGGATAACTCGGCTGAGCCGGTTGCCGAGGTGCCTGCGATGCCGTTGATCAGCGGCGATTTGCGCAGTGCCACCGAGCAATATCAGCGGCAGTTGATCAGTGCTGCGCTTGAACGTAACCAGGATAACTGGGCGAGTGCGGCGCGGGAACTGGGGCTGGACCGGGCGAATCTGGGGCGGATGGCTAAACGCCTTGGAATGAGATAGATCTCCATTGTGGCGAGGGAGCTTGCTCCCGCTCGGCTGCGCAGCAGTCGCAAAATCAGCGGACATGACCAAGCTAATACAGCGCGGTGGATGGTTATGGGAGCGCTTCGCACTCCAGCGGGAGCAAGCTCCCTCGCCACAGAGCATTCGCCGCCGTTCGGCCGAGATTGGGGATTGAGCCTAAAGCCTGCCCCCGACAAGTCGATAACCCGGCATCAATAGTTTCTGGCGATTTGCACCCTCGCCCATCACCTTTTTCCACAGAAGGTTTTTATGTCTTCCAACAAAGCCCGCGCAGATTCACTTTCGCTTCTGCTGTTTACCTTGCGCAGCGGCAAGCTGATGGCGATCAACCTGCTGAAAGTCAGTGAAATCATTCCCTGCCCGCCGCTGACCAAAATGCCGGAGTCGCATCCGCACGTCAAAGGCATCGCCACCCTGCGCGGCGCTTCGCTGTCGGTGATCGACCTCAGCCGCGCGATCGGCGAGCGACCGCTGGAAGACCCGAACGGCGGCTGCCTGATCGTCACCGACGTCAGCCGCTCCAAGCAGGGCCTGCACGTTCAGGCGGTGAGCAAAATTGTCCATTGCCTGACCACCGACATCAAGCCACCGCCATTCGGCTCCGGCGGCTCGCGCGCCTATATCACCGGCGTGACGTCGGTCGACGGCACACTGGTACAAGTGCTCGACATCGAGAAAGTCATCCACAGCATCGCCCCGGCGCAGATCGAGATGGCCCCGACCGACCTGAGCATGGAAGACGCCGAAGTCTTGGGCAATGCGCGGATTCTGGTGGTCGACGACAGTCAGGTGGCGCTGCAGCAATCGGTGCACACCCTGCGCAACCTCGGCCTGCAATGTCACACTGCGCGCAGTGCCAAGGAAGCCATCGACTGCCTGCTGGATCTGCAAGGCACCGCGCAGCAGATCAACCTGATCGTCTCCGACATCGAAATGTCCGAGATGGACGGCTACGCCTTCACCCGCACCCTGCGCGAGACGCCGGACTTCGCCCACCTCTACGTGCTGCTGCATACCTCGCTCGACAGCGCGATGAACAGCGAGAAAGCGCGCCTGGCCGGGGCCAACGCGGTGCTGACCAAGTTCTCCTCGCCGGAACTGACGCAGCGGCTGATCGAAGCGGCCAAACACGTCGCCGCCAACGGTCACTGAGTCTTGGGCCAGACGTACTGCTTTTTGATGCGGCGCGAACTTCGCCAAGACGTGCCGCCGATCCACTGGCCGGAAGGCATTGAACTGAGCACTTATCGCCCGGAACTCGCGGCGGCGGTGCATCAGCTGATGCAACTAGGCTACCGTGAGGGCGGCGGTCGTGTGCCGGCACTGGAGGAATGGCAGCTGCGCTTCGAGAGCGATGCCGAATACGACCCGGCGCTGTGTTTCATTGCCAGCGATGCCGAAGGCGTGATCGGCGTGGCGCAGTGCTGGACCAGCTCGTACATCAAGAATCTGGTGGTGCACCCGCGCGCTCAGGGCCGAGGATTGGGTCGGGCATTGCTGCTGAATGCATTCAAGGCGTTTCAGCAAAGGCGCGAAGGATTTGTCGATCTGAAGGTGCTGGAAGACAACCTGCGGGCGCAGCGTTTGTATGAAAGTGCCGGTATGATTGTGGTTCGCCGGGAATTGGTGCCGTACTGAAAGTTCGTCATCGCGAGCAGGCTCGCTCCCACAATTTGAAATGCGTTCCAATTGTGGGAGCGGGCTTGCTCGCGAAGAGGCCGGCCCAGGCAACTTCTCACCCTCAGGCACACTCAAACCTTGGCCAAACCCAAGGATGCCCAACCATGAAAGCCCTCACCCTAAGCCTGCTCTGCCTCACCGCCCTCGCCTCCCAGGCCCACGCCTCCAGCCCCGACGCCTGGGCCGCCTACGACAAAACCGTGCTGGCCAGCTGCACCAAGGCCAGCGGCCTGAAAGACGCCAAACCGGTCGGCACCCCCGCGCAATTCGATGACCGCGTCGGCTATACCGCCGTGCTGCTGCAAGGCCAATACCCGCAAAAACACATGAAAGGCCAGCAAGGCACCGAGCTGTGCCTGTACAGCAAAACGTCGAAAACCGCCTTCGTCACCGAGTGGGACTCGGTCCGTCCGACCGCGAAGCCTTGAGGGCTGGCGCACAACTTGCTTCGATCAGCCTCAGCCTGGCGACCTTACGTCGCCGTTTCACACTCTGATTGAAGATTGATCGTGCAATGAATACGACATTTTCCTGCGTTGGTTGCGGCAAATGCTGCACCGACCACCATGTGCCCCTGACCCTCGCTGAAGCCCGTATGTGGGCGGCGGATGGCGGTCAGGTGATCGTGCTGGTGGAGGCCTTTCTCGGCAACGGCCTGGGCCTGCCGGCGCAGCAGCGTGAACATGCCGAACGGCGTTCCGCGGTAGTACGCAGCGGTACCACCGAGGCCCACGTGGCCATCACCTTCGCCGCCTACAACGTCGGTCGCTGCCGGAATCTTGACGAAGACAACCTGTGCCGGATTTACGAACGCCGGCCGTTGGTGTGCAGGATTTATCCGGCAGAAATCAATCCGCACATCGCACTCAACCCTGCCGCCAAGGATTGCCCGCCCGAGTCATGGCAACAGGGGCCGCTGCTGATTGTCGGCGGGGAGCTGGTCGATCAGGAACTGCTGGAGCTGATCCAGCGTTCGCGTCAGGCCGATCGCGATGACATCCGGATCAAGGATGCGATCTGCGCCGCACTGGGGATTCGCACCACAGCACTCAAGGGCGATGGGTTTACCGCGTATTTGCCGGAGATGGGCGCGTTTGCGGCCGTGATCGATCAGGTTTGCGCACAGCCTCTGAACACAGCATCCAGTGAATGGCTGTTTCATTTGTCCGGGGATGATGTGGCCGGGCAAGTGTTGGCGACCGGAGCGCAAGTGGTGACTGAGCCGGCGCAGACGTATGCGTTTATTTCGCTGCGGGCGGCTTGATCCGGATTTTGTACTGCCTGCAGTGGCCTCTTCGGGAGCAAGCCCCCTCCCACAGGAATCTGAGTTGTACACAGAATAAATGATCACCCCATACACCTGTGGGAGGGGGCTTGCTCCCGAAGAGGCCGGGACAGGCTGCATCAATCCCGAACCTGCCGCCGCCCCCAAAACTCCCGCGCCAGCAACCGCAAATCCCCCGCCAACCCCGCCACATCCTCGGAATTGCGCTGACTCTGCCGCCCCTCATCCACCGTCAATTCCGACGCCGTGCGAATGCTGACGATGTTGCGATTAATGTCCTCGCTCACCGCACTCTGCTGCTCCACCGCCGCGGCAATCTGCAGGCTCATCTCGGTGATCTGCTCGACCCGCTCGCTGATCCCGTCCAGTGCCCGCGCCGCGCGCTGTGCCTGTTCGACGCTGTTATCCACATGCTCGCTGCTCTGCTGCATCACCCGCACCGCATCGCGCGCGCCGTTTTGCAGGGTGCTGATCATCCGCTGAATCTCGTTGGTCGATTGCTGCGTGCGTTGCGCCAGTCCGCGCACCTCATCCGCCACCACGGCAAAACCACGCCCGGCATCGCCAGCGCGCGCCGCTTCGATCGCCGCATTGAGCGCCAGCAGATTGGTCTGCTCGGCGATGCTGCGGATCACCTCCAGCACCCCGGAAATCTCGCTGCTGTGGCCTTCGAGCTGATGAATCACCTCGGTCGCCCGCCGCAATTCCTCGGCCAGACGCAACACCGCGCTGCGACTCTCGCCCACCAGCCAATGCCCCTCGCGCGTTTCCGTGCCAGCCATGTCCGCCGCCACCGAGGCCTGCTGCGCATGGCTGGCAACCTGCGCGACACTCGCGGCCATCTGATGAATCGCTGCCGCCACCTGATCGGTTTCGGCCTGCTGGGCCAGCGAACTGCTGTGGCTGCTTTGCAGATGATCAACCAGTTGCGCCGCGTGCCCGGCCAACTGCTGCGAAGCATCCCCCATGCGCCCGACCACCGCGCCGACCTGCGCTTCGAGCATCTGCAGGGCGAACTCGATCTGGCCGATTTCATCGCGGCGCCCGGTGTAAATGCTCTGGCTCAACGGATTGTCCGCGACCTGCCGCGCGCGCTCGGTCAGGCGTTCCAGCGGCCGCAAAATCCAGCGCACGCCCAACGCACAAACACCGCTGCCAACGACAAATGCCGCCCCATCGATCCACGCCAACTCCGGGCGCAACCAGGCCTCGATCCCCAACACCAGACCCAGCAACGTACTGCCCAACGCCGTGATCCTGCCGCGCAGACCGAGATGCGGCAGCCGAAGCACCGGACGCTCGTCGCGCAACTGCGCATATGCTCGCTCCGCCGCGGCTACGAGCCGCGCATCAGGCCGGGTGCGCACCGACTGATACTCCACCGCCACGCCGCTCTGCGTGACCGGCGTGACATACGCGCTGACCCAATAATGATCGCCATTCTTGCAACGATTCTTCACCAGCCCCATCCACGAGCGCCCGCTCTTGAGCGTCTGCCACATATGGGCAAACGCCTGCGCCGGCATGTCCGGGTGACGCAACAGGTTGTGTGGCGTGCCGAGCAATTCGTCGCGGCTATAACCGCTGATCCGGATGAAATCGTCGTTGGCGTAGGTGATCGCGCTGGTCAGATCGGTGGTCGAAAGAATGTTCGCATCGTGCGCCACATCGACGTTACGGCCGGTGACCGGGAGATTGATCTTCATGGAATAGCGCGCTCGTTTTATTGGAAGAGTCGGCAGGGCTGCTGACTCTAAGCGCACCAATTGGTTAAATATTGATCTGGCTCAGGATCTGAGCACTTAGCCATCACTGCGACCGAAAATCGCAGTCGATGGCTGAAGGCGGGATGAAACTCAGCGCTTGCCCATCGACCGACGGGTGCCCGGCGGCGCCATGCCCGGGGTCTTGGTGTGGCCATTCTTGGCGCCGTTCTTGTACCACGGCTGATTCGAACCCTTGGCCGCCGCCAGTTCACCCGGTTTGAACGGGAACTTGAAAGCCGCAATCTCGGGTTTGCTCTCGCTGGCGTCAGCCAGTTCAGCCGGGACATCGCTCACAGCGTCGTCAACCGGCGGTTGGGTCGGGGAAGTCATAAAAGCTCCGCAAAGCAAAAAGTCGGGCCCGAACAGTGAGCCGCGAAGGCGCGCAGTATACCTGCGCGCCCAGACTCGGCACCTGAAGATTTGCACCGCTCGCCGAACGGTTTACAGATAAGTGATGGTGACGATGCCTTTGTCGCTCGACGTCTTCAGCGCTTGATAGGTCATGGAAAACGGCAGCGACTGATGACTGCAAGCGTTGCGATAGGTATCCACATCAACTTGCAGACCCGGTTTGATTTCAACCTGCCGCGACACATCGGCGCCCAACGCCCCGGCACGCTCCACCGCACAACCGGAATCGACAATCTGCCCGGTGAAACGGATCTCGCCGGAAGTCGATTGCGGCGCGGCACAGACTGCCAATGGAAGCAAAACAAGCACACTCGCCAAAGCGGTTTTCAGATTCATTGCACGACACTCCCGAAGAGGCCCGCTCAATTTGACGGCCGGGCTGTACAACGTTTATCCGCGGGTGGGGGCGGATCTTTAGGAGCGTAGATGTTGCGAGGCACAAACGTTCCGATTTAGAGATATTGGGTGGTGGAATTGGGGGGATGGTCACGGTTTTGAATGGCGGTGGCAGGACTGTCGTCATCGCCAGCAGGCTGGCTCCTACAGTTGGAATGGGTGTGGTCAGGTGGAGAGTGGTCGGCTGTCAGGCCGCCTTCGCGAGCAAGCCCGCTCCCACAATTGGAATGGGTGTGGTCTGCTGGAAAGTGGTCGGCTGTCAGGCCGCCTTCGCGAGCAGGCTCACTCCTACAGTTGGAATGGGTGTGGTCAGGTGGAGAGGGGGCGGCTGTCAGGCCGCCTTCGCGAGCAAGCCCGCTCCCACAGTTGGAATGGGTGTGGTCAGGTGGAGAGGGGTCGGCTGTCAGGCCGCCTTCGCGAGCAAGCCCGCTCCCACAGTTGGATTGAGTGCATTCAGCAAATTGGTCGGCTCGCAGGCTGGCTCCCCAAAAGCGCTAAAGCCGAGCGCACGCTCTTCACCACTCAAATGGCCGAGTGTCAGCTCGCCGAAAGCTCTTGATCTTGCCGTGCCGGCCCCGTCGGCAGGCTGAGTGGAGGGATTGATCCGGGGGTGGGAGCGCAGCGACCGTTTGGCGCAGCCAAACACAGCGAGAGGAGGTGCAGCGAAGCAAACCGGAGGCGCTGCGCCCGGATCAATCCCGGAGCGAAGGAACCCGAGCCTAAGCGAGGGCCGAACGCTGGGGCCAAGCCTTTTGCTTACTTTTCGCTGGGCCGGCACTCCGGCGTCTGGAAAAGTGAGCCGCTGTAAGA
>NZ_JBYOKU010000049.1:0-39809 GCF_057799175.1 Pseudomonas sp. 14P5.3.2 | reverse complement strand
CACAAAGCCGTATCAGGCTTCGGACTTGGCCGCAGCAGCCTTGGCCGATGCTTCCTTGACCAGAGTCTGCAGCTCACCGTTGGCGAACATTTCAGCCATGATGTCGCTGCCGCCGACCAGTTCACCGCCAACCCACAGTTGCGGGAAAGTCGGCCAGTTGGCGTACTTTGGCAGGTTGGCGCGGATTTCCGGGTTCTGCAGGATGTCGACGTAGGCGAACTTCTCGCCACAGCCCATCACGGCCTGCGCAGCTTTCGCGGAGAAGCCACACTGCGGGGCATTCGGCGAGCCTTTCATGTAAAGCAGAATGGTGTTGTTGGCAATCTGCTCTTTAATCGTTTCGATGATATCCATGGAGCACCTCGGCTGAACTTTCCGACTCATGGGTCGGCACGGTGGCGCATTGTAACGGAATCCCGAGCGCCCTGCTCGGTCTCCCCGACAGACATGCTCAAGCCGCCACCACCGTCACCGGCACGCCGTTGAGCGCCGCGTTGCCCGACAGCTCGTCGAGCTGGCATTCATCGGTCAGGTCGTTGGCGCTCGACCCCGGCTGACCGCTGGCAATCGCCATCTGCACCCCCGGACGCGCGTGACCCCAGCCATGCGGCAGGCTGACCACACCTTTCATCATGTCCAGGCTGCCGAGCACTTCCACTTCGATCTGCCCGACCCGCGAACTGACGCGCACCAACTGCCCGTCGTCGAGCCCGCGACTGGCCAGATCATCCGGGTGCATCAGCAGTTGATGACGCGGCTTACCCTTCACCAGACGATGGTAATTGTGCATCCATGAATTGTTGCTGCGCACATGGCGCCGGCCGATCATCAGCAGCTCATCCGCCGCCGGCGCCTGCAAGGCGGCAAAGCGTGCGAGATCGGCGAGGATCTCCGGTGGCGCAGCCTGCACCCGTTGATTCGGGTTTTTCAGGCGGGCCGCCAGATTCGGTTTGAGCGCGCCCAGATCGACGCCGTGCGGATGATCGAACAGCGTCGCCAGCGACAGTTTGTGCGCCGAAGCATCGCCATACAGCCCCATGCGCAGGCCCATATCGATCATCTTCGCCGGCGGCATCGTCGGTTTCAGCTCCTTGCCGGTCTTCTCGGCAAACGCCTTAGCCAGGCCAACGAAGATCTCCCAGTCGTGCAATGCGCCCTCAGGCTTGGCGAGAATCGCCCGATTGAAGCGAGTGACGTTGCGCACCGCGAACAGGTTGAACGTGGTGTCGTAGTGATCGTTCTCCAGCGCCGAGGTCGACGGCAGGATCAGGTCGGCATAACGCGTGGTTTCGTTGATGTACAGGTCGATGCTGAGCATGAACTCCAGACCATCCAGCGCCTGCTCCAGTTGCCGGCCGTTCGGCGTCGACAGCACCGGATTGCCGGCCACGGTGATCAGCGCACGAATCTGCCCTTCGCCTTCGGTGAGCATCTCTTCGGCCAGCGCCGACACCGGCAGCTCGCCGCCGTACTCAGGCCGCCCGGACACCCGGCTCTGCCATTTGTTGAAATGCCCGCCCGAGGTCGACGCCACCAGATCCACCGCCGGCTCGGTGCACAGCGCGCCGCCGACCCGGTCGAGGTTGCCGGTGACCAGATTGATCAACTGCACCACCCAGTGGCACAAGGTGCCGAACGCCTGAGTCGAAACGCCCATGCGCCCGTAGCACACCGCGCTCGGCGCCGCGGCGAAATCCCGCGCCAGTTGGCGGATCTGCTCGGCTGGCACCGCACACAGCGGGCTCATGGCTTCGGCAGTGAACGTTGCGATGGCTGCACGCACTTCATCGAGGCCATCGACGGGCAAGTGACTGTCGCGGGTCAGGCCTTCTTCGAACAAGGTATTGAGCACGCCGAACAGCAACGCCGCGTCGCCACCGGGACGCACGAACAAGTGCTGATCGGCGATGGCCGCCGTTTCGCTGCGCCGTGGATCGACCACCACCACTTTGCCACCGCGCGCCTGAATCGCCTTCAGGCGTTTCTCGACATCCGGCACGGTCATGATGCTGCCGTTGGATGCCAGCGGATTACCGCCGAGGATCAGCATGAAATCGGTGTGATCGATGTCCGGGATCGGCAGCAGCAAGCCGTGGCCGTACATCAGGTAACTGCTCAGGTGATGCGGCAACTGGTCGACCGAGGTCGCGGAGAAGCGATTGCGCGTTTTCAGCAGGCCGAGAAAGTAGTTGCTGTGGGTCATCAGCCCGTAGTTGTGCACGCTCGGATTGCCCTGATAGACCGCCACCGCGTTCTGGCCGTGACGCTCCTGAATCGCCGCCAGACGCTCGGCCACCAGCGCAAAGGCCTCGTCCCACTCGATCGGCAGCCATTCGCTGCCGACCCGGCGCATCGGCTGACGCAGGCGATCCGGATCGTTCTGGATGTCTTGCAGGGCCACAGCCTTGGGACAGATGTGCCCACGGCTGAAGGTGTCGAGGGCATCGCCCTTGATCGAGGTGATCGCGACGTTGCCATCGGTTTCGGTGGTCTCGATGGTCAGGCCGCAAATGGCTTCGCACAGGTGGCAGGCACGGTGATGGAGAGTCTTGGTCATGGCCAGTCTCTGTCTTGTTCTGGGCAGGCAACGGGCGTGCCTGCGGGAACAAAACTATGGCCCGTGTGCGGGAGCGACGCCAGCGACGTTCGTCTTGTGAATCGACGGCTATCAGGCGAGCCGATAGCTCGTCAGGCTCAGTTGGACGGCAACTGCGGCGGCGCCTGCAACTGGATTTCCTGAATGGTTTCGATCTGCTCGTGGGCGACGTGCACGCCGGTGAGTTCGCCGATCAGTCGCCAGTGCTCGTCGAGCCCTGCGCTGATAGTCGCCATGCGATCGATCATCTGGCGACTGGCAGCCTTGACCACATCATCTTCGCTGCGCAGCAGTTCGAAGGACATTGACGTCACCGAGGCGGTGAGATGGGTCAGTGAGCGAGCCGTGTGGCCCAGCAATTCCATTAACAATTGTTCTTTCGATTCCATGCGAAGGCTTCCTGCGTCGCTCGAAAGGTAGTTATAACCCAGCACTTTGCATTAGCAAATGTTTCAACCGGCCATCCGACCAAGCGAAGCCGTGGCCGGGCAGTCGCAAACCGACCCGACCTGCCCCATCCCCGCCACAGCGGATTGCCAAGCCCCGCGGCGCCAGTGTACAAATGAGTCCGTTACACGCCTCAACCCGGCTTCTACTGCGCGACTGCAACACACTGTCGCCGCTGCAAACTCCGCAAAAACCGTAGCCTATTGGCGTAACGCGACATTTAGTGTCAATATCGCGCCTTCCCCTATTTCGTCGCCCCGTGCGGCTTACGCCGCAGGTCTCGCCCGTTGTTCCGTTAAACAAGGCTTTGAGCATCTGCGGTTTGTAGCAAAAAGGTAGTCAATGATGAGCGCAAGGCACTTTCTCTCCCTGATGGATTGCACGCCCGAAGAGCTGGTCAGCGTGATCCGTCGAGGCGTTGAGCTCAAGGACCTGCGTAACCGCGGCGTACTGTTCGAGCCTCTAAAAAACCGCGTCCTGGGGATGATCTTCGAGAAGTCCTCGACCCGTACCCGGATCTCCTTCGAGGCCGGCATGATCCAGCTCGGTGGCCAGGCAATCTTCCTGTCGCCGCGCGACACCCAGTTGGGCCGTGGCGAGCCGATCGGCGACTGCGCCATCGTCATGTCGAGCATGCTCGATGCGGTGATGATCCGTACCTTTGCCCACAGCACCCTGACCGAATTCGCTGCCAACTCGCGCGTGCCGGTGATCAACGGCCTGTCCGATGACCTGCACCCGTGCCAGTTGCTGGCCGACATGCAGACCTTCCTTGAGCACCGTGGCTCGATCCAGGGCAAGACCGTGGCCTGGATCGGCGACGGCAACAACATGTGCAACAGCTATATAGAAGCGGCGATCCAGTTCGACTTCCAGTTGCGCATCGCCTGCCCGGAAGGCTACGAGCCAAATCCTGAGTTCGTCGCCCGCGCCGGCGATCGTGTGACCATCGTCCGCGATCCGCAGGACGCCGTGCGCGGTGCACACCTGGTGAGCACCGACGTCTGGACTTCGATGGGTCAGGAAGAGGAAACTGCCAAGCGCCTGAAGCTGTTCGCACCGTTCCAGGTGACCCGCGCCCTGCTCGATCTGGCGGCCGAAGATGTGCTGTTCATGCACTGCCTGCCAGCGCACCGCGGTGAAGAAATCAGCCTCGACCTGCTTGATGACCCGCGCTCCGTCGCCTGGGATCAGGCAGAAAACCGTCTCCACGCACAGAAGGCCCTGCTCGAGTTCCTCGTCGAACCGGCATATCACCACGCATGAGCCATGAATTACTGCTGAACCTGCGCAACCTCGCTTGCGGCTATCAAGATCAACGCGTGGTGCAGAACCTCAATCTGCACCTCAACGCCGGTGACATCGGTTGCCTGCTCGGCTCGTCCGGCTGCGGCAAGACCACCACCCTGCGCGCGATTGCCGGTTTTGAACCGGTGCACGAAGGTGAAATCACCCTGGGAGGTGAAACCATCTCCAGCGCCGGTTTCACTCTAGCACCAGAGAAACGCCGGATCGGCATGGTGTTTCAGGATTACGCGCTGTTCCCGCACCTGAGCGTCGCGGACAACATCGCCTTCGGTATCCGCAAGCACCCGAACAAGGAGCGCGTCACCGAAGAACTGCTGGAACTGGTCAACCTGAAGAATCTCGGCAAGCGTTTCCCCCACGAGTTATCGGGTGGCCAGCAACAGCGTGTCGCCCTCGCCCGGGCACTGGCGCCGGAGCCGCAATTGCTGCTGCTCGACGAGCCATTCTCCAACCTCGATGGCGAACTGCGGCGCAAGCTCAGCCACGAAGTGCGCGACATCCTCAAGGCCCGTGGCACCAGTGCGATTCTGGTGACCCACGACCAGGAAGAAGCCTTCGCCGTCAGCGATCACGTTGGCGTGTTCAAGGAAGGTCGGCTGGAGCAGTGGGACACGCCCTACAACCTCTACCACGAGCCAGCGACGCCGTTTGTCGCCAGCTTCATCGGTCAGGGTTATTTCATTCGCGGCCAGCTCGGCAGCCCGGAGTCGGTGCAGACCGAACTCGGCGAACTGCGCGGCAACCGGGCCTACACCTGGCCGGTGGGCGGTGCGGTGGATGTGTTGCTGCGTCCGGATGACATTGTTTATGCGCCGGACAGTGGGTTGAAAGCGCGGATCGTCGGCAAGACGTTCCTTGGCGCCTCGACCCTGTATCGCCTGCAACTGCCGACCGGTGCGCAACTGGAATCGATCTTCCCGAGCCATGCCGACCATCAGGTCGGCGCGGATGTGGGGATTCGGGTCGCCGCCGAACACCTCGTCCTGTTCCAGGCCAGCGGCAGCACCGCGGCACAAATCCCGGCTGTGGAAAACGGCGTCCGCCGCTACAGCGCTGCACTCTGATCCGCCCCGGATCAGAACTGTGGGAGCGGGCTTGCTCGCGAATGCGCTGTGTCAGTAAACGAAGAGGTCGTCTGACACAGCGCATTCGCGAGCAAGCCCGCTCCCACAATTGGTTTTGGGTCAGCCCAAAATCAGCGTACCGCTGGCCACCAGCGTCGCATTCCCGCCAATTTTCACCCGTTCACCTTCCAGCCGACAGAACAACTCCCCGCCCCGCGCCGAGCGCTGGCACGCGGTCAAACTGGATTTGCCCAGACGTTTCGACCAGTACGGAATCAAGCTGCAATGCGTCGAACCAGTGACCGGATCTTCGTTGATACCAATCGCCGGAGCGAAATAACGCGAGACGAAATCGTGCTGATTGCCGCGCGCCGTCACGATCGCACCGAGCCACGGCAGTTTCGCCAGCGCGACCATGTCCGGCTTGCAGTCGAGCACCGCCTGCTCCGAGTCGAGCACCACGAACAACTCGTTGGAACCGAGCACATCCACTGCCTCGACGCCCAGCGCACGCTCGACATCCAGCGTCACGCCAATCTCTGACGGCACAATTGAAGGGAAGTCCAGCCACAGGCGATCGCCCTCACGACTGACACTCAACGGCCCGGACTTGCAGATGAAGTCCAGCCGCTCGGTGGTTTCCTTGTAGATCTCGAACAACACATAGGCGCTGGCCAGCGTCGCATGCCCGCACAATGGCACCTCGGTGGTCGGGGTGAACCAGCGGATATGCCACGCCGCGCCTTCGCGCACCACAAACGCGGTTTCCGCCAGATTGTGCTCGGCGGCGATCTTCTGCATCAGCTCATCCGCAAGCCATGCATCGAGCCGATAAACCATCGCCGGATTGCCACTGAACGGCCGATCGCTGAACGCGTCGACTTGATAAAACTCAAGCTGCATAACCTTCTCCCTAATTCCGTGGGCAGAGCATGCAACGCGGGCCGGATCAGCGCCAGTGACAGAACCGGCCAATTTTCTGCATACAGCGATGAGCGTTACGCACGGCCGATATCGGCAAATTTGGCCTGGGTGTGCTCAGCCAGCACCGCCGGCGCCAGTTCGACTTCGAGGCCACGTCGGCCGGCGCTGACATAAATAGTCGCAAAACCTTGGGCCGAGTTATCAATGAAGGTGCGCAGGCGTTTTTTCTGCCCCAGCGGACTGATGCCGCCCAACAGGTAACCGGTGGAACGCTGCGCGGCAGCCGGGTCGGCCATTTCGACTTTTTTCACCCCAGCAGCATGCGCCAGGCCCTTGAGGTCAAGGCTTCCGACGACCGGCACCACCGCCACCAACAATTCACCTTTTTCACTGGCGGCCAGCAGCGTCTTGAACACCTGAGCCGGCTCAAGCGCCAGCTTCTCTGCGGCCTCCAGCCCATAGGACGCAGCCTTGGGATCATGTTCGTAACTGTGCACGCGATGTTCGGCACGAACTTTTTTCAACAAGTCCAACGCAGGGGTCATGGCAGCTCCAGGCTCGGCATCAACAGAAAATCCTGCGCCGGATTCTAGGCCATCACCTCGCAAAAGGCTCTAGCGCAAGCCCCGTTTTTCGGGCTTTACAGGCGAATCACCGGGCTATCGCCGCAGTCACCCGCAGGATCATTCAACAGGTTGATAGTTTAATTGTGACCGATGGTTCACTTTCGACCTTTGACAGGTTTGTTTCTTGTCTATATTTTTTCGAATCTGAATAATGTAAGAATTATCATCACCGCAGCACCCAGCAGTAAACCGGGGACAGGATGGGGATCCTGCCTCGGCGAAAATCGCGCCTTGCCCTGACGGCAAATGCGCCAGACAACAACAAAAATCGAGGTTTTCAATGACAACTGCTATTCAGCAACCTTCGCTTTCCGGCCAATGCCTGGCCGAGTTTCTGGGGACTGCACTTCTGATCTTTTTCGGCACCGGCTGTGTCGCTGCGCTCAAAGTCGCGGGCGCCAGCTTCGGCCTGTGGGAAATCAGCATCATCTGGGGCGTCGGTGTGAGCATGGCGATCTACTTGACCGCCGGAGTTTCCGGCGCGCACCTGAACCCCGCCGTGAGTATCGCACTGAGCATTTTTGCTGACTTCGAAAAGCGCAAACTGCCGTTCTACATCCTGTCGCAGATTGCCGGCGCGTTCTGCGGCGCGCTGCTGGTTTACACGCTGTACAGCAACCTGTTCTTCGATTACGAACAAACTCACCAAATGGTTCGTGGTTCGGCTGCCAGCCTTGAGTTGGCGTCGGTATTCTCCACCTTCCCCAATCCAGTGCTGTCGACTGCCCAGGCATTCCTGGTCGAAATGATCATCACCGCGATCCTGATGGGCGTGATCATGGCCCTGACCGATGACAATAACGGTCTGCCGAAAGGCCCGATGGCACCGCTGCTGATCGGTTTGCTGATCGCTGTGATCGGCAGTTCGATGGGCCCACTGACTGGTTTCGCGATGAACCCGGCCCGTGACTTCGGTCCGAAACTGATGACTTTCTTTGCCGGCTGGGGTGAAATTTCCTTCACTGGCGGCCGCGATATTCCGTACTTCCTGATTCCGATTTTTGCACCGATTGTCGGTGCCTGCCTCGGCGCTGCCGGGTATCGCGGGCTCATCGCCCGTCACCTGACCGGCGCCACACCTGCTACAAAGGATGCAGAACCGGCCATTGACGGCAAACCAAGAACTTCTTGAAACAGTCGGCGCGGGTTCCTGCCCAATTCGAGCCCGCGCCCCGGCCCACTCTCCCTTATTTCGTCCAAGGCAATCGACATGACCGACATTCAGAATAAGAACTACATCATTGCCCTCGATCAGGGTACGACCAGCTCCCGCGCGATCATTTTCGACCGCGATGCGAACGTGGTCTGCACCGCCCAACGCGAATTCGCCCAGCATTACCCGCAAGCCGGCTGGGTTGAACACGACCCGATGGAAATCTTCGCCACCCAGAGCGCGGTGATGGTTGAAGCGCTGGCCCAGGCCGGTCTGCATCACGATCAGGTGGCCGCCATCGGTATCACCAACCAGCGTGAAACCACCGTAGTCTGGGACAAGACCACCGGCCGTCCGGTGTACAACGCGATCGTCTGGCAGTGCCGCCGCAGCACCGAGATCTGCCAGCAGCTCAAGCGCGATGGCCACGAAGAATATATTCGCGACAACACCGGCCTGGTCACCGACCCGTACTTCTCCGGCACCAAGCTGAAGTGGATCCTCGACAACGTCGAAGGCAGCCGCGAGCGTGCGCGCAACGGCGAATTGCTGTTCGGCACCATCGATAGCTGGCTGATCTGGAAATTCACTGGTGGCAAGGTGCACGTCACCGACTACACCAACGCCTCGCGCACCATGCTCTTCAACATCCATTCGCTGGAGTGGGATTCGAAGATGCTGGAAATCCTCGACATCCCGCGCGAGATGCTCCCGGAAGTGAAGGCTTCGTCTGAAATCTACGGTCGCACCAAGAGCGGCATCGCCATCGGCGGTATCGCCGGTGACCAGCAAGCCGCACTGTTCGGCCAGATGTGCGTCGAGCCGGGCCAGGCAAAAAACACCTACGGCACCGGCTGCTTCCTGCTGATGAACACCGGCGACAAAGCGGTGAAATCGCAGCACGGCATGCTCACCACCATCGCTTGCGGCCCGCGCGGCGAAGTGGCTTACGCCCTGGAAGGCGCGGTGTTCAACGGTGGCTCGACCGTGCAGTGGCTGCGCGATGAACTGAAGATCGTCAACGACGCTCACGACACCGAATACTTCGCCAATAAAGTGAAGGACAGCAACGGCGTGTACCTGGTACCGGCCTTCACCGGTCTGGGCGCTCCGTACTGGGACCCGTATGCCCGTGGCGCACTGTTCGGCCTGACGCGCGGCGTGCGCGTGGATCACATCATCCGCGCAGCGCTGGAATCGATCGCCTACCAGACCCGTGACGTGCTCGACGCCATGCAACAGGACTCCGGCGAACGCCTCAAGGCCCTGCGTGTGGACGGCGGTGCGGTCGCGAACAACTTCCTCATGCAGTTCCAGGCCGACATCCTCGGCACCCAGGTCGAGCGCCCGCAAATGCGCGAAACCACCGCGCTGGGCGCAGCGTATCTGGCCGGTCTGGCGTGCGGTTTCTGGGGCAGCCTGGACGAACTGCGCGGCAAGGCTGTCATCGAGCGCGAGTTCGAGCCGAGCCTGGATGAAGTCGAGAAAGAGAAACTGTACAAAGGCTGGAAAAAAGCCGTCAGCCGCACCCGTGACTGGGCGCGTGAAGACGCTGAATAAGCCAACCTTCAGAGACTGATAGGCAACTAACTGGTCGGGAGGAGATTCCTGCGGCATCATGGGCAAATTTTGCACGGCAGCCCAAAGGAAGCCCCATGAATCTGCCTCCCCGTCAGCAGCAAATCCTCGAGCTGGTCCGCGAACGCGGCTATGTGAGCATCGAGGAAATGGCTACGCTGTTCGTTGTTACCCCGCAAACCATCCGCCGCGATATCAATCAGCTCGCGGAAGCCAATCTGTTGCGTCGCTACCATGGCGGCGCGGCCTATGATTCCAGCGTCGAAAACACCGCCTATGCGATGCGCGCCGACCAGATGCGCGATGAAAAACAACGCATCGGCGAAGCCATCGCCGCGCAGATCCCCGATCACGCCTCGCTGTTCATCAACATCGGCACCACCACCGAATCGATTGCCCGCGCCCTGCTCAATCACAACCATCTGAAGATCATCACCAACAACCTGCACGTCGCCTCGATGCTCAGTGCCAAGGATGATTTCGATGTGCTGCTGACCGGCGGCAACGTGCGCCGTGACGGCGGTGTGGTGGGTCAGGCGAGCGTGGATTTCATCAACCAGTTCAAGGTTGATTTCGCGCTGGTGGGCATCAGCGGTATCGACGAAGACGGCAGCCTGCTCGACTTCGACTATCAGGAAGTGCGCGTATCGCAGGCGATCATCGCCAATGCGCGGCAGGTGATTCTGGCGGCCGACTCAAGCAAATTCGGGCGCAATGCGATGATTCGATTGGGTCCGATCAGCCTGATCGACTGCCTGGTGACCGATCAGCAGCCGGTGCCGGCACTGGCGCAACTGTTGAGCCAGCACAAGATTCGTCTGGAAGTCGTTTAAACCTTTTGCCCTTCAGTGTTCGTAAGGGCCTCTTCGCGAGCAAGCCCGCTCCCACAGGGATTTGAGTCAGCCACAAGATTTGTGAGGCCCCTCACCCCACTGTGGGAGCGGGCTTGCTCGCGAAGGGGCAGTTACAAACAACACATCTCCAGCGCTCTTGCGCACATCTAATGTTCGAAAATTTTCTTTTAGCCGCCCTTCGATGAGTTTTTTCAATCGAACGTGACTGGCTGTGCGCGTCTTTATGGGCTACCATTTTCGCAAATGAACATTTATGTTCGATTTCCAAGACAGAAAATCAAAAGAGCCCGAGGCCAGCCGATGTCCACCTCTACCTTGCGTACGCCCCCTATCGCCGAGATCTACGATGTTGCCGTTATTGGCGGCGGGATCAATGGCGTGGGGATCGCAGCGGATGCCGCCGGTCGCGGTCTCTCGGTGTTCCTTTGCGAAAAGGATGACCTGGCCAGCCACACCTCGTCGGCCAGCAGCAAGCTGATCCACGGTGGCCTGCGCTACCTCGAACATTACGAATTCCGTCTGGTGCGCGAAGCGCTGGCCGAGCGCGAAGTGCTGCTGGCCAAGGCGCCGCACATCGTCAAGCCGATGCGCTTCGTGCTACCGCACCGTCCGCACCTGCGTCCGGCGTGGATGATTCGCGCCGGCCTGTTCCTCTATGACAACCTCGGCAAGCGCGAAAAGCTGCCAGGTTCGAAAAGCCTGAAATTCGGCGCCGACAGCGCGCTGAAAAGCGAAATCACCAAGGGCTTCGAATATTCCGATTGCTGGGTCGATGACGCCCGCCTCGTCGTTCTCAACGCCATGGCCGCCCGGGAAAAAGGTGCCCACGTACACACCCAGACCCGTTGCGTCAGCGCCCGCCGCGCCAAGGGCCTGTGGCACCTGAACCTGGAACGCGCCGACGGCAGCCTGTTTTCGATCACCGCCAAAGCACTGGTGAATGCGGCCGGCCCGTGGGTCGCCAAGTTCATCCGTGACGACCTGAAAATGGAATCGCCGTACGGCATCCGCCTGATTCAGGGCAGCCACATCATCGTGCCGAAACTGTACGAAGGCGATCACGCGCACATCCTGCAAAACGAAGATCAGCGCATCGTCTTCACCATTCCGTACCTGAACCACTTCACCCTGATCGGCACCACCGACCGCGAATACACCGGCGATCCGGCGAAAGTGGCAATCACCGACGGCGAAACCGATTACCTGCTGAAAGTGGTCAACGCTCACTTCAAGAAGCAGATCAGCCGCGACGACATTCAGCACAGCTACTCGGGCGTGCGTCCGCTGTGCAACGACGAATCCGACAACCCGTCCGCCGTGACCCGCGATTACACCCTGGCGCTGTCTGGCGGCGGCGAAGAAGCACCGCTGTTGTCGGTGTTTGGCGGCAAGCTGACCACCTACCGCAAACTCGCCGAGTCGGCGATGGCTCAGTTGATGCCGTACTTCACCCAGATGCGCCCGAGCTGGACCGCGACCGCGACCCTGCCCGGCGGCGAAGGCATGACTACCCCGCAAGCCTTGAGCGCGCAGATCCGCGACAAGTTCGACTTCGTCCCGACCGAGATCGCCCGCCGCTGGGCCACCACCTACGGCAGCCGCACCTGGCGCATGCTCGAAGGCGTCGAGTCGCTGAATGACATGGGCGAACACCTCGGCGGCGGTCTCTACACCCGCGAGGTCGATTACCTGTGCAGCGAAGAATGGGCCACCACCGCGCACGACATCCTGTGGCGCCGCAGCAAGCTGGGCCTGTTCACCACCCCGGCCGAGCAAGAGAAACTGGCGGCGTACCTGGGCAAGGTCGAGCAGAACCGCAAGATTGAAGCGGCCTGACGTTTACAGCGCTTGAAACGAAGCCCCTGAATCTGACGATTCAGGGGCTTTTTTATTTATCCGCGCCGGACGCTGTACCTGTGGCGAGGGAGCTTGCTCCCGCTGGGTCGCGTAGCGGCCCCGCTCTAAAAGCCGGCCTGCTGCGCAGTCCAACGGGAGCAAGCTCCCTCGCCACAAAGGGCGTGTTGCCGAAAACAACTGGCAACAAAGCATTCGGTTTTCCGAACGCGACCTCCCGGTCGATTCGGATAACCGGATCAGTTTCAGCCAAAAACACCGACACAAAACTTTAATCACCTTAAAAATCAACCAATTAGCTGCCATAGACTGCTCTGGCACGACTCATGCTCTACACTCTCTCGACGAATGCCTGCCGTGCCAACACTTCAGGAGCCGTCAGGCATTCGAAGCACAAAAGGGCCGACGAACTGGCTCCATAAAAAAAACAATTCGAGGAAAATTTGATGCGCATCGTTCCCCATATCCTGGGTGCAGCCATTGCTGCCGCTCTGATCAGCACACCAGTTTTCGCCGCCGAACTCACCGGCACCCTGAAGAAAATCAACGATTCCGGCACTATCACGCTCGCTCACCGCGACAGCTCCATCCCGTTTTCCTACATCGCGGATGCTTCCGGCACACCCGTGGGCTACTCCCACGACATTCAGCTGGCCATCGTTGAAGCCCTGAAAAAAGACCTGAACAAGCCAGACCTGAAGGTCAAATACAACCTGGTGACCTCGCAAACCCGTATCCCGCTGATCCAGAACGGCACCGCGGATATCGAGTGTGGCTCCACCACCAACAACGCCGAACGCGCCCAGCAAGTCGACTTCACCGTCAACATCTTCGAAATCGGCACCCGTCTGCTGGTCAAGAAAGACAAGGATGGCAAGCCGTCCTACGCTGACTTTGCCGACCTGAAAGGCAAAAACGTCGTGACCACCGCCGGCACCACGTCCGAGCGCATCATCAAAGCGATGAACGCCGACAAGCAGATGGGCATGAACATCATCTCCGCCAAGGACCACGGCGAATCCTTCAACATGCTGGAAAGCGGCCGCGCCGTTGCCTTCATGATGGACGACGCCCTGCTGGCCGGTGAAGAAGCCAAGGCCAAGAAGCCGGACGACTGGGTCATCACCGGTACTCCGCAATCCTTCGAAGCCTACGCGTGCATGGTTCGCAAAGACGACCCGGCCTTCAAAAAGGCTGTCGATGACGCCATCGTCGCCCTGTACAAGTCCGGCGAGATCAACAAGATCTACAGCAAGTGGTTCGAGAGCGCGATCCCGCCAAAAGGCCTGAACCTGAACTTCCCGATGAGCGACAAGGTCAAGGAACTGATTGCCAACCCGAGCGACAAGCCTGCGCCTGACGTAAAAATCTGATTCCTGACTAACCTGTCGTCTGAGGGAGCAACCTCCCTCAGACGTCTGTTACTACCTGCTGGCTTTACAGTGGAACACTCGACCTGGCGGTTTTCGAGCCGATCGCGTGTGCCCGGCGTTCAACGTCGGACGGGAAAGGATCTTCCCCAAGCGGGTGCTTGTACATCGATCGATTTCGAGGGGAGACCCTAATGAATTACAACTGGGACTGGGGCGTGTTCTTCAAGTCCACCGGCGTGGGCAGCGAGACTTATCTCGACTGGTTCATCTCCGGACTGGGCTGGACCATCGCCATCGCCGTCGTGGCATGGATTATCGCCTTGCTGCTGGGCTCCGTTCTTGGGGTCATGCGCACCGTACCGAGCCGCCTCGTGTCGGGCATCGCGACCTGCTACGTCGAACTGTTTCGCAACGTGCCGCTGCTGGTTCAGCTGTTCATCTGGTACTTCCTGGTACCCGACCTGCTGCCGCAGAACCTGCAGGACTGGTACAAACAGGATCTGAACCCGACCACCTCGGCCTACCTGAGCGTCGTCGTGTGCCTGGGCCTGTTCACCGCCGCCCGGGTCTGCGAGCAAGTGCGCACCGGCATCCAGGCGCTGCCACGCGGCCAGGAATCCGCCGCCCGCGCCATGGGTTTCAAACTGCCGCAGATCTACTGGAACGTGCTGCTGCCCCAGGCCTACCGCATCATCATTCCGCCGCTGACCTCGGAATTCCTCAACGTCTTCAAGAACTCCTCCGTGGCGTCCTTGATCGGCCTGATGGAACTGCTGGCGCAAACCAAGCAGACCGCCGAATTCTCGGCCAACCTGTTTGAAGCCTTCACCCTGGCCACGCTGATCTACTTCACCCTGAACATGAGCCTGATGTTGCTGATGCGCCTGGTCGAGAAGAAAGTCGCAGTGCCCGGCCTGATCTCCGTGGGGGGTAAATAATGGACTTCGATTTCAGCGGCATCATCCCCGCGATCCCGGGCCTGTGGAACGGCATGGTCATGACCTTGCAGTTGATGGTCATGGGCGTGGTCGGCGGCATCGTGCTGGGGACCATCCTCGCGCTGATGCGCCTGTCGTCCAGCAAACTGCTGTCGCGCGTCGCCGGCGCCTACGTGAACTACTTCCGCTCGATCCCGCTGCTGCTGGTGATCACCTGGTTCTACCTGGCGGTGCCGTTCGTGCTGCGCTGGATCACCGGCGAAGACACCCCGATCGGCGCGTTCACCTCCTGCGTCGTGGCCTTCATGATGTTCGAAGCCGCGTACTTCTGTGAGATCGTCCGGGCCGGCGTGCAGTCGATCCCCAAAGGCCAGATGGCCGCGGCCCAGGCGATGGGCATGACCTATGGCCAGACCATGCGTCTGATCATCCTGCCCCAGGCGTTCCGCAAGATGACCCCGTTGCTACTGCAACAGTCGATCATCCTGTTCCAGGACACCTCGCTGGTCTACACCGTGGGCCTGGTGGACTTCCTCAACTCCGCCCGCTCCAGCGGCGACATCATCGGTCGTTCCAACGAGTTCCTGATCTTTGCCGGTGTCGTCTACTTCATCATCAGCTTTTCCGCCTCGCTGCTGGTCAAGCGTCTGCAAAAAAGGTTTGCCGTATGATCTCCATCAAGAACATCAACAAGTGGTATGGCGACTTCCAGGTGCTGACTGATTGCAGCACCGAGGTCAAGAAAGGCGAAGTGATCGTGGTCTGCGGCCCGTCGGGTTCCGGCAAGTCGACCCTGATCAAGTGCGTCAACGCGCTGGAGCCGTTCCAGAAAGGCGACATCGTCGTCGACGGCACCTCGATTGCCGACTCCAAGACCAACCTGCCGAAACTGCGTTCGCGCGTCGGTATGGTGTTCCAGCACTTCGAGCTGTTCCCGCACCTGACCATCACCGAGAACCTGACCATCGCGCAGATCAAGGTGCTGGGCCGCAGCAAGGAAGAGGCGACCAAGAAAGGTCTGCAACTGCTTGATCGCGTCGGTCTGTCGGCACACGCCCACAAGCACCCGGGGCAACTGTCCGGCGGCCAGCAACAGCGTGTGGCGATTGCACGCGCGCTGGCGATGGACCCGATCGTCATGCTGTTCGACGAACCGACCTCGGCGCTCGACCCGGAAATGGTCAACGAAGTGCTCGACGTGATGGTGCAACTGGCCCAGGAAGGCATGACCATGATGTGCGTGACCCACGAGATGGGCTTCGCGCGCAAAGTGGCTGACCGCGTGATCTTCATGGACGCCGGCAAGATCATCGAAGACTGCCCGAAAGAGGAGTTCTTCGGCGACATCAGCGCCCGCTCCGAACGCGCGCAGCATTTCCTCGAGAAGATCCTGCAGCACTAAAAGCAATACCGATTTGCCCTTGTGGCGAGGGAGCTTGCTCCCGCTGGGTCGCGCAGCGGCCCCAAAACCTGCCAATGCGATCTGTCTGAAACACCGCATTGAATGGATTTACGACTGCTTCGCAGCCGAGCGGGAGCAAGCTCCCTCGCCACAGGTTCCAGGCTCGACCAAACCAGTGCGTCGTCCGCGGCAGCGCTGGTTGACCCAAGGCAACTGTGATGAAATGCGACCCCAATCTCTATCGCGCAGCGCCGCCATCACTTGCCGTGAAGCCCCGTCTGATTCGCCATCTGTTCCTGCCGCCGCTGATCATCATCCTGATGATCGGACTGGGTTACATCGGCTTCTGGACCAGTGAACATTTCGGCATCCGCAGCCTCAGCGAAAACGGCCAGCGTCAGCTCGAACTGCACGCGCGTACGGTCGAAAGCGAGATCAGCAAATACACCTACCTGCCCAGCCTGCTGGAACTGGAAACCAGTGTCCCGCAACTGCTGGCCGATCCGACCCCGGAACACCGGCAGACGGTCAATGCTTACCTTGAAGGCCTGAACCGGCGCAGCCGCAGTCGGGCCATCTACGTCATGGACACCACCGGCCGCGTGATGGCCACCAGCAACTGGCGCGACGTCGACAGTTACCTCGGTGAAGACCTGTCCTTCCGCGCCTATTTCCAGAAAGCCGTGCGCGGCGAGCCCGGACGTTTCTACGGGATCGGCAGCACCAGCGGCGAGCCCGGTTACTACCTCGCCCATGGCCTGGAAGAACACGGCAAGATCATCGGCGTCGCCGTGGTCAAGGTGCGCCTCGAAGCGCTGGAAGAACGCTGGCAGCGCGCCCGCCTGGAAGCCTTCGTCAGCGATGAGAACGGCATCATCATTCTTTCCAGCGATCCGGCGCGACGCCTCAAGTCCGTAGTACCGCTGAGTGATGAAACCAAAGAAAAACTCGCGCGCAGCCTGCAGTACTACTGGTTCCCGCTCAACGAACTGCAACCGCTGGCCCGCGAAACCCTGGCCGAAGGTGTAGAGAAACTGACCTTCCCGGCCAACAGCGAACTGAGCGCCGATGACGACAGCATCAGCTATCTGGCGCAGACCCGGCCGCTGAGCGACACACCGTGGAATTTCACCCTGCTCACGCCGTTGCAGGACTTGCGCCGTGAAGCGATCAACCAAGGCATTCTGGTGGCCGTGGCCTTCGCCCTGGTGGCGTTCCTGCTGATCGCCTGGAACGAACGGCGCAAGGTCATCGCCACGCGCCTCGCCGCCCGCGAAGCCTTGCAGGAAGCCAACAATCAACTGGAGCGTCGGATTACCGAACGCACCGGCGATCTGCGCGCCAGCAACGAACGGCTGAAGAGCCAGATCCGCGAACGGCGCCAGGCCGAGGAAACCCTGCGCCGCGCCCAGGACGAACTGGTGCAGGCCGGCAAACTCGCGGCCATCGGCCAGATGTCGACCAGCATCGCCCACGAACTGAACCAGCCGCTGGCGGCGATGCGCACTCTGTCCGGCAACACCATTCGCTTTCTGGAACGCGGCCAGCTCGACGTCGCCAGCACCAACCTCAAGACCATCAACGACCTGATCGACCGCATGGGGCGGATCACCGCCAGCCTGCGCTCGTTCGCCCGGCGCGGCGACAACGAAGGCCAGGCCAGTCTCGGCAAAGCCGTGGACGCCGCCCTGCAACTGCTCGGCGCGCGGGTCGAGGGCATGGCGCTGCAACTGCACCGCCAGTTCAGCGACGTGCAGGTGCAGATCGACCAGACCCGCCTCGAACAGATTCTGGTCAACCTGATCGGCAACGCCCTCGACGCCATGCAGGCGCAACCCGCGCCGCAGCTATGGCTGGAAGGCGAAGAGTTCAACGGCAAATATCGCCTGCGGGTGCGGGACAACGGCCACGGGGTCGACGCCGAAGCGCGCAAGCATCTGTTCGAGCCGTTCTTCACCACCAAACCCGGCGAACAGGGGCTGGGCCTCGGCCTGACCCTTTCCGCCAGCCTCGCTGCCGCCACCGGCGGGCATCTGGGTGTCGAACACCCGGCCAGCGGTGGCACCACCTTCGTCCTCAGTTTACCGTTGGTAAGCCCTACTCCTGCCGAGCCAATATGAACCACGACCTTAGTGTGCTGATCGTCGAAGACGACCCCCATGTGCTGCTCGGCTGCCAGCAGGCGCTGACCCTGGAAGACATTCCCTGCATCGGCGTCGGCAGTGCCGAAGAAGCGCTGGAGCGGGTCGGCGACAACTTTGCCGGGATCGTCATCAGCGACATTCGCCTGCCCGGCATCGATGGCCTGGAACTGCTGACCCGCCTCAAGGCACGCGACCGCAGCCTGCCGGTGGTGCTGATCACCGGTCATGGCGATATCTCCATGGCGGTCGGCGCGATGCAGAAAGGCGCCTACGATTTCATGGAGAAACCGTTCTCGCCGGAACGTCTGGTGGATGTCGCCCGCCGCGCACTGGAGCAACGCAGCCTCGCCCGCGAAGTCTCCTCGCTGCGTCGGCAACTGGCCGAACGCGACTCCCTCGAAGGCCGGATCATCGGGCGCTCGCCAGCCATGCAGAACCTGCGCGAGCTGATCGCCAACGTCGCCGACACTTCGGCCAACGTATTGATCGAAGGCGAGACCGGCACCGGCAAGGAACTGGTCGCCCGTTGCCTGCACGACTTCAGTCGTCGGCATGCCAAGCAGTTCGTCGCGCTGAACTGCGGCGGCCTGCCGGAAAATCTCTTCGAAAGCGAGATCTTCGGCCACGAGGCCAACGCCTTCACCGGCGCCGGCAAACGGCGCATCGGCAAGATCGAACACGCCGACGGCGGCACGCTGTTCCTCGATGAAGTGGAAAGCATGCCCCTGCCGTTGCAGATCAAATTGCTGCGCGTGTTGCAGGAACGCACCCTCGAACGCCTCGGCTCGAACCAGAGCGTGGCGGTGGATTGCCGGGTGATTGCCGCGACCAAATCCGACCTCGACGAAGCGAGCAAGGCCGGCGAGTTTCGCAGCGACTTGTACTACCGCCTCAACGTGGTGACGCTGGAACTGCCGCCGCTGCGCGAACGCCGTGAAGACATCCTGCAACTGTTCGAACACTTCACCCAGCAGTCGGCGCTGCGTTTTGACCGCGCCTTGCCGGAGCTGGACAACCAGACCCTGTCGAACCTGATGAGCCACGACTGGCCGGGCAACGTGCGCGAACTGCGCAACGTCGCCGAGCGCTTTGCCCTCGGCCTGCCGGCGTTCAAGAAGTCCGGCGCCAGCAGCGGCGGTCAAGGTCTGGCGTTCGCCGAAGCAGTCGAAGCCTTCGAGCGCAACCTGCTCAACGATGCCTTGCAACGCAGCGGCGGTAACCTGACCCAGGCCAGTCTCGAGCTGGGCATGGCCAAGACCACGCTGTTCGATAAAGTGAAAAAGTACGGGTTGAGCCACTGATGGATCTGATACTCAAAGCGGCACTTGGCGCGGCAGTGGTGGTGATTCTCGCCGCGCTGTCGAAGACCCGAAACTATTACATCGCCGGACTGGTGCCGCTGTTTCCGACCTTCGCGCTGATCGCCCACTACATCGTCGGCAACAGCCGTTCGATCGATGACCTGAAGGCGACCATCGTGTTCGGCATGTGGTCGATCATTCCGTACTTCATCTATCTGGCGACGTTGTACGTGATGGTTGACCGCATGCGCCTGGAGGCGTCGCTCGCCGTGGCCGTGGTCGCATGGTTGATCGCCGCCACCGTGCTGGTCTCGGTGTGGGTGCGCCTGCACGCCTGAGGCAATGGCTGGCCCGTCCCTTGCATTTATCCCTTAAAGCCCTGCCCGGCTGGCGCTCATGCTCGATGAGGCCGGTGTCTGGGAGGGTCTGCCAAGGGTAAATAGCGACCTTGAATATTTTAGATCTCGACCACAGCCTGACCGCTCAGGCGCCGATTGCGCGACTGCTCGACAGTGGCCGCGCCAGACGCCTGGACCTGCTCGACCTCGGCCCGAAACTCCGGCTCTGGTCCAGCGAACGCACCTGGCGACGCTTCGCCGAACGTTTGCAGCAGCGGCCCCGGCACACCGGCCCGGCACCGGAAATCTTCTTCGTCGGCTCCGGTGACTATCACCACCTGACCCCGGCGTTTCTTACCGATCTACCAAGCCCCGTCAGCCTGATCCATTTCGACAATCACCCCGACTGGGTGCGGTTTGCGCCGCGTCGGCATTGCGGTTCCTGGGTCAATCAGGCGCTGAAACTGCCGAACATTCGCCGCATCGTGACCCTCGGTCCGTGCAGCGATGATCTGCAAAACCCGCAACTGAAGGGTGGCAACCTCACGGCCCTCAAACGCGGGGTTCTGCAGCTGTTTCCGTGGCAGCACGCGCCCTCCAAAGTCTGGGGGCGGATCGGTGACGGCGCCGGGCATGAGCAACAGGAAAACATGCTGCACTGGCACAACCTGTCGCAAGTGGACTGGACCCTGTTCCTTGACAAAATGATCGCCAGCCTACCGACCGATGCGGTGTGGATCACCATCGACAAGGACGTGCTCGCCAGCGAAGACGCCGCCACCAACTGGGATCAGGGCGGCATGCGCCTGAGCCATATGCTCCAGGCCCTGCGCGCGCTGGCGGCGAGCAAGCGGATCATCGGCATCGACATCTGCGGCGAATACGCCCGTCCGGCCTTCAGCAATGTATTCAAACGCTGGGAGGCGAAGACCGATCAGCCGCCGGCCGAACGCTGGAGCGAGGCCGATATCCTGCGCAACTCCACCACCAATCAAGCCTTGATCGACCTGTTCGAGGAACTGTTTCCATGACTTTCACCGTGATCGTGCTGGTGGCCCTGTCCATTGTTCTGGATGTGATCGGCCAGCTGTGTTTCAAACTGGGCCTTGATCGACTACCTGAGCTTGAGGGTGGTTTTCGGCTGCAGGTGTTCTGGGGCCAGGTGTTCAACGCGCCGCTGCTGTGGGCCGGGATCGGCGCTTATGCAATCGAGTTTTTCGTCTGGCTCGGCGCCCTGTCGCGGGCGCCGCTGAGCCTGTTGTTTCCGGCAGCCGCGCTGGCCTATTGCGGCGTGGTGCTGGCGGGCAAACTGGTGCTCGGTGAAACCGTCAGTCGGCGGCGCTGGCTGGGCACGCTGGTGATTACGGCGGGCGTGATGCTCGTGTGTGCCGGCCATGTCTGACGCTCACCTGGAACTGCAAAGGAACGACGCAATGCATTGGCTACACGGGCGCGTGGGCACCATCGTGCTATGGGCGCTGTTGATCATTCTGGAAAGTGGCGGGCAGATCGCGAGCAAGGTCGGTGGCGATCAGTTGGGCCAGATGGACTTCAGCCTGCAATGGCTGCAAGGCATCGTCATGACGCCCGGAGTGTGGGTCGCGGTTGGCTGCTACATCGGCGCGTTTTTTGTCTGGATGCTGATTCTGCGACGCAGCAGTCTGTCGCTGGCGTTTCCCCTGAGTTCGCTGGTGTTTGTCGGCGTGCTGCTGGGGTCGTGGCTGGGACTGGGCGAGCAGATCAGTCTGCTGCACTGGCTCGGCGTGGCGGTGATCATGGGCGGGATAGCCTTGCTCGCCGAAGGCGAAGAGCACTGAAATGCTCCGTGTAGGAGCTGCCGCAGGCTCGGGCCGCGATCGGACGATCTTTGCTTTTCAAGATCAAAAGATCGCAGCCTTCGGCAGCTCCTACACAAAGCAGTCAGGCGTCAGGCTTTTGGTGGTTCAGCAGGAAGCCCAAACCGTGCGCCAGCGGAATATCTTTCACCCCCGCTTCCTGCTGTTGCCGGGCGATCTGCCGGTGATAGGCCTTGACCTGAGTCCAGTGCATTTTCGGCCGGTAGTGGTGCTCGGCGTGATAGCCGTTGTTCATCCACAACAGGTTGTACAGCGGGCTGTAGGCACTCACGCCCCAGGCAATCGGCAAGTCCGGGTTGCCGCCAAAATGCTCGTAGTAACCGTTGAGCGATGACAGCGCCTGGCCCAGATACCAGAACGGCAACAACACCAGCACCGCCTGCCAGTCATACACCGCCAGCAGCAGATAAAACGCCACCGTCACATAGATCTCGACCTGAACCCAACGCGCATCCTTCGGGCGTTTGCGGCGCATTTCGTTGTAGATCGGCTTGGGGTCGTCGCGGAAAAAACTCAGGAAGGTGTAAGCCCAGGGGTTCTCCGGCTGACCGTTCTTGCCGCGCAGATAGATCGATAGCGGATCAATGGTCTTGCCGTCCGGCCCCGGCAGGTCCGAATTGCCCCGGTGATGGCGATTGTGGATATCGCGATAGAGGGTTTGCGAAAAACCGATGGTCACCGACAACAGCAGATCGAACGCCCGGTTCAGCCACGCCGGGGTGAAGTAGGCGTTGTGAATCTGGTTGTGGGAAATGCTGTTTATGCTCCACGACAGGCTGATCGCATAGCCCAGCGCCAGCGGCACAAAGGCCCACCAGGACAGATCGTGGAAGGCCGCAACCAGCCACAGGACGAAAGCGAAATGGGCCAGGCCCAGAGCGATGGGGATCAAATCCCACAACGAATGAGCCAGCAGACGATAAGCAGGGCGAGCCATGAAGAACATCCTGAAGGAATGGATTCGACATGGCTGTCTGCAAACCACAGACCAACTCGCCCGTGGCTGAAATCAGTCGAACTTGTAGGCGATGGCCGCCTGCACTTCGCCCTGATTGGTATCACCCACCGCTTTGACGATGCTGCTGTCCGCCGCCGAGCGGGTCAGGTGTATCCAGCTCGCGCTGGTGACCAGCGACCAATGCCCCGCCAGGGGAAACTCGAAGCTTTGGGTCAGCGCCACGTTCTGCAAACCGCCGCCGGCGTTGTACGCGCGGATACCCGAGGCCTGCGCCTCGCTGCCGCTGACACCGAAGAAGGTCTGCGTGCCCTGCGCATCGGCGAAATGCGCGGTCAGGTTGCTGCTGCCAATCACCCCGCCGCCCAGTGGATAACCGATTTCACCGCCCACCTTTCCAAACACGCCGCCCTGACCGCTGCCACCGCCGACGGCCTGGCCGACGAAGGCGAACACGCGCCAGAAATCGGCCGGGGCGTATTGCACGAAGCCGCCAGCCTCGGCCATGTCGGGCACATCACGCAAGCCGCGCAACTCGCCGTTGGCGGTGCGCCCGGAGAGGTAATTGATGTACGGCCCGGCGCTGAAGCCGTTGCTTTTCAAGGCGCTCCAGGTCAGGCCGTCGTCGGTGCCGAGGCTGACATCGCCCCAGTCCAGATCGAGATACGGTATCGGCCGGGTTTCGTAGCGGCTGCCGGTGGGATCATGAGGTTGGTAACTCAGTCCCAGGCCGGCTTCGCCGGTGATGCCATCCGCCAGCGCAGCCCCGGAAAAGCAGGCCAGTGCGGTCATTAACGCCAGTGTATTCCTCTGCATGAGGCCATTCCTTTTCTGAACTTGCGCGCATCAATCCCCGGATAGAGCCCTTGGCGCAAGCACTCATGTTGTTTGTAGCAAGCTACAAAAATTGTAGCTCCACTTCACGAAAACCGTGCATAGGCCCCGCCATTACGGGGTTTTGCAGATTTGGCACAGTCCCTGCTCCCACCCTTGCCAGGCGCAGACCGCGCACCCTGACAACTGCCTCGACCCAACAGGTACTGCAGATGATTGACTGGCATATCGTGTGTGATTTCGACGGGACGATCACCCGTACCGACGTAATCGACAGCATCCTTGAACGCTTCGCCGACCCGAGCTGGGAAGCCATCGAAAACGAATGGCTGGAGGGCAAGATCGGTTCCCGCGAATGCCTCAGCCGTCAGTTGGCGCTGATCAAGGCCACGCCTGCGCAACTGCTCGAATTCTTCGACAGCATCGACATCGATCCGGACTTCCCCGACTTCGTCGACCACGTGATCGGCCTCGGCGCTTCGCTGGAAGTGGTCAGCGACGGCATCGAACAAGGCATCGCGCGGATTCTGGCGCGCAACTACGTGACGCTGCTGCCGATCCTCGCCAACCGCCTGCGCCAGATCGACCACGACAAGTGGCGCATCGATTTCCCCTACGCCAGTGACGCCTGCCGCGCGGCCTCCGGCAACTGCAAATGCAAATCCACCCCCAGCAGCAAACGCGTGCTGGTGATCGGTGACGGCCAGTCCGACATGTGCGTGGCGTCCACCGCCGATTTCGTCTTCGCCAAGGACCGCCTGGCCGAGCACTGCGAGCGCAACGGCATCGCCTACGCGCGCTTCGACAGCTTCGCCGAACTGCCGCAACTGCTGGCCCGCCTGCCTCTGGCCCCGGCCGCCAACGCCGTCAATTTCAGCACCGAATCCACTTCTGAAGCACAGGAAACCCTGCACCATGTCTGATATCCGCATTGCGACAGCCGAAGACAAAGTCCTTCTGGAAAAAGAAGCCAAATACTGCTCCTACGGCGACACCGTTCACTACATCGAACCGCCGCGCATCTTCAGCCGCTGCGAAGGCTCCTACGTCTGGGACACCGAAGATCAGGCCTACCTCGACCTGCAAATGTGGTACTCGGCGGTCAACTTCGGTTACGCCAACCCGCGGTTGAACAATGCGCTCAAGCAACAGATCGACACCCTGCCGCAGATCGCCAGTCAATACCTGCACAAAGGCAAGATCGAGCTCTCGGAAATGATCGCGGTCGACGCCAAGAACAAGTTCGGCCTCGACGGTCGGGTGCACTTCAACGTCGGCGGTTCGCAGTCGATCGAGGACTCGCTGAAAGTCGTGCGCAACGCCACCAACGGCAAGAGCCTGATGTTCGCCTTCGAGGGCGGTTACCACGGGCGCACCCTCGGCGCGTCGTCGATCACCTCCAGCTACCGCTATCGCCGCCGCTACGGCCACTTCGGTGAGCGTGCGCAGTTCATCCCGTTCCCGTATCACTTCCGCGGCCCCAAAGGCATGACCAAGGAAGAGTACGGCAGCCATTGCGTGCAGCAATTCGCGCGGTTGTTCGAGACCGAATACAACGGCGTCTGGGACCCGAAAGTCGGCCAGAGCGAATACGCCGCGTTCTACGTCGAGCCGATCCAGGGCACCGGTGGCTACGTGATCCCGCCGATGAACTTCTACAGCGAACTCAAGCACGTCCTGGATCAACACGGCATCCTGATGGTGGTCGACGAAATCCAGATGGGTTTCTATCGCACCGGCAAGCTGTGGTCGATCGAACACTTTGACGTCAAACCCGACGTGATCGTCTTCGGCAAGGCGCTGACCAACGGCCTTAATCCGCTGGGCGGCATCTGGGCCCGCGAAGAGCTGATCAACCCGAAAGTCTTCCCGCCAGGCTCGACCCACTCCACCTTCGCCTCCAACCCGCTGGGCACTGCCGTGGGTCTGGAAATGTTCAAGATGACCAGCGAAGTCGATTACGGCGCGATGGTCATGGCCAAGGGCAAATACTTCCTCGAAGGCCTGCAGGATCTGAAAAAACGCTACCCGATCATTGGCGATGTCGACGGTCTGGGCCTGGCGCTGCGTTGCGAGATCTGCACCGAGGACGGCTTCACCCCGGACAAGGCCACTCTGGATTACATGGTCGAAGAAGGCATGAAGGGCGACATCGAAATCGACGGTCGTCGCCTCGGTCTGATCCTCGACGTGGGCGGCTACTACAAGAACGTCATCACCCTGGCACCGTCGCTGGAAATCAGCTATCCGGAAATCGACCTGGGCCTGGCCCTGCTCGACCGCCTGCTGCATCGGGCGATGAAACGATGATCGACGCAGAGATCGATATGGGCGAAGGCAACGCCGGTTTCGTTCTCGGCGACGGGGAGGTCGCGGTGCTGTTGATCCACGGCCTCACCGGCACCCCGACGGAGTTGCGTCGGGTGGCCGTGGGCCTGGCGAAAGCCGGGCACACGGTCTATGTGCCGACCCTGGCCGGGCACTGCGGCGGCAATGCCGACCTGCAAGCCACCGGCTGGCGCGACTGGTACGAAAGCGCACGCAACACCTTCGTCGGTGTACGCCGCAAACACCACAAGGTGTATGTCGGTGGTTTGTCCATGGGCGCGGTGTTGTCGATGTACCTGGCCGCCGAACACCCGGGACAGATCGAGGGTTTGCTGCTGTATTCGACCACCCTGCGCTACGACGGCTGGAGCATCAACAAACTGGCGTTCCTCACCCCGTTGCTGATGAAAATCCCGTTCGGCGTGCACCTGTGCAGTTTCGAAGAAAAGCCGCCCTACGGCATCAAGAACGAGCGCCTGCGGGCCATCGTCGAACGCCAGATGAAAGAAGGTCAGAGCAGTCAGGCCGGGTTGCTGACCATGGAAGGCGTCACGGTGCGCGAACTGCACCGGCTCAACGCCGTGGTGAAAAAACGCATGCCGTCGATCACCACGCCGGCGCTGGTGCTGCACTCCATCGAGGACGACATCACTAGCCGCTGGAATGCCGATTACGTCGAACGCAAGCTTGGCGGACCGGTGACCAAAGTGTTGCTCGACGACTGCTATCACATGATCACGGTCGACCTGCAGTACCGCCGTGTCGTGGAGTTGAGCATCGACTTCATACAGCGACGCTTCATGCAGCAGATCAGCAGCCCCGTTGCGCCGCTGGAGTACCGGCAACTGGCTTGAGCAGTTGCCGGCAGACATCCTGCGACACAGGCCGAACACCACGACTCGCCGACATAAGGAAACGACGTGATCACCGCTCAAGCCTTCTCAACGATCGAAGCGATCGACCGCTGCGCCTGGAATGACTGCTTCGTCGATGAGCTGGAGGACTGGGATTACTACCGCGCCGTTGAACGCGCCGGCATTGACGGCTTTCACTGGCGCTACCTGACGCTGCACGAGGACGGCCGTCTGATCGCGGCCACCGTGGCGTTCATCACGGCCTACTCACTCGATACCACGCTGCAGGGCGCGGGCAAACGTGTCAGTCAGTGGCTGCGCCGACATCTGCCCCGACTGTTCGATATCCGTCTGTACGCCCTCGGCTCGCCGGTGGCGGAGCAATGCCATGTCGGCACGGCTTCGCACATTGCGGCGACGCACCGCCCGTCACTGCTCCGTCAGTTGCTGGAGCTGGCAAGACAGGATGCCGAACACGCCGGGATCGGCCTGTTCGCGGTGAAGGATGCCTCGCATCGCGATCCACAGTGGCTGGAGGTCTGTCAGCAGGCCGGCCTGCAAAGCATGCCCGGGTTGCCCGGTGCCGAACTGCCGATCAGCTTCGCCTCGGTGGACGCTTATCTGGGTAGCCTGGGTAAATCCACGCGCAAGGATCTGCGCCGAATCTTGCGCAACCAGGGGCCGCGTACGGAATGGCGACGCTCGGTGCACGACTTGCTGCCGCGCATGATGGAACTCTACGAAGCCACCCTCGCCCGCAGCGATCTGGCCTTCGAGTGCCTGCCTGCGGCGTACTTTCGCGAAGTCCTCAATCACCTCGATAATCGGTCGGCGTGCGTGCTCTATTGGGTCGGCGACGAACTGGTGGCGTTCAATCTGGTATTGCTCGACGAGCAGCGGTTGGTCGACAAGTTTTTTGCCCACGATCTGGCGCGTACGCGGCAGTACAATCTTTACACCCGTAGCTGGCTGGAAAATGTCGACTACTGTATTGAGCACAAACTGGCGATCTATGTGTGCGGGCAGGCCGGCTATGCCAGTAAGCTGCGCCTGGGTTGCTCGTTTGTCGGTAACACCGTGTTCTTCCGCCATCGCAATCCACTGTTCGACCAACTGTTGCGTCTGGTGAAAATATTCGTCCGCCCGGATCGCTCCGATCCGGCCCTGGCAGCTGCAATAAGCGAAATCCAATGATCAATGACCGACGCGCCACGCCCCGACCTTTCGCCCTTTCCGGCTGGAGCCTGCAACGCAAACTGGTGTTGGCCTTCTGGCTGGTCAGCGTGATTCCGACCATGATTGCTGCGGAACTGGCGGCCACCACGCTGTCGCAGATCTTCGACAGCAACGTGCGCATCTGGCTGCAGGAATCGTCGAAGATCGTCGAGGACGAAATCAGCGAAATCCTGCGCGACAACGCCCGCGCCGCTCAGCTGTTTCTGCGTTACACGCGCCCTCCCACCGATCGTCAATCGGCCAAGCACAACAAGCTGACCGCCGACGTCGCCGACTCCATGGGCATCGACGTTGTGGCCCTGGTACGCAACAGCGATCACAAAGTGGTGTACAGCACCGCCGCCGACGACATCGTCAGCCAGATCAGCACCGCCCCGAAAGCGGTACTGCAAACCCTGCAGGTGGGCGGTGTGGCCACCGGCACGGTGATTTCGACGTTCGAGACCGAACAGAGCGGCATCGAATACAAATTGATCATCGGCACTTATCTGGACGACAGCTTCCTCACCAGTGTTGCCGACGTGCATTCGCTTGATCTGCGCCTTTACCTGGCCAAGGGCGACGACTTCTCGGAGATCTTCTCGACCCAGCGCTTTGAGGATCACCCCTTGCAAGTGCCGAAAGGAATTGAACAGAACCTGCGCGAAAGCAAGCGGCCATTCGAGCAATTCACCAACCGCTACAGCGGCATCTACCGGCCGATCTTCAACGAAAACGGCCAGCTGCAAGGGGTGATTTTCAGCGGACTGCTGCGCCACACCAGCCTGGTCGGCCTGGTCAATCAGAGCAACCTGTTCATCCTGATTTTCCTGCTCAGTTCGGCGGCGTCGCTGGCGGTTGGCTGGCTGGTCTCGCAACGTCTGACCAAGCCGTTGCGCGGTCTGGCCAGAGGCGTACAAGCGGTGATTGCCGGCGACTATCATCAGCGCCTGAGCGTGAATGGCGGCGACGAACTGGCAGAACTGAGCAGCACGTTCAACCACATGAGCGAACGTCTGGAAGAGTTGCAGCATCTGGAGTCGCAACTGCGCCGCCGTGATCGCCTGCACGCGCTGGGCGAAGTCGCCATGGGTCTGGCCCATGAAATCCGCAATCCGCTGGGCATCATCAAAACCGCCACGCAACTGCTGCACCGCCGTGCCGACCTGCCGGAAACCGACAGGCGACATCTGGAATACGTGGTCAAGGAAGTCAGCCGGATCAACGATTTGATCACCGAGTTTCTCGACTTCGCCAAACCCAGCGCGCCGATCCGCGCCACCCAGTCAGCCCGCGCCCTGGTCGACGAACTGGCCGGTTTTTGCGAGCCGGAGCTGGCCAGCCACAACATTGATCTGCACATCGACGATCAGGCGCCGGGGGCGACGATCTACGCCGATGCCAAGCAACTCAAACAGGCCGGCCTGAACCTGATCGTCAACGCCATCGACGCGATGCCTGATGGCGGCCGACTGACCCTGAGCATCGCCAGCGACGCCAAATACACCATCGTCAGCGTGGCGGACACCGGTCAGGGGATCGAAGCCGACATGCTGGAGCGCATCTTCACCCCGTTCGTCACCACCAAGGCCTCGGGCACCGGGCTGGGCCTGGCCAAAGTGTTTTCGGTCATGGAAAACCATAACGGGCGCGTAGAATGTGTCAGCGAAAAAGATGCCGGCGCGACCTTCAGCCTGTACATTCCGGCCAATGGCGAGGACTTCGACGAGAGCGACGATGACGCATAACATTCTGGTGGTGGACGACGAACCGAAACTCTGCGATCTGCTGGCCTCGGCCCTCGGGCAGAACGGCATCAGCGTGTTCACCGCCGGCAATGGCCTGCACGCACTCAAGGTGCTGGAAAGCGAAGACATCGATCTGCTGATCAGTGACTGGCGCATGCCCGGCATGGACGGTCCGCATTTGCTGGCAGAGGTGAAGAATCGCTATCCACAGTTGCCGGTCATCGTCATGACCGCCTACAGCACGGTGAAAAATGCGGTGGAATCAATGCGTAATGGCGCATTTGATTACATCGCCAAACCGTTCGACATCGACGAACTGGACATCACCGTCAGCAAGGCCCTGCAGTTTCGCGACATCCTCAAAGACAACCAGCGCATGCGCGCCGAGCTCGACGAGCATCAGCAGATCGACAGCCTGATCGGTGACAGCCCGAGTTTTCGCAACGTGCTGCAAGCGGTGGACTCGGTACGCGAAAGCGCCGCGACGGTGCTGCTCAGCGGCGAAAGCGGCACCGGCAAGGAGATGGTCGCCCGGGCCATCCACAAGCATGGCAACCGCGCCGACAAGCCGTTCGTGGCGGTGAACTGCGCGGCCATCCCTGAAGGGCTGCTGGAAAGCGAAATGTTCGGTCACCGCAAAGGCGCATTCACCGGCGCCGTGGCTGATCGCATCGGACGTTTTCAGCAGGCTGACAAGGGAACGCTGTTTCTTGATGAAATCGGTGAAATGCCGCTGGCACTGCAGGCCAAGATCCTCCGCGCCCTGCAGGAGCGGGTGATCGAGCCGGTGGGCGATACCAAGGAACGCAAAGTCGATGTGCGGGTGATCGCCGCCACCAACAAAGACCTGTTGCAAGCGGTGGCCAACAAGGAGTTTCGCGAAGATCTCTACTACCGCCTCAACGTGTTTCCGATCCCGCTGCCAGCGCTGCGCGATCGGGTCGAGGACATCGCCCCGCTGGCCCGGCATTTTGCCCACACCCTGGGCGCCGCGGCCGGCAAACGCATCAGCGGTTTCAGCGCGCAAGCCTTGCAGGCGATGACCCGCTATTCATGGCCGGGCAACATCCGCGAGCTGCAGAACTGCGTGGAGCGCGCGACCATCGTCGCCTCCGCCAACATCATCGAGGAACAGGATCTGCCGGCCTACCTGTTCGCCGCGCAAGCCTCGGACAGCAGCGGCCCGCTAAGCGAAATCAACGGTGTCCCGGCGGATCTGGACGCAGCACTCGCCGAAGTCGAGAAGGCCTACATTCTTGCGGCCCTGCAACAGAGCAACGGCGTGCAGGCCGCCGCCGCGCAGTTGATCGGCATCTCCGAACGCAGCTTCTGGTATCGCCTGAAGAAACTCGGGATCCACGTCGACAAGATCGTGCGTTAAGAGCGCTGGCTCAATTGACCGTGCCGCCTTTGGTTTCACTCATGATCTGCCGAATCGCCCCGACAAAGGTGTCAACCGGTTGCCCGCCCGTCACCGCGTACTGACCGTTGAACACCACGGTCGGTACTGAACTCACGCCGCGTTGCAGCCACAGTTGCTCTTCTGCACGCACCTCATCGGCAAACTCGGCGGAGGCCAGAATCGCTTGCGCACGCTGCCGATCCAGGCCCACGCTTTCGGCAATCTGCGCCAGTTGCGCGTGATCGGACGGATTACCGCCATCCGTGAAATACGCCTTGAACAGCGCCTCTTTCAACTTCAACTGCAAACCCTCAAGACCCGCCCAATGCAGCAGACGATGAGCATCGAAGGTGTTGTAGATGCGGCTGTTGCCATCGGTGCGAAAGGCAAATCCGACCTCGGCGCCACGGGCACGAATCGCCTCGCGGTTCTTCTGTGACTGTTCCGGGGTCGAGCCGTACTTTTCGCCGATGTGCTCGGTGATGTTCTGCCCGTCCGGGCCCATCTTCGGGTTCAGTTCGAACGGCTGGAAATGAATCTCGGCCTGCACTTCATCGCGCAGGATTTCCAGCGCCTGAAGCAGGCCATACAGACCGACGACGCACCACGGGCAGGAAACGTCGCTGACAAAATCGATTTTCAAAGCGGAACTCATCACACACCTCGCGGACGGAAATCGTGCGGGAAAGTTTGCACGATACACCTGCCCGCTCTTGCGATGACAGTGATGGCCCCTTCGCGAGCAAGCCCGGCCCCACATTTGGAATACGGTTGCCCTTGTGGGAGCGGGCCCCTTCGAGCAAGCCCGACCCCACATTTGGAATACGGTTGCCCTTGTGGGAGCGGGCTTGCTCGCGAAGAGGCCCGAATCAACACCGCCAAAACCTCGCCTACAGCAGGTTGCCGCTTGCCACCGGCTCGATCTGCGCCCAGTGCGACGTGTCCTCACGGTGCTGTTGCAGATACGGCAACACCGCCGCCAGCAATGGCGCCTTGAACGCCTCTTGAAAACGATGGGCCAGCCCCGGAATCAGCTTCAACTGACTGCCACGGATATGCGCCGCCAGATGTACGCCGTGCATCACCGGCAACAACGGATCGGCCGTGCCGTGTACCACCAGGGTCGGCACCCGCAGTTGATTGAGCAACGTCACCCGGCTCGGCTCGGCAAGGATCGCCATGATCTGCCGCTTCACACCTTCAGGATTGAACGCCCGGTCGTAAGCAATCGCCGCCTGATGCAGCAACGCCTGCCGATCATCAGTGACTGACGGGCTGCCGAGCGCCGCCAGCAGATCGGCCTGCTGCTCCAGCGCCACTTCGCGATTCGGCGCGCCGCGCCGCGCCAGCAGTTGCACCAGCGCCGCACTCGGCGCCGGCAATCCTTCGGCGCCGGAACTGGTCATGATCAGCGTCAGACTCTCCACCCGCTGCGGCGCCATCGCCGCCAGGTGCTGGGCGATCATCCCGCCCATGCTCGCGCCCAGTACGTGAAACTGGTCGACGTGCAGCGCGTCCATCAAGCCCAGCGCATCGTCGGCCATGTCGGTCAGCGAGTAAGGCGCCGACACCGGCAATCCGAGCTTGTAGCGCAGCACTTCAAAGGTCAGGTTGGCCTCGGCGGGCGCTTGACGCCAGGTCGACAGACCGACGTCGCGATTGTCATAGCGGATCACCCGAAAACCCTGCTGACACAGCGCAACCACCACTTCGTCGGGCCAGTGAATCAACTGACCGCCAAGGCCCATGACCAGCAACAGCGCCGGATCCGAGGCACGGCCAATGCTCTGGTACGCCAGGCTCACCTGTGCCAGATCGACCCGTTGGGTCGGTACATTGACGTCGCAACGCGAAGCCGCCATCGACGGCAGGCCGAACAACAGCGCGGCCAACAAAAGAAATAAACGCATGAAGAAACACCGAAACGCAGAACCCCAGTAGAACGCGAGTCTGATGAAGTTTG
The DNA here is from genome assembly GCF_057799175.1 of Pseudomonas sp. 14P5.3.2. Taxonomy (NCBI): domain Bacteria; kingdom Pseudomonadati; phylum Pseudomonadota; class Gammaproteobacteria; order Pseudomonadales; family Pseudomonadaceae; genus Pseudomonas; species Pseudomonas sp. 14P5.3.2. Next base: position 6,754 of record NZ_JBYOKU010000049.1, on the reverse strand, counting down.
TTCAAGCGCGCTGCCACAGTTGCGTGACAGTTTGATGAAGTTTGCCGAGTGGTCATGCGCCACGAGCCGTGACGTTCGTCGCGCCTGTCATTTCTGTCGGTGGTACGCAGCAGGACGTCGGTCAGACCTGTTCACCTTGACCGCATGAGGGTGTGGCTGAACGCCTGACCGGGACACCCTCTGAAACGAATGCCCGCGCCAGCGATAAATATGTACCGCAAGGCCCTGTGACAGCTCGCCTCTAATGGGCATGACCAGCGGAATCACCCGGTGGTCATGCCTTTTGGAGCCCCGGCGCATGTTCGATGCCCTTTCCCCTGTAACGGTCGACTTCGGCCTTGATCCGCCACTGCGGCCAACCCCTGACCAAAACCTCTGTCTTCTGGCGACAACGCGCTTGAACGCCTGTCACCAGCAATGGCTCGACCTCATGGCGCAGCGTATCGGATTGCCCGACAGCGGCTGGTGGAGCGCTCGTGCGCGCGGTACTGCGCTGTCGCGGCGCGATCATGCCGCAAGCCTGTACCGCCGGCATTTCGAAGCGGCCTGTGAGCTGGCGATTGCCGAAGGCCGGCTCAGCCGTTCACAACAACCTCGGCTGGCGCAGTTGCTGACGCCATCGAACAAAATCGCGGCGGATCTGCGGGTCGCGCAACCGGTGCTCAACCGTGTCGGTGGCAACCGTGTGCGCCTGCACGGTGCCCTGATGATCCGTCTCGAGGACGCGGTGTATCTGCTTTATATACCTGCCCAGGCACAACCGCTGATCCGCTTCGAAGATCAGGCCGGGCTTGAGCACTGGCTGATTGAGCAGTACCCGCATCCGGTGCTTGGCACTTCGCTGGACTTCATCGAATTCGGCCACGAACCGTTCACCCGCGGGCTTGAGCCGCTGATGGCCGGCCCGGCAAGCAGCGTCGGTAGCTGGATCGAGGTGGGCAGGCTTTTCCCCGCCGCGCCAGCCCTGCCCGATAGCTCCGGGCAGAATGCCGACGAGGTTGCACCGTTCGGCTTGCTGGTCGCCGACATTCCTCTGGACCTGCGGCGGCAGGCACTGGCTGTTGAACACCTGGCGCTCGATCGTCTGTTTGGCGAATCCGATCTGCACGCCCCGCAGCGGCAGCAACTGGCCGGTGCTTTCGATGCCTTTGGCCAGGCCCGGCAAGCCAGCCATGATGCGGCGTCGGCGCTGCTCGACAGCCGGGATCCGCTGACAATGCTCGAACTGCGCCGCCACGCGAACGTCCATTACACCGCCCTGCTGCAGGCCCGGATCGCGGGTCTGCGCGCCGAAGTCGAATGGCAACGGGCACTGGAACAACTGACGGCGCAGGAGCATCGGCAGCTCATCACACTGCTGGACGCACCGGGGCACAACCTGCCGGCATCCGAAGGGGTGATCGCGCGCGTGTCGTTGTCGGCGACAGACCAGGGCCTCACCCGGGTCGAAGACCTGCCCGGTGTGCTGATCATCGCGGCGCCTTCGGCGCTGGCGCCGGGCTCTACAGACAGTCTGCTGCTTTACTGGCCCGGGCAGTGCGGTGGACTGCAACGCTTCACCTCGCGTCAGGCGCTGGAGCAAAACCTGTTCAAGCGCTCGCCGTACGACCGCGAACTGGCCCTGCACCTGACGCCACTGTCCGGCGATGCCCTGACCTGGTCCCTGGATCAGCAGCTCTATCAGTGCGAACAACAGGCCGCGACCATCATCCGCGATCACCCGCTGCCCACGCATGCCGAGACGCGCAAAGCCGCGATGGAACAGCTGTGTGAACAGCATCTGTCACGCTTGACCGTAGCGCTGGCGCAAGCCCGCGCACGAGCGTTTGCCGAGCGTCAGGAGCAAGACCAGAGCGCTGCGCTGGCCGGCAACCTGCCCGCGTGGTTCAAAACACTCGACGACGACAGGCGTACACGGCTCAAGGCGCTGATCAATCGCTATCTCGCAGCAATGCGACACGCTCATGCGCTGCTCGAACGAGAACTGCCACCGCGTCAGACCTTCGCCGATAAACGCATCGACGCGCGCTTGCGCCACGACTTTGCACTGGTGAAAAGCGTGGGTGTGAGCCTTGATCTGCCCGACTCCACCTTCTGGCAAAAAACCCTGATCGAGGGCGCCGCGCCCGGCACTCCGCAACGCAGTGTCCTCACCGCCAGCGCCGGGCGCAGTGATCTCAGCCTGGAACAACTGGCCCAGAACAACATCGACCAGGACATGTGGTGGCGACTGTCGTTCATGCAAGTCAAGGTCAGTGCCGAGGACGAAGGTGATCGGCAGCGTGTCGAGGCGGGCATCAACCCGGTCTATCTGCGTCAGTTGGTGACGCAACTGGATCTGGCCGGACGCTACGAAATCCTGATTCGCCAGGCGTTTTTCGGCACGCCGACAGAACACGCGTTCACCCAGGCCTGGCGCCGCGAATGCCTGAGCGAGCCGTGGCGCCTGATGCTCGAACTGCAGGGTGAATTCGCCTTGCTGCAGCAGCACATCGACAGCGCCGGCCATGCCGTGCTGAAAATCGCCATCGACGCGACAACGGCTCAGGACTATGCCGTCGACGGCAAGCGTATCGCGTTGCTGCCGGTGCACCTGACGGTCGGCGGCACCGACACCGCGCATCAGGGACCGAGCACACTCGCCGGGGTCACCTTCATCGTCGAGCAGGTCAGTGGCCTGACCCTGCTGTACCTGCCCGACAGCAGCGACGCGATCTTCCTGCGGCAGTACGCAACCCTCGAGCAGGCGCGTCTGGATCTGTTCCGGCGCTGCGTTGACCGCAACATGGTCAACTACCTCGCCGGGCGTGCCCTGAGCGGCGATTTCGCCAGCCATGTCAGCCGGATCAATGAAGCACAACTGCGCAACTTCGATGCCCTGATCGGCGTCGGCATGGCCTGGCCGGCGACCACTTCGCTGGCCAGTCATCTGCTGAACGTACACATGGGCCGCTTGCTGGAAGCTCATCGCGACAGTTCGCGCTCCAACGATGCGTTGTATCTGGAACATTGCGCACTGAAGTCCGGCGCCCTGTTCAACTATCTGAAAATGGCCATCGGCATGCTGCCGTTCGTGGGCACAGCCGTGGCGCTGTATGACGCCTGGCAAAGCGCCAACCTCGCCGTGGCGGCGTTCTTGCGCGGTGAACTCGGCCACGGTCTGGCGGAAGTGGAAGCGGTTCTGTTGTCATTGATCGACGCCGCTATGGACGTGCTTCCGGGCACTGTCAGCGCGCCCGCCGCCGCACGCCTGGCAACCCGGCAGCGGCAACAGGCGACACTGGGCAGGTCCGCCGCACTGCGCACGTCCTGGCAATGGTCCCGACATTCGCTCGACCGGTTCAAGGGCTACGAATACGAACACGACATTTCCCTGGCCGGCCTGAGTCCGGCAATCGAAGGCGTTTACCGCAATGTCTACCGCCATGCCGAGGGCGATTTCATCCTGCGGCTGGGCCGCGTCTATCGCGTCCAGCTCAGCGAACAGCCACGCGGCTGGCGTTTGTACGGGACGTGGATGCGCGGCTACAAACAGCCGATCGCCCTCGACGAATTCGGCCAGTGGAACACCCACTACGCGGTATACGGCACGGTGATGGACGGTGGCGGCGCAGGCGGTGGCGCGGTGCTCGGGCATTTGGCCGATGGCCTCCAACCGCTCTGGCCCGAGGCCATCCGCCGCTGGCTGCCAGAGTGGTGGACCAATCGCCAATTGCGCCGGCAATTGACCCTGAACAACACCATCGACGCCTACGCCCACCGCCTGCAGAACCAGACACGCACCACCAATCAGTTGCTGGAAAACTACCAGAGACTCGACTTTGTCCAGCGCAAGCCGCTGCTGGCAGAGGTCGACACGGCCTGCGTCAATGACATCGACAAAGCCATCGAGCTGTTCCAGAGCTCGGACGAACTGCTGCACCTGAGCCGCGGCAACAAAGTCCAACAGCTCAAGGAATTGAAGAGCCGCAGTGCCCTGGTGGTGGTGGACCGCGCAGTACAACGCGCGACCGTGGCCCGCGATCGCTTGCTCGAATTCCTGAACCGGGTCGATGCGCTGGTCGCCGAATCCGACGCCACGCCTTACAACCAGACGGCAGCCCACGTGCAGCTGCTGGCCCGACGCAAATGGGTGCGCAAGGCTTTTCTCGAGGAGTTCGATCAACTGCACGCGATCATCGAACAGGCCAACCTGTGGAACAGGCGCATCACCAACAATACCCAGAGGGCGAAGATGGCCGCCGACATCACGGCCCTCAACCGCAATTTCGGCGATCGCAATCACCACTACCTCAGAACCGCCCACCTGCTGGAGATCATCACCCGCTACGAAGCGGTCGACGATCTGTACTGGATGTACTTTCACACACAGATGAAGGACGCCCGGATAAAAGTCGGACGCGCACTGCTGACCCAGCATCATCTACCCGAGACCAATGCCAGCGTGGCCCAGCGCAACCGGATCATCGAGGATTCCCTGGAAATTTATGCCGGTTTCCGCCGTCAGTTGAAGGCCTGGACACTGGGCTATCCGCAGCATCTGGAGCTGGAGCAGATCGCTCCGTTTCTCGACAGCCTGAGCAAGGTCGAAGAGCACGCGCGGCATGCGCTCAAACAGCCGCCGTCGATCAGACGCCGAGAGCCTGGGGCCAGGCAACTGTTCGAAACCGAGGACAACCAGTTGCTGATCGGCACCGAGGCCCTTGATGAGAGTACCCGCCAGGTACGCTTCATCGTGGCCGGCGACGGCTTCCATGAAACCTGGCTGCGGCGCCCGAGCGGCAAGTATCACTTGCAGACGCGCCACACCGCGACCACTCCGTCCCTGCCTAGCGATGTCAGACCCTTGCTGGCCGAAGCCCGGCAGCGACTCGCCGCTGTCACCGCCTACCAGGACAAGGTGAATGGCTACGCCCGTCAGGACATGTTGCCGGTGGACCTGGAACACATGCTCGTCAGCGAGGCGACGGAATTGAGCTCTCGGGCGCAGGCGATCGAGCGGCTGTCGCCGACCGACCCACTGGTCGCGCAGTTGCACGCCACCGCGCAGGCGTTGCAACGGGCCGGGCGCACGTTGCGCATCGACCAGTCACTGCGCAGCAAGACCCCCACTGAAGGCTATCTGGACTATCTGCTGCAACAGCAAGTGGTGGATATCCGCAAGGAAGGTGAACTGCGGGCCCTGGGCAGACGCGCCGACAGGAGCAAGGATTTCCTCCAGGAGTACGAAGTCCGCGACCTGACCAGCCATCCGCCGCGCACGCTATGGTATGCGCACTTTCACTACACCTCGGACAGGGCGCCGTTCGGGGATTTCGCCAAAGCTCATCTGAAATTGCCTGAACAACGCAATCTCGGCCTGCAATGGCAACAGGCCCAAGGTGCTGGCGGCGCACAGGTCGAGGCAATCTGGCGTGGGGATATCGGTAAACCGCTGGGCATCCAGCACTTCGCCCACCTCTGAAGCAAAAAACAGCGGGGCACGGGTGTGCTCCGCTGTACTTCAAGCAGTCGACAGCCCCGCCAACATGAGACAAACTCACCGCATTCGCCTCAATCACAAATTTTGTTCATGGAGCCTGCGGTGCTTGAAATCCGTCATCTGAAAACCCTGCATGCCCTGCGCGAGGCCGACAGTCTGGTGGATGCCGCCGACCGCCTGCACCTGACGCAGTCGGCGCTTTCGCACCAGTTCAAGGAGCTGGAGGAGCGCATGGGCATGCCGCTGTTCGTACGCAAGACCAAACCGGTGCGCTTCACCAGTGCCGGCCTGCGTCTGCTGCAACTGGCTGACGCGACCCTGCCGCTGCTGCGTGCCGCCGAACGCGACATCAGTCGCCTCGCCGGTGGCACTGCCGGGCGCCTGCACATGGCGATCGAATGCCACAGCTGTTTTCAGTGGCTGATGCCGACCATCGACCAGTTCCGCGACGCCTGGCCGGAAGTCGAACTCGACCTCGCCTCGGGCTTCGCCTTCGCCCCGCTGCCGGCGCTGGCTCGCGGTGATCTGGACCTGGTGGTGACCTCCGATCCGCTGGACATCATCGGCATCACCTACGTGCCGTTGTTCACCTACGAAGCGATGCTCGCGGTCGCCAACCAGCATCCGCTGGCAAGCAAACCGTACATCGTTCCCGAAGACCTGCTGAGCGAAACCCTGATCACCTACCCGGTGGAACGCGATCGGCTGGACATCTTCACCCGCTTCCTCGAACCGGCCGACATCGAACCGGCACAGGTGCGCACCTCGGAACTGTCGGTGATGATGATGCAACTGGTCGCCAGCGGCCGTGGCGTCTGCGGCATGCCGCACTGGGCGCTGCACGAATACAGTTCGCGCGGCTACGTGAAGGCCAAGCGCCTGGGCGAGAAAGGTCTGTTTGCAACGCTGTACGCGGCGATCCGTGCGGACATGCTCGATGCACCGTACATGCGCGATTTCCTGCTGACCGCCAAGGACACTTCGTTCTCGACACTGGATGGCGTCAGCGCGGTGCGCTGACACACATCCCCCTGTGGGAGCGGGCTTGCTCGCGAAGGCAATCTGTCAGTTGACGGGTTCTGCACTGACCCACCGCATTCGCGAGCAAGCCCGCTCCCACAGGGGAACTGTGTGATTTCAAGAGGTGGTGACGGTCGGTGAAGCACATGCTCGACAACATTGATCCCCTTGCCTGAAACACACATCCCCCTATGGGAGCGGGCTTGCTCGCGAAGGCAATCTGTCAGTTGACGGGTGCTGCACTGACCCACC
>NZ_JBYOKU010000048.1:0-40701 GCF_057799175.1 Pseudomonas sp. 14P5.3.2 | reverse complement strand
TTGACGCTATCGCGAGCAGGCTCACTCCTACAGTTGGGGGTGGTGTTTATTCAGATGGCTTTGCGCGCCGGGCGCGGAAGAATTCGGTCAGCACTGCACCACATTCTTCGGCCAGTACCCCACCCTCATACAACACCCGGTGATTCAAAAAGCCCTGGGTAAAAAACTGTCCCTGACTCTGCACAATCCCGGCCTTCGGCTCCAATGCGCCATACACCACCCGCGCGATGCGCGAATGCACGATCAGCCCGGCGCACATGCTGCAAGGCTCCAGCGTTACGTACAGCGTGCTGCCGGGCAGGCGATAGTTGCTGACGGCTTGCGCAGCGGCGCGGATCGCGACCATTTCCGCATGGGCACTCGGGTCGCTGGTGGTGATCGGGCAGTTGTAGCCACGCCCGATGATTTCGCCGTCCTGCACCAGCACCGCGCCCACCGGCACTTCGCCCAGGGCTGCGCCTTGCTCGGCGAGGGCCAGCGCTTCACGCATGAAATCGCGGTCACGGCTGCGGTCGATGATCGCGGCGGGGCGAATCTGGCGCATCACTTCACCTCGATGGCGGCCATCAGGCCGGTTTCCATGTGGTCGATCACGTGGCAATGGAACATCCACACCCCCGGGTTATCCGCCACCAGCGCCACTTGCGCACGCTCGTTCTTGCCCAGCAGGTAGGTGTCGGTGAAGTACGGGGTGATCTTGTGCCGGTTCGACGCAATCACCTTGAAGCTCATGCCGTGCAAGTGGATCGGGTGCTGATACTGGGTCATGTTCTTCAGTTCGAAGATGTAGCTCTGGCCCAGTTTCAGGCTGGCAATCGGCCGATCGGCGCAGGTCTTGTCAGTGATGTCCCAGGCCTTGCCGTTGATCTGCCACAGGCTCGGCGGTTTGCCGTTGTCGACATTCACCGACACCGAACCGACCCATTCGAAATTGAAGTTGAGTTTCTCGGCATTCGCCAGATCCGGCTCGGCCACCGGGTTGGCGGGCAAGGCTTTCGGCCATTCGGTCGGCGCATCGTTATTGGCCACCGAGCGCAAAGTCCCCAGACGCACCGGGCCATTGCGCAGCGACAACTCTTCACCGGCCGGCGGCGCCTTGATCGCCAGGCAAATACGCATGCCCGGGCCGAGCCAGTACTCCTTGCCCAGCGGCCGCGGCTCGACCGGGTTGCCGTCCAGCGCATAAATCTGCGCTTCGACGCCGGGGATGTTGATGCGATAGGTCAGCGTGTTATCGAGGTTGAGCAAACGCACCCGGGTGATCTGCCCGGCCGGCAATTCGATCACCGGCGAGGGCACGCCGTTGATGGTCGACAGCCGCCCCGCCGTACCGCCACGCGCCGCTTCGCGCGGAACACTGAACTCGACGAAATGCCCCTCATCGTCGATGTGCCAGTTCTTCAGACTCAGGGTCTTTTCGTACTTGAAACCGGTCGGCTCGCGCTCTTCGACAATCAACGGCCCGACCAGCCCGCGTCCCAGCTCTTCGCTGCTGCTGACGTGCGGGTGATACCAGTAGCTGCCGGCGTCCGGCACGCGGAATTTGTAATCGAAATATTCACCGGGCAGCACCGGCAGTTGCGAGACATACGGCACACCGTCCATCTCCAGCGGCAGACGAATGCCGTGCCAGTGAATGGTGGTCGCCACCGGCAGGTGGTTGATGAAACGCACCCGCAGCCACTCGCCCTGACGCACGCGCAGTTCAGTGCCCGGCGCCGACGGGCCGAACGCCCACGCCTCGGTCTTGTGCCCTGGCACCAATTCAACGTCCAGTGGCGCCGCGATCAGCTCGTAGTCGTGGCCCGCGTCAGCATCGGCCATCTTGCCCAGCCAGTAGCGCGACGCGCCTCCTGCTCCGACACCAACGACAACAAGACCGGCCAGGCCACCGAGGATTTGGCGACGGGTAAAGGACATGAACTCAACTACCTCACGTATCTGCTTCGGGCGCCGGGCCCGCAAAAGGCAAATACGATACACCTGCAATTGCGAAACAGTAAGGGCAGCGCGGCGGATGGACGCAGTTGCGCCTCGCGCGTACACGATTTCGAGCGCTCAAGTGACATAACTATGTAGTGCACATGCATCGAACAGCCGGGCGATCCTGTGCCACCCGTTTCTCATGGATAGAGAGTTCAACCACATGCCAAGCCCGATGCCCAACGCCGCCGACAAGGCCGCGCTCAAGGCGATTGCCGCCACCGTCATCCAGACCTGCCCGAGCCTGCAGGATGCCGCTCGACAGGTCGCCAACGACTTGCTGAGCAAATACCAGGTTCACGGCCTCGACCCGGATCAAGTGTATTTCCACCGCTTCGACGCCTCGCAAAGCAGTTCGAAAGCCTTCACCGGCTGGGAGCATGTGCACGCCACGCCCACTTCAAGCATGACCCTGACCCAATTGGTGATTCACCGCTTCCGCGTCGCTGATCAGGACAACGCCGACCTGCTCGACGTCTATGGCGGCTTCTACACTGCCGGCCCCGAGGCCCGCACCTTCGATGAGCGCAATGAAGTGCGCCTGCACGGCAACGACGTGCTCAAGGACTTCTGGAGCATCGACTTCAGCGCGCTGTACGACGATCAACTGAACGCATTCTGGAACTCCAGCGGCAGCGACTTTCGTACCCTGGCCAAGTGCAATTTCCTGATCAAAGCCCTGCAGGCGCGGGACCAACGTCAGCTGAGCGACGCGGATTTTCTGTTCGTCACGCGAGCGGTGATCGGCCCGCTGACCTGGCCGGTGAACCTGGCCATGCTGCAGGCACAACAGCGTTGTCCGAACAGCGTGCGCAGGCTGGATCTGGACGGTTACGCCGCGATCAACGTTCTGCGTTTCGTCGCGCCCCAGGGTCGGCAGATCCTCTATCTGCCCGGTGACAGCGACGCCTTTCAGGTGCTGGAAACCGCCACCGACCTGCACTTCTGGATCCTGCAGCGGATGAACAAACGCGCTGCCCGCGAAACATTCCTTGCGCATTTCTCGCTGGCCGACCGGCAGCAGATCAACGCCAACCTTGGCGAGCTGATGAATCGCCTGGTAGCAACGTGGGGCCGCTACGACCACTCGCTGATCAATCAGGACAACCTCGCGGTCAGCGGCGACGCCTTCACCTGGCTGAGCGACTCGACCCGCGCGGCGATGTTTGCCGAGGCCAGCCTGTCCCTGACCTCCAATGGCGACCAGCGCAAGAAACTGTGGATCGGCTACCTCAGCGCCGGGGTCAAGGTGTTCGGGCCGATGGCCGTGGTCGGCTGGCCAATCGCATTGCCGGTGATTGGCGCCAGCATTGCCAACATGGGCTTGAATATTGATCAGGCGGTCAATGGCAAAACCGCCACCGAGCGCAAGGCCGGAATCCTCGGTGCAGTCCTCAGCGGCATCGACATGCTGTTCAACCTGCTGGTCCTCAAGGGCCCGGGATCGCTGGTCGAAGTCGGCCCCGAGGTGGATGCCGCCGAAGCGGCGGAAATGGCCGACCTGATCGAGAGCAATCAACCTGAACCTGCACCACCGGCGGTGCAGGCGCCCTCGATCCCGACTGATCTTCCCGTAGCCCAGACACCTGCCACGGACATCCCGCAATCGTTCAAGATCAACCGGGTCTTGGGCGAGGACACGCTGATCAGCGAGCCGGGCAAATTTCGTGGTATCCATCGACTGGCATCCAATCCCTCATCCGCAATCAGCCTTGGTGACAGCGCCTACTACGTGCGTTTTGAAGAAAACCTGAATGGACGTGGCAACTGGGCAATCATTGATCCCGCCCGGCCCGACGCCTTTTCCGGCTCGATCCCCGTCCGGCTGAACGCTGACGGTGCCTGGGAGGTGGCGCCCAGGTTGGGGCTTCGCGGCGGTCTCGATATCCCCATGATCGCCGGTGGCAGTGAAGCGAGCGGTCCCGCCGTCGAACCATGGGCGCAAACGCCGGGCATCCATGTTCCCGGACTCGATGATCCCGACATGCGCGCCTGGGCGCTCGGCGGTCCGGATCTGCAAGCCCAGTTCCGCCGCGCCTGGACCCTGGGCGGCATCGACATGCACAGCGTGATCAGGCCCGAAACCGAAGCAGGCAATGCACTCATGCCGCATGCGCATGAGGTGATCTCGTTAAGCGAGTTCGACCTGGCGCAGGAACAAGCACGTGCGACGCTGATCAGCGATGCCAACGCCTGGTATGAACTGCACCCGCCGGCTCCACGCCTGCATGTACTGCCGCCGGAGCCCGTCGCCTCCCCGAGCGAATTGTTCGACGTCGCGCTGGCGGAGAAACCCGGGCTGGTGATCGGTGAAAGCCGCGGCAGCATCGGCAGCAAGAAACTGCTGATCGAACACATGCCGCATCTCGCCCGCAGCGGTGTGAAGACCCTGTACCTGCAAGAGTTGCTGGCCAACGTCAATCAACTGGATCTGGATGCGTTCGCCCGCACCGGGGAAATGTCCGAGGAACTGCGAGACTACCTGAACAGAATCGACTTCCGGGCCGGCAACGACCCGGACGGCAAATTCAACCTGATGGCGCTGGTGAAGGCCGCCAACGCCCAGCGCATCCGACTTCAGGCGATCGACCTGTCGACCACTTACAACATCAACAAAGATTCGCTGCAGCCCTTCCCCAACAACCAGATGGCGCGCAGCTTCTTTGCCGGCGAAGTCATTCGCTTTCATCAGGAACTCAATGGCCCGGGCAAATGGGTGGCATTGGTCAATCAGGAAAACATGAGCGCCTTTCGCGGCTATCAAGGCATCAGCGAGCAGACCGAGGCCTTGAGTGTACGCATCGACGATGTAACGCCGGGGCAAGCCGAAGCCATCGGTAGTGACCCTGGGCTGGCGGTGGAATACGCCGATTACCCTGACTCCCCGGTCGAGGAAATTGCCGGAGGCCTGAGCGATCCCGACAGTATTCAAAACCTGATCAAGGGCGACTGGCGGGTGCAAATGGAAACGCCGTGGGCATACCGCACGCCGCAAAATCTGCGCGCACTGTTGCCGGAACCGGGAATGTTCACGTTTCAGCGCTACCGCAGCAGCCTGCTGGTGGTCTACCGCAATGCCGAACGCCACATGGCTGACAGCGCGATCAGAATCACCCCCGCTGGCAGGCTCAACCTCGATACACCGCTGGCGCCGCCCCCTGAATCGCTGACCGTGGACACACTGGACGAGTTGAAACAGGCGCTGATCGAAAAAGGCCTGAAGCCGATGGGTTGGCCTCAGGCGAGCGCCACAACGCTGCTTGAAGACACTCCGCGGCCAGTCATCCCGCCGAACTGGCAGGCCAATGAGTTGCTGGACGGGATTACTCCGGTGAACGAGCCAGGAAAATTCCAGGGCATTTATCTGCTCGATTCGAATCCTTCGACCGCGATCTCGATCGACGACACCGCCTATTACGTACGCTACGAAACCGACATCAACGGCAGCGGACACTGGGCTGTGATTGATCCCGAGCATCCCCACGGCTTTACTCGCTCGATCCCGGTACGCCTGAACCCTCAGGGCGAATGGGAAACCATACCCCGCGCCGGCCTCAGTGGCGGTGGCAAGCCTGCGGTGACGGCCGGATCGAGCAGCCGCAGACCGGTGCTCGCCCTGCCCGCCTCGCAGTACGACATGCCGGCGCCGCTTAAAACGGAGTTGGAGGAAGGCGCGGACGGCCTGAATGACGAAGCATTGCGTGATTTCTACGACAGCCTGAACGAGTTCGATGCCTACCGCGACTTCAAGGGCATCCGTAAACGCCTGTACCGCGACGCCCGGGATTTCTACAGCACCTTGCGCCTGCCCGAACGCCCTCCCGTCCCCACCCTGGCAGCCGACGCGACCGCCGAGGAGATCATCGAGAAAATCCTCGAACATGCCCGGGGCCTGGTGATCGGTGAAAGCCACACCGCGGTTGGCAGCAAGCAATGGCTGATCGAGAACATGGCGTTGCTGGCGAGCAAACAGGTGAAGAGCCTGTACATGGAGCATTTGCTGACGGACTTCCATCAAGCCGCACTGGACGAGTTCTTCCAGACCGGCAACATGCCGAAAAAACTCGAGGCGTATCTGAAGGCGCTCGACGTCGGCAACATGACCGATCCGCTGCAGCGCTACACGTTTCTGGAACTGGTCAGGGAAGCCAGAAAACAGGGGATCCACGTGCAAGCCATCGACTGCATGGCAAGTTATCGCCTCAACGGCATGGACATTCCGTCCGGCGATGAGGCGGCGCGGCAGAAAATGATGAATTACTTTGCCCGCCTGGTGATACGCGCCGACCAAGCTGCACGGGGCGCACACAAATGGGTGGCGCTGATGGGCAATTCCCACTCCAACAGTTTTGAAGGCGTGGCCGGCGTCAGCGAACTGGAAGAGGCGATCGGCATTCGCGTCGAGGATGTCCCCGAAGGGACTGCACGGGGCATCGAAATCGACCCGGGGAAAATCCTGCCGTTGGGCGGTACCGAGCATGATCGCTCGGCACTGGTCAGGGGCGACCTGCGCCTGCAGATGGAAACGCCCTGGACCGCGCACACCATGACGGAATTCGAAACCGTATTGCCGCGCTACGGCATGTACTCCCTGAAGCAGCAACCCAACATGACCTTCATCGTGCATCGCAGTCGCACGCGAGAGCTGGTACGGACCATCATCGAGACCGACGGCAAGCGCTTCTACATCGAACGCCCCGGCTGGCCTTCGGTGAGCGGTAAACGCTACCCGAGCATGAAAGCGCTGCTGCAGGCACTGGATGACATGGGCATGCAACTGGGCGGCTGGTCAAAACCGCTGTAGCGCAAAAACGCAAAAAGCCGTGTGAAACGCATTTCACACGGCTTTTCGGTTGCAGCGATCAAGCCTTTACAGCTCGCACTGGATCAATTCGGTTGGCTCGACTCGTCGCAGTTACCAGTCGTTGAACCGTGCAGAATCAATCAACGTGCAACGCTGTAGTTCTGAACAACATCGTTTTCAAAATAGATGGTCAAAACAATGCCTTGGCGCGTGGTTTTGCCACTGGTCACGCTGCCCACCTCATTCAATGTTCCCTGCGCATTGGAGACATGGGACGAAACCTGTGCAATTTGGCCACCTGTCTCGGGCGATACGAATCTGTGGGCGAGATTCATATACTTCTCGACCCCTTCCTCGCTCTTCACATAAGTCCAGTTAGTTATAGTGTCCGAGTCTGCCGCCTCCTGCATGGGAGGGCCAAATAACTGGGATATCTGGCTCTTGGTGGTCTTGCCACGAATGATGGTGGTCTTTAGATAAGCTTCGTCATATTTCTTCGCACCTACGCCATTGGGATTCAACGATCCCATTAAATCGTTTGAGTTTGCGCAGCCGATTAAAAGTCCCGTCATCAGACACAGCGCAATTCCGTTTCTAAACGCTTTTCCATGTGTTGGCGACATACGCTTACCTGCATGTATTTCAGGAATTATGGAGATGACGAGCAACGGAGCTCGACGCGATGTTGTTGATCAACACGCATGACTTTGTTATCCGTCAAGACAGTGGCTGTACTTCAATCAATAGAAGACGCTTCCAGCTTAGGGAGCGAAGATCGACTTAGCTATAGGGCAAGTGTGCTATTGCCGGATGGCCGTGATTGCCAAAAACGCCAAACCCAAAAACCAGAAAGCCCGCAATTACGCGGGCTTCAAGGTGTTTGTTGCTAGTGGGTGCTGGTCAATGCCGGCTTGGAAAGTCGCCGCCCTTGAAGCCACAGTTGGTCAATAACGCCAATATCCGCCTGGATGATAGACAAGCGACTTGTCGTTCCTCCCCCATTAATATCGTGAATCAGCTTGTTACCGTTGAGAGAAGCAACGACCTGACAAAAATCGAAAACCTTACGTAGAATGCCTCCGTGGCTATGGAACACCTTCCTTCTAACCCCCTATGAACTAGGGGTTCCGCTCTCCACACCGCGCCTGCTTCTAGCAGGCGTTTTCATATCAGTTGCAGGCATGATGCTGCGGCTCGCTCACGACGACGACCCAAGGAGAAAATCAAGCATGAATCAGGAGCTATTCCTGCGTCGCCGTAGCAAAGTTCACGTACCGGTGGGTACTGGCGGTGCAACCCGCGCTCAGGTCGCGTCGGCTATCCGGGAGGTCGCGGCGTTCCGGTGTGTACTATCAGAAACCCTGATAGAGCAGATCGGCATGTTGTCACCGACGGAGCTCAAGCACTGGTTGCATGGCATTGTTGAAATCCTTCGGCGGAGGAGTGGCGCGCATGTGCATCACCGGCCGTTCTATCCTGACTTTCCAGAACAGGTTCTGAGGGCCACAGAGGCGGAGTTGTATCTTAACGCGGTCATGCATTACCTCACGCTTAAGCGCCTACCACCGACTGAAGAATCTCGACCTCCACTGCTTGAAGGCAACTTCATACACTGGGTTATTGAACCGGGAAGCGTCCATGAGTTCGAGTCACTGCTCGAGCCGCTGGTTTCATCACGCACTTCACTTTCCGAAGAGGAAACGGCTGATGTTGTCTGGTTCGTCAGGGAGTACAAAAGTGATGTGTTCCGTCTGCTGCCCGAGGCCATCCCTTTCCGGGAGATACGTGCACAGATTGGCGGCGCACTTATACTGCATGTAGCCGGTGACGCGCGGGTGGACGCATTCCTGGAGCGCAACGTCGAAACGGCGACGGATGTGCTGCGACTCGCGGTCGCCCTGAGTGGAGGTGACGTGTCACTTGCGACAGCTACGACACGTTTCAAAGCGATGAAGCGCTCGATGCGCCGTCTGTTATTACGCCTGCTCGACTCAATACCCAATGCTACAGAAGATGTGATGCGCCACGCCGAGCGCTGGAAGCGTCTGGCTGAAGTGCTGCATCCGGGCGACTACGCCGATAAGTACCCACGAGCACTCGAAGCGATCACGGCTGCGCGCCGCGACGAAGCGCCAGCCACCTTTGGTTCACGTGTCGAAACACTGCTGGCCCAGCGCGACATCGCCACGCTCACGCCCTTACTACAGAGCCGTCCCGGTGAATTCGCACGACGGCTGGACGTGAGCCTGCGGCGCGCGACGAACCCCGAGTCGGTTCTCGACGCATTCGAGGCTGTTGCAACACAAGTGTCCTCACCTGTCCTGCTGCAGTTGCTCGCCCAGGTACGCGCTCCACGCCCCCTGTCCCTGCGCGCCTTCACCCCAAAAGGCGCACTCGCCAAGGTCTATGGCATCAAGGATCACCGCGAACCTCTCACCGCCGAAGTGTTGGCTCGCGCAGCCCGAATCTGCGAAAACGCGCTTGTAACGCGTTTTGCATCGCTGCCGCCACTCGGTCGCTGTTTCATCGATCCCGCATTACGCGAATACAAGGTGCCGCTGGCGCAGCGAGCATCGTCGAAATCGCTACGTACGCTGGTGCGAGGCAGTCGGTTGCCTATGCCTGATGCACGCTTCATTCGCCTGTTCTTGTGGTGGAAGAATGGCACCGGGCGCACGGATATTGACTTGTCCGCCGCTTTTTTCGACGCCGACTTCGTATTCAAGCAAACGGTCGCGTACTACAACCTGAAGGATTTCGGCGGTTGCCACAGCGGCGACATCACCGACGCGCCCGACGGCGCGTCGGAGTTCATCGACCTCGATGTAGATGCCCTCGTCGACAGAGGTATTCGCTACGTCGTCACGTCCATCAACTCATACACCACACAACCGTACTGCGATCTTCCAGAATGCTTCGCTGGCTGGATGGCCCGCACCGATACGGCATCGGGTGAAGTATTCGAGCCGCGAACCGTGTTCGACCGTGTCGATATCGCATCCGACACAATTATCTGTCTGCCCTTCGTGATGGATTTACAGGAACGACGCACGATTTGGGCCGATCTGGGACTCACTTCGTCGCCGCGGTGGAACAACGTCGGGAACAATCTCAGTGGGGTATCGTTGATGCTGCGGGCCTTGGTTCATACGCCACGGCCGGATTTGGCAACGCTGTTCGACTTGCATGTACGAGCACGCGGGGAACGAGTTGCTTCGCCGGAGCAAGCAAATGCAGTGTTTGCGCCTGAGCAAGGGATAACACCGTTCGATACAGATTTGATTCGATCACAGTTTCTCTGATACGTACGCCAGTCTTAGCGATCGATTGAGAACTACGCCCCTTGCTCCAGTGCTCCCACCAAAAATGCCAGCAAGTCTCACTGAGTGGCCGTTCGCTCCGAAGCACTAATAGAACCCCAAAAAAAACGCCTGATGCATAAGCACCAGGCGTTTTTTGTTTCAACCGATCCGCCCTGAGGCCGAGGGCATTATTCCCACTCAATGGTCGCCGGCGGCTTGCTCGACACGTCGTAGGTGACGCGGGAGATGCCTTCGATTTCATTGATGATGCGGCCGGAAACGGTTTCCAGCAGTTCGTAAGGCAGGTGAGCCCAACGTGCGGTCATGAAGTCGATGGTTTCTACGGCACGCAGGGCCACGACCCACGCGTAACGGCGGCCATCGCCGACCACGCCAACCGATTTCACCGGCTGGAACACTACGAAGGCCTGGCTGACCTTGTGGTACCAGTCGGCTTTGCGCAGTTCTTCGATGAAGATGTGGTCGGCACGACGCAGCAGGTCGGCGTATTCCTTCTTCACTTCACCAAGGATGCGTACGCCCAGACCCGGGCCCGGGAACGGGTGACGGTAGACCATGTCGTACGGCAGGCCCAGTTCCAGACCCAGACGACGGACTTCGTCCTTGAACAGTTCGCGCAGTGGCTCGACCAGTTTCAGGTTCATCTCTTCCGGCAGGCCACCCACGTTGTGGTGCGACTTGATCACGTGGGCCTTGCCGCTTTTCGCGCCAGCCGACTCGATCACGTCCGGGTAGATGGTGCCCTGCGCCAGGTACTTGATGTTGTCCAGCTTGCAGGATTCGGCATCGAACACGTCGATGAAGGTACGGCCGATGATCTTGCGCTTCTTCTCCGGGTCGGCTTCGCCGGCCAGGTTGTTGAGGAACTGCTCTTCAGCATTGGCGCGGATCACCTTGACGCCCATGTTCTCGGCGAACATGGCCATCACTTGCTCGCCTTCGTGCAGACGCAGCAGACCGTTGTCGACGAAGACGCAGGTCAACTGATCGCCGATGGCCTTGTGCAGCAGTGCCGCAACCACCGAGGAGTCAACGCCGCCGGACAGACCCAGCAGCACGTTGTCGGTGCCGACTTGTGCGCGGATGTTGGCGATGGCGTCTTCAGCGATCTTCGACGGAGTCCACAGGGCTTCACAGCCGCAGATGTCCAGCACGAAGCGCGACAGGATGCGACCGCCCTGCTTGGTGTGGGTCACTTCCGGGTGGAACTGCACGCCGTAGTAAGCGCGTTCGTCGTTGAACATGCCGGCGATCGGGCAGCTTGGGGTGCTGGCGAGGATGTGGAAGTCTTCCGGCATCTTGGTGACCTTGTCACCGTGGCTCATCCACACGTCGAGACCGAACAGGCCGTCGGCGTCGATGTGGTCTTCGATGCCGTCGAGCAGGCGGCTCTTGCCGACCACGTCAACGCGGGCGTAACCGAACTCACGCAATTCGGAACCTTCAACCTTGCCGCCCAGTTGCTCGGCCATGGTCTGCATGCCGTAGCAGATACCGAAAACCGGCACGCCCAGGTCAAACACCGCTTGCGGGCAGCGCGGGCTGTTGGCTTCGTGTACGGACTCGGGGCCGCCGGCGAGAATGACGCCTTTAGGCGCGAATTCGCGGATCGCCTCTTCGTCCATGTCGAACGGGTGCAGCTCGCAGTACACACC
This sequence comes from Pseudomonas sp. 14P5.3.2, assembly GCF_057799175.1. Lineage (NCBI taxonomy): Bacteria > Pseudomonadati > Pseudomonadota > Gammaproteobacteria > Pseudomonadales > Pseudomonadaceae > Pseudomonas > Pseudomonas sp. 14P5.3.2. Next base: position 28,936 of record NZ_JBYOKU010000048.1, on the reverse strand, counting down.
GATCTCGCGCACGCGGCGGGCAATCAGTTGGGTGTATTGCGAACCGAAGTCGAGGATCAGGATGCGGTGAGCGTGAATGTCGAGGGCCATGATTCAGTCTCGTCTAAGTAATTCAGAAACAGTCGTGATTCAGAAACAACTCGGGGCTGAATAAAACAGCCCCGGTTGCTTAACGATTTGCTTGAAGCATCAACCTACGCGGTAGTTTGGCGCTTCCTTGGTGATCTGCACGTCGTGAACGTGGGATTCGGCCATACCGGCACCGGTGATCCGCACGAACTCAGGCTTGGTACGCATTTCTTCGATGTCGGCGCTGCCGGTGTAACCCATCGAGGAACGCAGACCGCCCATCAACTGGTGGATGATCGCGGTCAGGGTGCCTTTGTACGGCACACGGCCTTCGATCCCTTCCGGAACCAGTTTCTCGGCGCCTGCCGAGGAGTCCTGGAAGTAACGGTCGGAGGAACCTTGAGCCTGGGACATGGCGCCCAGCGAACCCATGCCGCGATACGCCTTGTACGAACGGCCCTGGAACAGTTCGATCTCGCCCGGCGCTTCTTCAGTACCGGCGAACATCGAGCCCATCATCACGCAGGACGCACCGGCCACGATGGCCTTGGACAGGTCACCGGAGAACCGGATGCCGCCGTCGGCGATCAACGGCACGCCAGTGCCTTCAAGGGCAGCGGCGACGTTGGCGATGGCACTGATTTGCGGCACGCCGACACCGGCGACGATACGGGTGGTGCAGATCGAGCCAGGGCCGATACCGACCTTGACTGCGTCGGCGCCAGCTTCGGCCAGAGCCTTGGCGGCAGCGCCGGTGGCGATGTTGCCGCCGATCACCTGCACTTCAGGGAAATTCTCTTTGACCCAGCGAACGCGGTCGATCACGCCTTTGGAGTGACCGTGTGCGGTGTCGACCACCACCACGTCCACACCGGCGTTGACCAGCGCAGCAACGCGGTCACCGGTGTCTTTACCGGTGCCGACAGCTGCGCCAACGCGCAGACGACCTTGATCGTCCTTGCTGGCCAGCGGGTAGGCTTTGGCTTTTTCGATGTCTTTGACGGTCATCATGCCTTTGAGGGCAAACTTGTCATCGACGATCAGAACTTTTTCCAGACGGTGCTTGTGCAGCAGCTCGCGGACTTCGTTCTTGTTGGCGCCTTCACGGACGGTGACCAGACGCTCTTTAGGCGTCATCACTTCACGTACGGTGGCTTCCAGACGAGTTTCGAAGCGTACGTCACGGGAAGTGACGATGCCGACCAGGTCGCCATCGTGCAGCACCGGAACGCCGGAGATGTTGTGCATGCGGGTCAGTTCGAACAGGTCACGTACCGTGGCATCAGCCTCGATGGTGATCGGATCCTTGACGACGCCGGCTTCGAACTTCTTGACCTTACGCACTTCGGCAGCTTGCTGCTCGATGGTCATGTTCTTGTGGATGATACCGATACCACCTTCCTGAGCCATGGCGATTGCCAGACGGGCTTCAGTGACGGTGTCCATGGCGGCAGAAACCAGAGGAATATTCAGCTCGATGCCACGGGTAAGGCGGGTCTTGAGACTGACTTCGTTAGGAAGCACCTCGGAATAACCGGGCACTAGGAGAATGTCGTCGAATGTCAGAGCTTCTTGGCTGATACGCAGCATCGCGGGGGCTCCCGAGCGGGAAAATGGAAGCGCGCCATTATAGTCAGACACCCCCTGCTGTTCAACGTAAAACTCTGTCTATTATCGATGTTACTGATGTACGGGAACCGCGGCCGCTACAGCTCCACCTTGACCCAAGAGACAGGTTGATCCAGCCAATCGGCGAACTCATCGATAAAGCTCTGCTTGAAACCGGCTTCCAGCCAGTTGTTGAAGATGAAACCCAGGTTGGAAAACGCACATTCCTGCAAGAACAGAAAGCCGTTGATATCGTCTTCATGCCCGCATTCCGGGCAGGTGAAGTTATCGGTGCGCCCGGGCATCCAGTCTTCCAGACTCTCGAACAGCGCTTCGCCGACTTCGCGGCGGCACTCGGCGCACCCGGCTTCTTCGAGAAAACCCTTGGCCGGGGTGTAGATGCAGCGCTTGACGATGATCTCCAGGCCATTGATCGGTTCACCGAAAGGCAGTGCCTCGGGATGCAGTACCACCGCACGCGCGCCGTCGGCAATCGCATGGGCCATGCGGTTGCCAGTGCGGCCGCAGGTAGTCAGCTGTTCTTCGATGATGTTCTTGCGCACCAGCCAGCGCACGATCGCCCGGGCCCGGGGTTCGTGGACCGGCAGGGTGGAGATTTTCGGGACGATGATGCTTTGCGAATTCATGGAAAGTCCTGCGGTATGGCTTCTGACGCCTTCGCGAGCAAGCCCGCTCCCACATTGAAATGCAATTCCCTGTGGGAGCGGGCTTGCTCGCGAAGGGGCCCTGAAGGCCGGCAGCTTAATCCCTGACGAAATCCGGTCAAGTGCTCACGCCATACTAATAATGTAGCGCCCGATCAACGCAATCCCGCTCGCCAGCACCAGCCACGTCACCAATCGCACAAACGCCTCGCGCGACAACTTCATGGTCAAACGCCGCCCGATCCACAGCCCCAGCGCCATGGCCGGCAACAGACACACCGCCAGCATCAACAAGGGTAGCTCGGCATACACCCCGGCGATCGCAAACAAACTCAAACGCACCACCGTGCTGCAACTGATCAGCGCACTTTGCGTGGCCCGCGCCGCATCTTTCGGCAAACGGCTGTTGAGATAGATCGCATATAAGAAGCCGCCACTGCCAAACAGCGCGCCAAACAGCCCGCCCACCGTGCCCATCGGCAGCGCCCATGCGGCGGACAGCTGCGTCGGCCGGGCTTTGACCCACAGGCTGTAAATCGCGTAAGCACTGATGAACAGCCCCATCAACAGCAGCAACAGATCGGATTTGAGGTTAAGCAGGAAAATCACCCCCAACGTGCATCCCACCGCCATGCACGGCAACAGCCGCAACAACTCGGGTTTCGCCACGTCCCGGCGCGAAGGCAGCAGATTGCCGAACGCCGCGATGAAATCCAGCAGCACCAGCAGCGGCACGATTTTCGACAACGGCATGAACAGAATCAGAATCGGCCCCGCGACCAGTGCGGTACCGAATCCGGCAATCCCGAAGACGATATAGGCCAATGCGATGCCCAACCCGATCACCGCCCAGCCGCCCGCGCCCCACGTCCACTCGCTCAACAACCCCGCCACGCTCATCGGTCCGCTTCCTTTATAAGCCTGTGATGACTTTAGCCAGCGCCAAGCCTTGCGACTAATATGATCAAAGTCGCCCACCCATCTCGAAAAGGCATACCTGGTGCTTTCAACCCGTCAACTGCGCTATTTCGTGGAAATCGCCGAATGCGGCAGCTTCAGCGCTGCGGCTGAACGCTTGTTCATCGCGCAGTCGGCGCTGAGCCGGCAGATCAAGGACATGGAAGCGCGCCTGCAAACCCCGCTGTTCGAACGCACCGCACGCCAGCCCCGACTCACGGCGGCAGGTGAGGCGTTTTTGCCGCGAGCCAGAAACCTGCTCAATGAACTGAGCAAAGCCAGCGCGATGGCGACCGAAGTCGGTAACGGGCAATTGGGTACTTTGCGTCTGAGTCATTCCAGCACCGTGTCGATCAGCGGGCACTTATTACGTCGGATCAGCACTTATCTCGATCAGCAGCACGGCGTGTCGCTGGACATCGGCAAACTGTCCTCCGAGGCGCAGCTTGAGGAACTCGCCGAAGGACGTCTCGACATTGGTCTGTTGCGCCTGCCGGTGTTGCGTCAGCGTGAGGGCATTCAGGTTGTGCATCTGTTCACCGAGCGCCTGCTGTTGGCGGTGCCGAGCGATCATCCGCTGGCCGATTCATCCGCTGTCGAACTGGCGCAACTGAAGGACGAAGCGTTCATCTCGATCCCGCATCCGCAGCGCGGCGGACTCAGTTATTTGTGCGCTGACCTGTGCATGCGTCAGGGCTTTTTCCCCAAAGCCGCGCGGGTGATGTCGCGCAAGACCACGCAGTTGCAGCTGATCCAGGCTGGTTTCGGAATTGCCCTGCTGCCCGAGTCGATGCAGGACATCGCGCCCAGCGGCGTACGATTTCTACCGCTGAGTGATGCCGATTGCCAAAGCACCGTCGCCCTCGCCTACCGGCAAAACCCCACGCCACTGGTGCAACACTTCATCCAGACCTTCACCCACCCCCTGTAGGAGCTGCCGAAGGCTGCGATCTTTTGATCTTGATCTCAAAAAAAACCAGATCAAAAGATCGCAGCCTCGTTTCACTCGACAGCTCCTACAGGGATCGTGCAATGACGGCGACAATGCCTTTAAACTGCGCCCCATGATTAAAGATCCCTTTGCAAGACTTGGCCTGGATCGTGAAGTTCTGACCGTCAGCCAGCTCAACGGCCGCGCGCGGGTGTTGCTCGAAGACGTGTTCAGCAACATCTGGGTCGAAGGCGAAATCTCCAACCTCGCCCGCCCGGCGTCCGGCCACGTGTATTTCACCCTCAAGGACAGCGGTGCGCAGGTGCGTTGCGCGCTGTTCCGCAATAATGCGGCGCGGGTGCGTCAGGCGCTGAAGGACGGCTTGGCCGTGAAGGTGCGCGGCAAGGTCTCGCTGTTCGAAGGCCGTGGCGACTATCAGCTGATTCTCGATACCGTGGAGCCGGCCGGCGACGGCGCGCTGCGCCTGGCCTTCGATGCGCTGAAAGAAAAACTCAGCGCCGAAGGCCTGTTCAGCGCCGAACGCAAAGTGCCGCTGCCGGCGCATCCGCAACGCATCGGCATCATCAGTTCGCCGACCGGCGCGGTGATTCGCGACATCATCAGCGTGTTCCGCCGCCGGGCGCCGCAGGTGCAACTGACGCTGATTCCGACCGCCGTGCAGGGGCGCGAAGCCACTGCGCAAATCGTCCGCGCGCTGAAACTGGCCGACGCTCGTGGTTTCGACGCACTGATCCTTGCCCGCGGCGGTGGTTCGCTGGAAGACCTCTGGTGCTTCAACGAAGAAGCCGTGGCCCGCGCGGTCGATGCCTGCGTGACGCCGATCGTCAGCGCGGTCGGGCACGAAACCGACGTGTCGATCAGTGATTTCGTGGCTGACGTGCGCGCCCCAACGCCCTCCGCTGCCGCCGAATTGCTGGCCCCGGATTCGAGTCACCTGATCCGTCAGGTCGAAAGCCTGCACCGACGTCTGGTGATGCGCATGCGCGACCGTTTGATGCGCGATCGCCTGCGCCTCGAAGGCATGGCCCGCCGTCTGCGTCATCCCGGCGAACGCCTGCGTCAGCAAGCGCAACGCCTGGATGACCTGGACATGCGCCTGCGCCGGGCGTTCGAGCGCCAGCTCAATACCCGCCGCGAACGCCTGATCCGTCTGGAAACCCGCCTCGCCGGGCAACACCCGGGACGCCAACTGGCGATGCTGCGCCAACGCCTCGACAGCCTCGCCGAACGCCTGCCGCGAGCCATGCGCGAAGGCCTGAAAAGCCGTCGCCTGCAACTGCACAGCCAGATGCAGACGCTGCATGTGGTCAGTCCGCTGGCGACGCTTGGCCGCGGTTACAGCATTCTGCTGGATGAACGCGGCCAGGCGATCCGCAACGCCGCGCAGACCCACAACGGGCAGCGCCTGAAGGCCAAACTTGGCGAAGGCGAACTGCAAGTGCGCGTCGAGGACAACCACCTGACGCCCGTCACCCTCTCTTTACTGGACTGATCCATGCCGCGTTTTTTCGCTCCGTTATTGTTGCTGTGCCTGACCACCTTCAATGCCCACGCCGACAGCTACATCACCCGCCTGCTGAACAAACCGGTGCCGGGCGGCGTGGCCGTGGTTGATCTGGGCAGCGCCACGCAGGCGCCTAAAGCCACCTATCAGGGCAAACCGGTGCTGGTGGTGAAAGAACAGAACAACTGGCTGGCGATTGTCGGTGTGCCGCTGACGGTCAAACCCGGCAGTCAGCAGATCAGCAGTGGCGGACGTAATCTGCCGTTCACCGTCGGCACCAAGAAATACCCGGAACAGCACATCACCCTGAAGAACACTCAGCAGGTCAATCCGAACCCGGCCAACCTCAAGCGCATCGAGGGCGAACTGGCCGAGCAGATCAAGGCTTACCGCAGCTTCAGCCCGAACACCCCGAGCAACCTGCTGCTGGACAAACCGGTCAACGGGCCGCTGTCGAGCAAGTTCGGTGTGCGCCGCTTCTTCAATGGCGAAGAGCGCAACCCACACGCCGGCCTCGACTTTGCGGTGCCGGCCGGCACGCCGATCAAGACCCCGGCGGCGGGCAAAGTGATTCTCACCGGCAACTACTTCTTCAACGGCAACACGGTGTTTGTCGATCACGGCCAGGGCTTTATCAGCATGTTCTGCCACATGTCGAAAATCGACGTGAAGGTCGGCGATCAACTGGCCCGTGGCGCGGTGGTGGGCAAGGTCGGCTCGACCGGGCGGGCGACCGGGCCGCACATGCACTGGAACATCAGCCTGAACGATGCGCGGGTGGATCCGGCGATTTTCATTGGTGCATTTCAGCCCTGAATTTGTGTTGAGGCCACTGGCCTCTTCGCGGGCAAGCCCGCTCCCACAGGTTTCTCGGGTGTACATAATATTCGTGTACGACACGGACACTGTGGGAGCGGGCTTGCTCGCGAAGGCGGCCCATCCCACACCGTAAATCCTGCTGACACCCCACCAGTTTCAATTGCGCCCCAATCAACCCCCGCGCAAACATCAACACGATCATTCGCCTGAAGCACAATAAAATCGCGCAAAACCTCGCTTTTCGAGTATTCCTCTCAATTTTTTTCGACTGCTTGCCATCCTCTCCCCTCGCGGTTAGGGTTGAAGACATGAAAACCTCTCACACCCTTATTCAGCTTCGCCAGCACCGCAGTCTGTGCCTCGTCAGCGCACGACTGCCGGGCTGAATCGCTGCGCCTCGTCCCAAGCTGTTCCCCGAACATTCGTTCCACCGGCAGGCCGCCTCTTTTCGGCCCAGACAATAAGGATTTTCCCGATGAGCATGCTCAAAGACCCGTCTTCGAAATACCGCGCGTTCCCCGTCATCAATCTGCCGGATCGCACCTGGCCGTCGAAAACCATCGACGCCGCGCCGATCTGGTGCAGCTCCGACCTGCGTGACGGCAACCAGTCGCTGATCGAGCCGATGGACGCGGTGAAGAAGCTGCGCTTCTGGAAAACCCTCGTGCAAGTCGGCGTGAAGGAAATCGAAGCCTCGTTCCCGGCCGCTTCGCAAACCGACTTCGACTTCGTGCGTACCCTGATCGAAGAAGGCCACATCCCGGACGACACCACCATTCAGGTGCTGACCCAGGGCCGTGAAGACTTGATCGAGCGCACTTTCGAATCCCTGCGCGGGGCGAAGAAAGCCATCGTTCACCTGTACAACGCCACCTCGCCTTCCTTCCGTCGCATCGTCTTCAACCAGGACAAGGACGGCATCAAGGCCATCGCGGTCAATGCGGCGAAGCTGTTCGTCAAGTACGCGGCGATGCAGCCGGACACCGAGTGGACCTTCGAATACTCCCCGGAAACCTTCAGCGCCACCGAGCTGGAGTTTGCCAAGGAAGTCTGTGACGCGGTGATCGAGGTCTGGAATCCGACGCCTGAGCACAAGATGATCCTCAATCTGCCGGCCACCGTTGAATGCGCAACGCCGAACGTCTACGCCGACCAGATCGAGTGGTTCGGCCGCAACATCAATCGTCGTGACAGCGTGATCATCAGCCTGCACACCCACAACGACCGTGGCACCGGCGTCGCCGCCACCGAGCTGGGCCTGATGGCTGGCGCGGATCGCGTCGAAGGCTGCCTGTTCGGCAACGGCGAGCGTACCGGTAACGTTGACCTCGTCACTGTGGCCCTGAACATGTACACCCAGGGCGTCGACCCTGAACTGGACTTCTCCGACATCGACGGCGTGCGCAAAGTCGTCGAGGAGTGCAACCAGATCCAGGTGCACCCGCGTCACCCTTACGTCGGCGACCTGGTACACACCGCATTCTCCGGCTCGCACCAGGACGCGATCCGCAAGGGCTTCGCCCAGCAGAAACCGGATACCCTGTGGGAAGTGCCGTACCTGCCGATCGACCCGGCCGACATCGGCCGCAGCTACGAGGCGGTGATTCGTGTGAACAGCCAGTCGGGCAAGGGCGGTATCGCCTACTTGCTGGAGCAGGAATACGGCATCAGCCTGCCGCGTCGCATGCAGATCGAGTTCAGCCAGGTCGTGCAGCGTGAGACCGATCGCCTCGGCCTGGAAATGACCGCCAAGCAGATTCACTCGCTGTTGATCAGCGAATACCTGCAAGCCAATACCCCGTACGCGCTGGTCAGCCATCGCCTGCAGGAAGAAAACGGCAACAGCGCCGTCGAAGTGGAAGTGGCGAGCCAGGGTCAGGGCGAAACCAACCTGCACTGGCGCGGCAAGGGCAACGGCGCGCTGGAGGCCCTGGTGGCCGGTCTGCCGATTCCGGTGGAAATCATGGACTACAACGAACATGCGATCGGCGCGGGCACCAACGCCAAGGCCGCCGCGTACATCGAGCTGCGTGTGAACGGTGAGCGTGCGGTGCACGGCGTGGGTATCGATGAAAACATCACCACCGCCAGCTTCAAGGCGCTGTTCAGTGCGCTGAACCGCTCCCTGAGCCAGCCGGAAGCGAAAGCGGCTTAAGCCTTCGCTGACATGCCAAAAGGCCCCGGAGTGTGAACTCCGGGGCCTTTTTTATGCCTGCTGGTTTTGTGTTGTCTGATCGGGCCTCTTCGCGAGCAAGCCCGCTCCCACAGGGTATTGCGTTCTACCTGTGGGAGCGGGCTTGCTCGCGAAAGCGGTCGCGAATATCAAGTGAGTTCGAAGGTATCCGCATCCAGATTGGCCGGAAAGCGCTCGCGATACGCCGCCAATGGCGCGGCTTCCAGCACGACCTTGAAAACCCCGTCTGCCTCCCCCGCCGCCAGCAACGTTTCACCCTGAAAATCCAGCACCTGACTGTCGCCGGTATAGGCGAAGCCCTTGCCGTCGGTGCCAATGCGATTCACCGCCGCCACATAGCACAGGTTTTCAATCGCCCGCGCCGGCAACAAGCGGTTCCAGTGCAAACGCCGTGCGCCCGGCCAGTTGGCGGTGTACAGCAGCAGATCGGTGTCGTGCGCGTCGCGACTCCACACCGGGAACCGCAGGTCGTAGCAAATCAGCGGCCGGATGCGCCAACCCTTGAGTTCGAACTGCACCTGACGCTCGCCGGGCGTGTAGTGATGGTGTTCGCCAGCCATGCGAAACAGGTGGCGCTTGTCGTAGTGCCAGACTTCGCCGTCCGGGCGCGCCCACAGCAGGCGATTGCGATGGCTGCCGTCAGCCGCCTGAATGATCACGCTGCCGGTGATCACCGCATTGAGCTTCGCGGCCTGCGCCTTCATCCATTTGCTGGTCGGGCCATGCTCGGCTTCGGCGAGGGTTTCCGATCCCATGGAGAAGCCGGTGGTGAACATCTCCGGCAGGATGATCAGGTCGGCGCCGCGGGCCTGCTCCAGCAGCACGTCGAAGTGCTCGAGGTTGGCCTGACGGTCGTGCCAGGCCAGGCTGGTCTGGATCAGCGCCAGGTGAAGATCGGGCAATGCACTCAGATCACGCATAGTTTTGCCGCTGCCTCGCGCAGCGTCTCCTCGCGTTTGGCGAAGCACAGGCGCACCAGGCGCTGGCCTTCGGGTGGATTCTGGTAGAACACCGACACCGGAATGCTCGCCACGCCATGTTCGCGGGTCATCCAGATCGCCATGTCGACGTCATTCAGGTCAGGGCGAATCTGCGAGTAGTCGACCAACTGGAAATACGTGCCGGTGACGCGGGTGAAGGTAAAGCGCGACGGCGCCAGCAAATCGCAGAACAGGTCGCGCTTGGCCTGATAGAAACCCGGCAGCTCTTCAACGTGCTCCGGGTGTTCGGCCATGTAATCGGCCAAGGCGTACTGCAGTGGCGTGACCCCGCAGAAACTGACGTACTGGTGCACCTTGCGCAGCTCGGCGGTCAGCGCCGGTGGCGCCACCACGTAGCCGGTTTTCCAGCCCGTGACGTGATAGGTCTTGCCGAATGAGCTGACCACGAAGGCGCGCTGATACAGCTCTTCGTGGGCCAGAACGCTGACATGCGGCACGCCGTCGAACACCAGGTGCTCATAGACTTCGTCGCTGATCAGGTAGATGTCGCGACCCCGGATCAACTCCGCCAGTTGATCCAGTTCGGCACGGCTGATCAGTGCACCGCTCGGGTTGTGCGGGGTGTTGATGACGATCATTTTCGTGCGCGGGCTGAGGGCCGCAGCAAGCTTGTCGAAATCGATGGAGAAATCGTTCGGGTTCAGTTGCACATGCACGCAGCGGCCGCCCGCCAACTGCGTCGCCGGCTCATAGCTGTCGTAGCACGGGTCGAACACGATGACTTCGTCGCCGCTGTGGATAACCGCCTGAATCGCACAGAAGATCGCCTGGGTCGCGCCTGGGGTCACCGTCACTTCACTGTCGGCATCGACTTTCACGCCATAGCTGCGCGCGATCTTCGCCGCGATCTGCTCGCGCAGCGCCGGCAGACCGGTCATCGGTGAATACTGGTTATGGCCGCTGGCGATATGCCGACCGACCGCGTCACGCAGGGATTGTGGGCCGTCGAAATCAGGAAAACCCTGGGACAGGTTGATCGCTCCGGTCTGCGCCGCGAGCTGAGACATCTGCGTGAAAATAGTGATGCCGACATTCGGCAGCTTACTGGTGATCATCGAGGGGTTCCCTGCTCTACACCCGGCTCTGACGGCGGCGCGGGAGAGCCCGAGAATAGCCCATCCGGCGCCCATAAAAAAAGGGCGCCCAACCGGGCACCCTTCTTTATCGCCGAACCCTGTAGGAGCTGCCGCAGGCTGCGATCTTTTGATCCTGCCTTCAAAGCAAAGTCAAAAGATCGCAGGCTTCGCCAGCTCCTACAGAAGCGGTTGAGCATTCCCACGCAATTGTGGGAACAATCAACCTTGATTACTTCTTGTCGCGGCGCTTCTTGCTGGCTTTCTTGTTGTGCGACATCAAGCGACGCTTCTTGTTGACCTGGCGGTCGGTCAGCGTGTTCTTGTTGCCTTCGTACGGGTTCTCGCCGCCCTTGAACTCGATGCGGATCGGCGTACCGACCAGCTTCAGCACACGGCGGTAAGTGTTCTCCAGATAGCGCACATACGACTTCGGCACTTTCTCGATCTGGTTACCGTGAATCACGATGATCGGCGGGTTCGCGCCACCCAGGTGAGCGTAACGCAGCTTGATCCGGCGGCTGTTGACCATCGGCGGCTGGTGCTCGCTGACCGCATCTTCGAGAATCTGCGTCAGACGGCTGGTCGGCCAGCGGGTCACCGCCGACTTGAACGAGTTCTGTACCGAGGCGTAGAGGTTGCCCACGCCCGTGCCGTGCAGCGCCGAGATGAAGTGAATATCGGCGAAGTCGACGAAGAACAGACGACGTTGCAGCTCGACCTTCACATAGTCGCGCTCGCTCGGGGTCATGCCGTCCCATTTGTTGATCGCGATCACCAGCGCACGGCCGGCTTCGAGGGCAAAGCCCAGCAGGTTGAGGTCGTGATCGACCACGCCTTCGCGGGCGTCCATCACGAAGATCACCACGTTGGCGTCTTTGATCGCCTGCAGGGTTTTGACCACGGAGAATTTTTCGACTTCTTCGTGGATCTTGCCGCGCTTGCGCACACCGGCGGTGTCGATCAGCGTGTACTTCTCGTCGTTACGCTCGAACGGAATGTAGATACTGTCGCGGGTGGTGCCGGGCTGGTCATAGACGATCACCCGGTCTTCACCGAGCATGCGGTTGACCAGGGTTGACTTGCCGACATTCGGACGGCCGATGATGGCGATCTTGATCCCGTCTTTTTCGCTCGGGCCAGGAATGCGCTTGGCTTCCTCGCCTTCGGCGACGATCTCTTCCTCTTCGCCTTCCTGTGGCTCGTCTTCGTCACGCGGGAAATCGCTCAGTGCCGCTTCCAGCAGCTGAGTGATACCACGGCCGTGAGCACCGGCGATCGGGATCGCGTGGCCCATGCCCAACGGGGCGAATTCGGCGCGGGCCATTTCCGGGTCGATGTTGTCGACCTTGTTGGCGACCACGTGGGAACGCTTGTTACGCTTGCGCAAGTGTTCGGCGATCATCTGGTCGGCGGCGGTGAAACCGGCCTTGGCATCTACCAGGAACAGCACAACATCCGCTTCTTCAATGGCCAGCAGCGACTGCTCGGCCATTTTTTCGTCCATACCGTGTTCGTCACCGGAGATACCGCCGGTGTCGATCAGAATGTAGGAACGCCCTTGCCACTTGGCCTCACCGTACTGGCGATCACGGGTCAGACCGGACAAGTCGCCGACGATGGCGTCACGAGTCCTGGTCAGGCGGTTGAACAAGGTGGATTTGCCGACGTTCGGTCGGCCCACCAGGGCGATTACGGGAACCATGCGGCTCTCCACTTCGTTATTTCAGAAAATACAAAAGCCGCTGCGAGGCAGCGGCTGGTGCTCGGGGCAACACTGTGGGAGCGGGCTTGCTCGCGAAAGACCGTAGCAGCACCGCGTTTAATCAGGCTGTACGCGTCTTCGTTGACGCCCTTCGCGAGCAAGCCCGCTACCACAAATGAAGCTGCCTGGGGCGTTAACCCCAAGCATAGTTGTTACTTGATGGTCAGGGCTTCCAGTTTGCCGCTGTTGCCATACACATAGATCGTGTTGCCCACCACCAGCGGACGGGCACGCAGGCCGTCACTGTCGATACGCTCACGACCCACAAAACGACCGTCCACCTGGCTCAACAGGTGCAGGTAACCTTCCAGGTCACCGACGGCTACGTAGCTGGAGAATACTTCCGGCGCCGACAACTGACGGCGGGCCAGCGAGTCGTTGCTCCACAGTGCAGTGGTCGAACGCTCGTCAACGCCTTCAACGGTGCCCGAAGACAGACTCACGTAGACGTTGCCGAAACCTTGAGCGACACCGGCATAGCTCGATGCATCGCGCTGCCAGAGTTGGCGACCGCTCTGCAGATCAAGTGCTGCCACACGACCCTGGTAGCTGGCGACGTACAGCGTTTCGCCGGACAGCAGCAGGCCGCCGTCGATGTCGACCACGCGCTCCAGTTCCGAACGACCGGTTGGAATCGCGACCCGTTGTTCCCAGACCGGCACACCGTTGGAAATGTCCAGGGCGACCACTTTACCGGTCGACAGGCCAGCCACCGCGAGGCGGTTGGTCACGACCGGTGCGCTGGTGCCGCGCAGGGTCAGCACCGCTGGGGTGCTGTCGTAAATCCAGCGACGGTTGCCGGTGGCGGCATCCAGGCCGATCAGACGATCGTCCTGAGTCTGTACCACCACGACGTCACCGTTGTTGGCCGGCGGCGCGAGGACTTCGCTGGAAACCCGAGCGCGCCACTTCTCTTCGCCGTTGATGGCGTCGAGCGCAACGATTTCACCCTTGAGGGTACCGATCGTGACCAGACCGTAACCCACGCCAACGGCGCCGGAAACAGGCAGTTCAAGCTCTTTTTTCCACTTCACGTCGCCGTTGTTGCGATCCATGGCCATCACGATGCCGTTCACGTCGGCCGCGTAGATGGTGTCACCGTCGATCGCCGGTACCAACATGTTGTAGGTTTCGCCCTGACCGTCACCGATCGAACGACTCCACTGCTTCTGCAGAACGACTTCTTCTTTGAAGGAGGTCAGTTCGGCCGGTGGCAGTTCTTTTTTGCTGTTGCTGCTGCAACCCGCGGCCAGAATGGCCAGAGCCAGCAATGCTGCATGCTTCCAACGGATCACGTCACGCATCCCCTTTGGCCAGGTCGTCGAGCTTGATTTGAAGGCCACCGACTGCCGCTTCATCCGACAGTGCCGCCTTGGCTTTTTGATACGCGGTGTTCGCTTCGTCAGTACGACCCAGCTGAACCAGCAAGTCGCCCTTGAGTTCTTCGCGAGTGGCCAGGAACGCCTTGTCAGCATCACCGTCGAGCAGCTTCAGGGCTTCATCGGCCTTGTTCTGCGCACCCAGCACCTGCGCCAGACGCTGACGGGCGATTTCGCCCAGCGCCGGGTTGGCCGGTTTGGCAACGATGGCTTTGAGTTCGGTCGCGGCGTCGTCCAGCTTGCCGCTGTCGACCGCTACTTTCGCCACGAACAGGCTGCCGTACTGCGCGTACGCGGTGCCGCCGAATTCGCTGTTGAGCTTGCCGGCCAGATCCGCAACGCGGGCAGCGTCAGGCTTGCCATCCGGGGTCAGCGTGGTTTCCAGCAATTGTTGATAGAGCACCGAGGCGCCTTGCGACTGGTTGCTCTGATACTTGTGATAAGCCTGCCAGCCGAACACGATGACCAGCGCCAACAGGCCTCCGGTTACCAGAGGTTTGCCGTTGCGTGTCCACCAGTCCTTCAAATCCGCCAACTGTTCGTCTTCGGTACTCGACACCCCAATACTCCTTAATCGCTAAATCGGCTGTTTAGACAGCTTCAACCCTGCACGACGCAGGTGGCCAGGTGAGCGGCGAGCGCATCCCAGGCAATGCTTTGTTGTTCGCCCTGGCCACGCAGGGGTTTGAAACCTACCACTTGCTGGGCCATTTCGTCGTCACCGAGGATCAATGCATACAGTGCACCGCTCTTGTCGGCTTTCTTGAACTGGCTTTTGAAGCTGCCGGCGCCGGCATTGACTTGCAGACGCAGGTTTGGAAGCTGGTCACGTACACGCTCGGCCAGGGCCAGACCGGCCAGTTCGGCCTGCTCACCAAAGGCGCAGAGGTAGACGTCGACCTGACGGGAGATTTCTTCCGGGATCTGCTCCAGGGTTTCGAGCATCAACACCAGACGCTCGATGCCCATGGCGAAACCGACGCCTGCGGTCGGCTTGCCGCCCATCTGCTCGACCAGGCCGTCGTAACGACCGCCCGCGCAGACAGTGCCCTGGGCGCCGAGCTTGTCGGTGACCCATTCGAATACGGTTTTGCTGTAGTAATCGAGGCCGCGCACCAGTTTCGGGTTGAGCACGTACGGGATGCCAACCGCGTCCAGACGCGCCTTCAGACCTTCAAAGTGCGCACGGGATTCGTCGTCCAGGTAGTCGGCCATCTTCGGCGCATCGACCAGTACGGCTTGAGTGTCGGCATTTTTGGTGTCGAGCACGCGCAGCGGGTTGGTTTTCAGGCGACGCTGGCTGTCTTCGTCGAGCTTGTCGTGGTGCGCCGAGAGGTACTCGACCAGCGCTTCACGATAGCGACCACGGGACTCGCTGGTGCCCAGGCTGTTGAGTTCGAGCTTGACCGCATCACGGATACCCAGCTCGCCCCACAGGCGCCAGGTCATGATGATCAGTTCGGCGTCGATGTCCGGACCGTCGAGGTTGAACACCTCCAGACCGATCTGGTGGAACTGGCGATAACGACCTTTCTGCGGACGCTCGTGGCGAAACATCGGGCCGATGTACCAGAGTTTCTGCACCTGGCCACCGCCGGTGATGCCGTGCTCGAGCACTGCACGCACGCACGCCGCGGTGCCTTCCGGACGCAGGGTCAGGGAGTCGCCGTTGCGGTCTTCGAAGGTGTACATCTCTTTTTCGACGATGTCGGTCACTTCACCGATCGAGCGCTTGAACAGCTCGGTGAATTCGACGATCGGCATGCGGATCTGCTTGTAACCGTAGTTATCCAGCAGACGCGCGACAGTGCCCTCGAAATAACGCCACAGCGGGGTCTGTTCGGGCAGGATGTCGTTCATGCCACGAATGGCTTGCAGAGACTTGCTCACTATAAATCCTTAAATTCGTTCGGCTTTCAGTCAGGCTCAGCCGCGCGCGATGACCGCTGCGTCAGCTTCGACCTTTTCGGCCGCTTTCTGGCGGATCAGCTTTTCCAGCTCGTCCACCAGATTGTCATTCGTCAGTTTCTGCGACGGTTTGCCGTCGATGTAAATCAGGTTTGGCGTGCCGCCGGTCAAGCCGATATGGGCTTCCTTGGCTTCGCCGGGGCCGTTGACCACGCAACCGATCACCGCGACATCCAGCGGCACCAGCAGGTCTTCAAGGCGCCCTTCCAGCTCGTTCATGGTCTTGACTACATCGAAGTTCTGCCGCGAGCAGCTCGGGCAGGCGATGAAGTTGATGCCACGGGAACGCAGATGCAAAGACTTGAGAATGTCGTACCCGACCTTCACTTCCTCGACCGGATCGGCCGCCAGCGAGATGCGGATAGTATCGCCAATCCCCTCGGCGAGCAGCATACCTAGGCCCACGGCGGATTTCACTGTGCCCGAACGCAAACCACCGGCTTCGGTGATGCCCAGATGCAGCGGCTGGACGATTTCCTTCGCCAGCAGACGGTAGGCTTCAACGGCCATGAACACGTCGGAAGCTTTCACGCTGACCTTGAAGTCCTGGAAATTCAGGCGTTCGAGGTGCTCGACGTGCCGCAGCGCGGACTCGACCAGCGCAGCCGGGGTCGGCTCGCCGTATTTCTTCTGCAGGTCTTTTTCCAGGGAACCGGCGTTGACGCCGATACGGATCGGAATCCCGCGGTCACGGGCGGCATCGACCACGGCGCGCACCCGGTCTTCGCGACCGATGTTGCCCGGGTTGATGCGCAGGCAGTCCACACCCAGTTCGGCGACGCGCAGAGCGATCTTGTAGTCGAAGTGGATGTCGGCAACCAGCGGCACCTTGACCAGTTGTTTGATCTTGCCGAACGCCTCGGCGGCGTCCATGTCCGGTACCGAAACGCGGACGATGTCGACGCCGGCCGCTTCCAGACGATTGATTTGCGCGACGGTGGCAGCCACATCATTGGTGTCGCTGTTGGTCATGCTCTGCACAGCGATAGGCGCATCGCCGCCAACAGGCACGTTACCGACCCAGATCTTGCGCGAAACGCGACGTTTGATTGGAGATTCGCCGTGCATGACTTATTGACCCAACTTCAGGCGAGCAGTCTCGCCACTGGTGAACGGAGCGATATCGACCGGTTGGCCGTTGTAGCTGACCTGTGCGGCGCGAGCCACACCCAGACGCACCGCCAGTGGCGGCTTGCCGGAAACCGAAACGCTGTCGCCTTTATGTTTCAGACCGCTGAACAGCACTTTGCCGCGACCGTCGGTGACCTGTGCCCAGCAATCGGCGGTGAACTGCAGTTGCACCTGGCCGTCGCCGGCAGCTGGGGCAGCCGTTTCTACGCTTGGCGCAGCTGTGGCCGCGGTCACTGGAGCGGTGACGGTCGGTGCTGGTGTGGCCGGAACGTTAGTTGCTGGAGTCGCCGGGGTGGCCACCACCGGAGCCGGTGTATGAACCGGTGCGGCTGGCGTGGTCGCAGCCGGGGCGGCTGGAGCAGTCGCCGGAGCGGCAGGCTCGGCACCCGTCGCTTCAGCGGTGGTTTCCGATTGCGGCAGTGCGAGAGCGGTTGCGCCCTCGGCCTGACCTTCGGCAACGGCCTGGTCTTCCGGCTCATCGATCGGGTGAATCTGCGTGGTGCCGTCGGCGCCTTCGACTTCGACGTGCTCCGGAACCAGGCTGGTCAAATCTTTGGTGCGCAGCGAGGTCTGATCCTGCCACCAGACGAAACCGCCGCCGATGACCGCGATCAGCAGCAACAGGCTGACGATACGCAAAATAGTGTGGGAAACCCGCACCGGCTCTTCGATACGACCCAGCGCATGCACATTGCTGCCCTGGGAATCGGTACCGGTGGACTGGTCGAATTGCTGGACCAGAACGGTCTGATCCATGCCGAGCAACTTGGCGTAAGCGCGAATGTAACCGCGAGCGAAGGTATGCCCCGGCAGCTTGTCGAAAGCGCCAGCTTCAAGATTGCTCAGGGAAGTCACGGTGAGGTTGAGCTTGAGGGCCACTTCGGCCAGCGACCAGCCATTGCTTTCGCGGGCCTGGCGCAAAGTCTCACCGGGATTAACGCGAGTCGCTGCTACAACTTCGGGATGCGCCGCTTTCATCATTGCTCCGACAGGTATTGCTGATATTCCGGCGTACCGGGATAGAGTCGTTTTAATTGCAGGCCATAACTGGCGGCCTTGTCGCGATCTTCAAACACTTTTGCCAGCCGAACG
Source organism: Pseudomonas sp. 14P5.3.2 (assembly GCF_057799175.1). Taxonomy (NCBI): domain Bacteria; kingdom Pseudomonadati; phylum Pseudomonadota; class Gammaproteobacteria; order Pseudomonadales; family Pseudomonadaceae; genus Pseudomonas; species Pseudomonas sp. 14P5.3.2. Next base: position 10,759 of record NZ_JBYOKU010000048.1, on the reverse strand, counting down.
CCGAGCAATAGACTACGTGCATTTTGCTCGGTTAGCAGGCTGAAACGGTCGTAATAGTCACGCGCGGGCACATAATGCCTGTCTTCGAAGGACAACTCAGCCATTTCCAGCAAAGCACGCGGTTGTTGACGGTTCAGCCGCAGGGCTTTTTCCAGTTGCTGCTGCGCCAGATCCCGCTGCCCGAGCTTCGAAGCGGTCATGCCGAGGTTCTCGAAGACCCGCGAACGCTCAGGATACAGGGTATCGGCGGCTGCCTGCTCAAAACGCTCGTAGGCTTCCTTGTAACGCTGTTCTTCGTAGAGAAAACTGCCGTAGTTATTGAGGATTCGTGCATCGGTGGGACGCGAGGACAGGGCTTTGCGGAAATGTTCGTCGGCCAGTTTCGGCTCCATTTCGGCCTGGAACACCAGCCCGAGGGCGGCGTTGGCATCAGGATCGGAATCGTCCAGCTCCAGCGCCTTCTTCAGCGGCACCTTGGCCCGTTCGGTCATCCCCTGCTGCAAGTATCCCAGCCCCAGCTGCACGTAGGCAGCCCGCGCTTCGTCGCGGCCCTTGCTGGTCTTCATCGGGTTGTAGTCACCCGACAGGACACAACCAGCACACAGGCTGGCCATCAGCAACAGCAGCGCAAAGCGCAGGGACATAGAGATCCTCTCTTAGTTAGTGTTCGCGGCGTTCTGTGCCAGATCGCTGTCGGCGCTCAACTCGCGCACGGCGATGTAACGTTCGCTGCGACGGGTGCGATCCAGCACCTGCCCTACCAATTGACCACATGCGGCGTCGATGTCTTCACCACGGGTGGTGCGGACAGTGACGTTAAAGCCGGCCTGATGCAACTGATCCTGGAACCGACGAATGGCGTTGTTGCTCGGCCGCTCGTAACCGGAATGCGGGAACGGGTTGAACGGAATCAGGTTGATCTTGCACGGAATGTCTTTCAGCAGCTCGATCATTTCCACGGCGTGCTCAAGCTTGTCGTTGACGTCCTTGAGCAAGGTGTACTCGATGGTCAGCACACGCTTCTCGCCAAGGGCGGACATGTAGCGCTGGCACGACTCGAGCAGCATCTTAAGCGGATATTTCTTGTTGATCGGCACCAATTGGTTACGCAATGCGTCATTCGGTGCGTGCAGGGACAACGCCAGGGAGACGTCGATGTGCTTGGCCAGCTCATCGATCATCGGCACCACGCCCGAAGTGGACAGGGTCACGCGGCGCTTGGAGATCCCGTAGCCCAGGTCATCCATCATCAGATGCATGGCGGCCACGACGTTGTCGAAGTTCAGCAGCGGTTCACCCATGCCCATCATCACCACGTTGGTGATGGCGCGGTCGATGGTGGCGGGAACACTGCCGAAGGATTTGTTGGCAATCCACACCTGACCGATGACTTCGGCGGCGGTGAGGTTGCTGTTGAAGCCTTGCTTGCCGGTGGAGCAGAAACTGCAGTCCAGGGCACAGCCTGCCTGGGACGAAACGCACAGAGTGCCGCGTTTGCCCTGGGGAATGTAGACGGTCTCGACACAGCTGCCGGACGCCACGCGCACCACCCACTTGCGGGTGCCGTCGCTGGAAATGTCCTCGCTGACCACTTCGGGACCACGGACTTCAGCAATAGCCTTGAGCTTGTCGCGCAAGGCCTTGCTGACGTTCGTCATGGCGTCGAAATCATCGACGCCAAAGTGGTGAATCCATTTCATTACCTGACCGGCACGGAAACGCTTCTCCCCGATTGAGTCGAAGAATTTTTCCATTTCCGGCTGGGTCAGACCCAGCAGGTTTGTTTTAACAGTCGATGTAGTCATGGATTCACCTTCACTCTTTAAGCAATGCTTAGCGAGTGGTTACTTCAGTAGCTGCGAAGAAGTACGAGATTTCACGAGCAGCAGCGGCTTCGGAGTCCGAACCGTGAACGGCGTTGGCGTCGATCGACTCAGCGAAGTCAGCACGGATGGTGCCAGGAGCAGCTTCTTTAGGGTTGGTAGCGCCCATCAGCTCACGGTTGCGAGCGATAGCGTTTTCGCCTTCCAGAACCTGAACAACCACTGGACCGGAGATCATGAAAGCAACCAGGTCACCGAAGAAACCGCGCTCTTTGTGCTCAGCGTAGAAGCCTTCAGCTTCGGCTTTGGACAGCTGCTTCATTTTCGAAGCAACAACTTTCAGACCAGCCTTTTCGAAACGGGTAACGATTTCGCCGGCAGCGCCTTTTGCAACAGCGTCAGGCTTGATGATGGAGAAAGTACGTTGAACAGCCATGGTGTAACTCCAGAAACAGTAATTTGCGAAAAATTAAACCCGCGAATTATACGCGGGTTCTTGGGTATTGCCTAACCTGCGAGACGATCAGTCCAATTCTGCAGCCCAAAGCTCCTGAACCCTTTCCAAGACCTTCTCGCCAACGCGGCCAGAAGTCTTATCGAAGTCAGGCAGTTCCTCGATCATATGCTGCAGACGGACAAAACCTACAGAGTACGGATCGAGCCCCTCATGGGTCTCGGCCAGCTCTTCTGCAATGCGTTGAACATCATTCCAACCGTAGCTCATGACAGTCTTACCAGTCAGTGCGGCGCTTCGGCCGCATGGTTAAGCGAATATTTCGGAATCTCGACGGTGATGTCTTCTTCGCCGACGATAGCCTGACAGGCCAGGCGCGATTGCGCTTCCAGGCCCCAGGCGCGATCGAGGAAGTCTTCTTCCAGCTCGTCCGCCTCTTCCAGCGAGTCGAAACCCTCGCGGATGATGCAATGGCAAGTGGTGCAGGCGCAGACGCCGCCGCAGGCACTTTCCATCTCGATATGGTGTTCGTGAGCCAGATCGAGAATCGAAGTGCCGGGCTCAGCCTCGACCACCATGCCTTCAGGGCAGAACTTCTCGTGGGGCAGAAAAATGACCTGCGGCATCAGATATCCTCGATTTCATTCAGATTGCGCCCCGACAGAGCGGCTTTCACCGTCAGATCCATGCGGCGGGCAGCAAAAGCATCGGTCACTTGCGACAGACGCTTGGTCTGCTGCTCGATGGCGTAACCATCGGTGCCTTTCATCAGTTCGGCCAGTTCCTGCATCTGCAGCTCGATGACCATGCGCTCTTCGGCGTCGAGCAAACGCTCACCATCAGCCTCCAGAGCGCCCTGTACCGCTTCGATCAGGCGCTGGGCATCGACTTGCTGCTCGCGCAGGACGCGGGCGACCTTGTCGTCATTGGCGTGCTGGAACGAATCCTTGAGCATCTTGGCGATTTCGCCGTCGGTCAGGCCGTAGGACGGCTTGACCTGAATGCTCGCTTCAACGCCTGAACCCAGTTCACGCGCCGAAACACTGAGCAGACCGTCGGCATCGACCTGGAAGGTCACGCGAATCTTCGCCGCACCGGCCACCATCGCCGGAATGCCGCGCAGTTCGAAGCGCGCCAGGGAGCGGCAGTCGCTGATCAGCTCGCGCTCACCCTGGAGCACATGGATCGCCATGGCCGACTGGCCGTCTTTATAAGTGGTGAAATCCTGAGCGCGGGCGACCGGGATGGTGGTGTTGCGCGGAATCACCTTCTCCATCAGCCCGCCCATGGTTTCCAGCCCAAGGGACAGTGGAATCACGTCGAGCAGCAGCAGTTCGCCGCCATCGCGCTTGTTGCCAGCCAGCGTATCCGCCTGGATCGCAGCCCCGATGGCCACCACTTGATCCGGGTCGATTTCCGTCAATGGCTGACGACCGAAGGCTTCGGCAACGGCCTCGCGTACACGTGGAACGCGGGTCGAACCACCGACCATGACCACGGCATGCACGTCTTCCAGCTCGATACCGGAATCACGCACGGCGCGGCGGCAGGCTTTCAGGCTGCGCGCAACCATTGGCTCGATCAGCGCATCGAAGGCTTCGCGGGTCAGCTGCGCCTTCCAGTCACCGTAGGCGACTTCAACGCTGGCCGCATCGGTCAGGGCTTCTTTGGCCGCGCAGGCAGTTTGCAGCAGATTGCGTTGCGCACCCGGATCGAGATCGGCGGACAGACCGGCGCTCTCGATGATCCAGCCGGCAATCGCGTGATCGAAGTCATCGCCGCCCAGGGCGCTGTCGCCGCCGGTGGCCAGCACTTCGAACACACCGCCAGTCAGACGCAGAATCGAAATATCGAACGTACCGCCGCCCAGGTCATAAATCGCCACCAGACCTTCGGCATGCTGATCCAGACCATAAGCCACGGCAGCCGCCGTCGGCTCGTTGAGCAGGCGCAGCACGTTCAGACCGGCGAGTTTCGCCGCATCCTTGGTGGCCTGGCGCTGCGCATCGTCGAAATACGCCGGAACGGTGATCACCGCACCGACCAACTCGCCACCTAGGGTCGCTTCAGCACGCTGACGCAGGACCTTGAGGATATCGGCGGAGACTTCGACTGGGCTTTTCGGGCCTTGCACGGTGTCGATGAACGGCATGTGCGATTCGCCACCGACGAAGCGGTATGGCAGTTGCTCGCCCAATTGCTTGACGTCGGACAGGCCACGACCCATCAGGCGTTTGACCGACAGCACAGTGTTCAAGGGATCGGAAGACGCGGCCAGTTTGGCCGACTCGCCAACCTCGACGCGGTCGGCGTGATAACGCACGGCGGACGGCAGGATAACCTGCCCGTCAGCGTCGGCCAGTGGTTCGGAAAGACCACTGCGCAACGCAGCGACCAGCGAATTGGTAGTGCCCAAGTCGATCCCCACAGCCAGACGACGCTGGTGCGGTTGAGGACTTTGGCCGGGTTCGGCGATCTGCAGTAGGGCCATCGTGATCAGGACTTATCTGTATATCAGGCGTGCGACCGGAGCGGCACTGGGTTAATCGTCGAGGCGCTCTTCTAACTGGCGCACTTCGTAGGTGAGCTTGTCGAGGAACTGCATGCGCCGCATCAGGCGTTCGGCCTGTTCGCGTTGCGCTGCATCATCCCAACAGGCTGCGAAGCTTTCGTTCAACTGTTCCTGAGCCACTTTCAGGCGACGCTTGAATACCGCGACACCGTCGAGATCGGCGCTGTCCTGGAGGTCTTCGAGCTCTTCGCGCCACTGCATCTGCTGCAAAAGAAACTCGGGGTCATGGACCGTGACTTCCATCGGCACTTCATGCCCGCTGATGGTCAGCAGGTAGCGTGCACGCTGGGCAGGACTCTTGAGCGTCTGGTACGCGTCGTTGAGCCGCGCAGACTGCTCGAGCGCCGACCGCTGTTCGCGCTCGGAGGCGTCGGCAAAGCGGTCAGGATGAACACCGCGCGCCAACTCACGGTAGCGCGTGGCCAACTGTTCGAGATCCAGGCGAAAGCTCGGTTGCAGCTCGAATAAAGCGAAATGACAAGGAATACCCACGACAAGCCTCAGATGTTGAAGCTTTCGCCGCAGCCACATTCACCGCGAACGTTGGGATTGTTGAACTTGAAGCCTTCGTTCAACCCTTCCTTGACGAAATCGAGCTCGGTGCCGTCCAGGTAGGCCAGGCTTTTCGGGTCGATGATCACTTTCTCGCCGTGACTTTCGAACACCTGATCCTCGGCAACCACCTCGTCGACAAACTCCAGCACGTAGGCAAGGCCGGAACAGCCTGTGGTGCGAACACCCAGACGAATCCCTTCACCTTTGCCGCGCCCGTCGAGGGAGCGTCGCACGTGTCGAGCAGCCGCTTCTGTCATGCTGATAGCCATCGTTGACTCCTTACTCGTCGCGCAATGCTTAGATCAAGCCTTTCTTCTGCTTGTAGTCGCGAACAGCCGCTTTGATAGCGTCTTCAGCGAGTACCGAGCAGTGGATTTTCACTGGCGGCAGGGCCAGTTCTTCGGCCAGCTGAGTGTTCTTGATGGTCTCGGCCTCGTCCAGCGTCTTACCCTTCATCCACTCGGTGGCCAGGGAGCTGGAAGCGATTGCCGAACCGCAGCCGTAGGTCTTGAACTTGGCGTCTTCGATAACGCCCTGATCGTTGACCTTGATCTGCAGACGCATCACGTCGCCGCACGCCGGAGCGCCGACCATGCCGGTGCCGACATCCGGGTCTTCCGCGTTCATCTTGCCGACGTTGCGCGGGTTTTCGTAGTGGTCGATGACCTTTTCGCTGTAAGCCATGATGCTTAATCCTCACTCATCAGAGAGTCGCTCTTTAAGCCCCGCAACCTTGGGTCGCAGGGCCGGTTCGCGGCGACTTGAAATCAGTGTGCCGCCCACTCGATTTTCGAAATGTCGACACCGTCTTTGTACATGTCCCACAGCGGCGACAGAGCGCGCAGCTTGGTAACGGCCTCGCAGACTTTCTGCGCGGCGTAGTCGATTTCTTCTTCGGTGGTGAAACGGCCGAAGGTGAAACGGATCGAGCTGTGTGCCAGTTCGTCGTTGCGGCCCAGGGCGCGCAGTACGTACGAAGGCTCCAGGGACGCCGAAGTGCAGGCCGAACCGGACGATACCGCCAGATCCTTGAGCGCCATGATCAGCGACTCGCCTTCAACGTAGTTGAAGCTCAGGTTCAGGTTGTGCGGAACGCGGGCGGTCAGGCTGCCGTTGACGTACAGCTCTTCCAGGTGCTCGACCTGCTTGAAGAAACGATCGCTCAGGGCCTTGATGCGTACGTTTTCGGCAGCCATGTCTTCCTTGGCTACGCGGAAGGCTTCGCCCATACCGACGATCTGGTGGGTCGCCAGAGTGCCGGAACGCATGCCACGTTCGTGACCGCCGCCGTGCATGGTCGCTTCGATGCGCACACGCGGCTTGCGGCTGACGTACAGGGCGCCGATGCCTTTAGGGCCGTAGGTTTTGTGGGCGGAGAACGACATCATGTCGACTTTCAGCTTCTGCAGATCGATCTCGACCTTGCCGGTGGACTGAGCCGCGTCAACATGCAGCAGAACGCCCTTGGAGCGGGTCAGTTCGCCGATGGCAGCGATGTCGTTGATGGTGCCGATTTCGTTGTTCACGTGCATTACCGACACCAGAATGGTGTCTTCGCGCAGTGCCGCTTCGATCATCGCCGGGGTGATCAGACCGTCTTCGGTCGGCTCGAGGTAGGTCACTTCGAAACCTTCACGCTCCAGTTGGCGCATGGTGTCGAGAACAGCCTTGTGTTCGATCTTGCTGGTGATCAGGTGCTTGCCTTTGGAGCCATAGAAATGCGCCGCACCCTTGATTGCCAGGTTGTCGGATTCGGTGGCGCCGGACGTCCAGACGATTTCGCGCGGGTCGGCGTTGACCAGATCGGCCACCTGACGACGGGCATTTTCGACGGACTCTTCAGCTTTCCAGCCGAACACGTGGGAACGGGACGCCGGGTTACCGAAGTTTCCGTCGACCAGCAGGCATTCACTCATCTTTTGCGCAACGCGCGGATCGACCGGGGTGGTCGCAGAGTAATCAAGGTAAATCGGCAATTTCATGGACTATCTCCTAAATCAGGGCTGGCGTTCCGCTAGCTCTTCGGCTGTCATTCGACGGCGGACGCTTCAATCTTGTCCAGGCGTGGCGCCTTGCTGTTGCAACGACGCTGGTCCTGACGCTGGGCTACTTCTTGCACCTCACGGCGAGTCACAAGATCAGCCAAGCTGATACCACTTAGAAATTCGTGAATCTGCAGGCTCAGGTCGCACCACAGGTGATGAGTCAGGCAGGTGTCGCCGGAATGGCAATCGCCCTGGCCCTGGCACTTTGTAGCGTCGACCGATTCGTTGACCGCATCGATCACCTGAGCCACCTGGATGCCCTGCATGTCGCGCGAAAGCTGATAACCACCGCCTGGACCGCGAACACTGGAAACCAGGTTACTGCGGCGCAGCTTGGCGAAAAGCTGTTCGAGATAGGACAGGGAGATGCCTTGGCGCTCGGAGATATCGGCCAGGGACACCGGCCCGTGCTGCGCGTGCAACGCCAGGTCAAGCATGGCGGTCACGGCGTATCGGCCTTTTGTAGTCAGTCGCATGGACAATTACCACGGAGTTCGGAATGGGCGGGAGTATGCAATTCCCGAGCATTTAAGTCAACTATAAGACCTAGTGCTTTAGTCGGGTTTACCCGCAAAAGAGCGCGCGCATCATAGCAAAGGCTGGCGGCGTACAGCCAGCGGTAACGCGTTATCGTTCTTCGCGAGCAAGCCCGCTCCCACAGGGGATGCATTCCAATGTGGGAGCGAGCCTGCTCGCGAAACGCAGCGCTGCGGTTCAGCCGGCTTTGGATTCGTCTTTGCCCTTCACACAGGCAAAGTCTTCTTCGCGCAGTTCAGGCAGATCTTTCGCACAGTAATTACTGCCCAGATCCTTCAGCGCGCCGCACATCCCTTCCAGCCGCCCATCCACCGCTTGCAGGTGATCGAGCAACTGACCGATGGCACGGGCCACCGGATCGGGCATGTCTTCGCTGACACCATAAGCATCGAAGCCGATCTTCTCAGCCATCGCCTTGCGCTTGGCGTCCTGCTCTTCATCGGATTTGACGATGATCCGCCCCGGAATCCCCACCACTGTGGCGCCCGGCGGCACTTCCTTGGTGACCACTGCGTTGGAGCCGACTTTGGCGCCAGCCCCTACCGTGAACGGCCCGAGCACTTTGGCGCCAGCACCCACCACCACGCCATCACCCAGCGTCGGGTGGCGCTTGCCCTTGTTCCAACTGGTACCACCGAGGGTTACGCCCTGATAAATGGTCACGTCATCGCCGATCTCGGCGGTTTCACCAATGACGATGCCCATGCCGTGATCGATAAAGAAACGCCGACCGACCTTGGCCCCCGGATGAATCTCGATCCCGGTCAGCCAGCGACCGAAGTTAGACACCAGTCGCGCCAGCCATTTCAGCTCGTTGCGCCACAGCATGCCGGCCAACCGGTGAATCCAGATCGCATGCATGCCGGGATAGCAGGTCAGGACTTCAAAAGCGTTACGCGCCGCCGGGTCTCGATGGAATACGCTCTGGATATCTTCACGCAAACGCTCAAACATCATTCAGTCCTTCCGCTTAAGAAGCTCACCACGGGCCGCTTTTTGGGTTTCCGTGAGGATGCCACGCAAAATATTCATTTCCGCCCGGCTGACCGAGCTGCGTCCGTACAACCGGCGCAGGCGCGCCATCAAGTGCCGTGGTTTTTCCGGATCGAGAAATTCGATGGCGACCAGCGTCTGCTCCAGATGCTCATAAAAGCGCTCCAGCTCATCCATGGTCGCGAGCTCGGCACTTTTCACGGAGGCCACTTCTTCTTTCTCGATCTTGGTCGGCTGCCCTTGAGCAGCCAGCCAGGCCATGCGCACTTCATAGCTCAACACCTGCACCGCCGCCCCAAGGTTCAGCGAGCTGAACCCAGGATCGGAGGGGATGTGCACATGAAAGTGACATCGCTGCAGCTCCTCGTTGGTCAGGCCGGAGTCTTCACGACCGAATACCAACGCGATTTCCGCGCCCTGCCCCGCCTCCTCGACCACTTTGCTCCCGCATTCGCGGGGATCGAGCAGCGGCCAGGGAATGCGCCGGTCACGGGCGCTGGTGCCGAGCACCAGATTGCAGCCGACCAGGGCGTCTTCCAGAGTGGCGACGACTTGAGCATTTTCAAGGATATCCCCGGCACCGGAAGCTCGAGCATCGGCTTCGTGGTGCGGAAACAACCGCGGTTCGACCAGCACCAGCCGCGACAGACCCATGTTTTTCATGGCGCGCGCGGCCCCGCCGATGTTGCCGGGGTGGCTGGTATTGACCAGGACGACACGAATGTTCTGCAGCAAGGGAGGCGCTCTCGGACACAGGAAAGGGGTGCAAATCTTACAGAACAGCCTACCGTTAAGCTATGAAAGCGAACAGCGACCTTCACCTGAAGAAAAGTTCTGATAGAATGCGCGGCTTTCTTTAACAACCTTAGGTGACACATCCATGCAGCCCATGCTGAATATCGCGCTGCGCGCCGCCCGCAGCGCCAGTGAACTGATCTTCCGCTCCATCGAGCGCCTGGATACCATCAAGGTCGACGAAAAAGACGCCAAGGATTATGTATCCGAGGTCGATCGCGCCGCCGAACAGAAAATCATCGATGCTCTGCGCAAGGCTTACCCGAATCACTCGATCCAGGGTGAAGAAACCGGCATGCACGTCGGTAACGGCATCGAAGGCGAAGAGTACCTGTGGATCATCGATCCGCTGGACGGCACCACCAACTTCCTGCGTGGCATTCCTCACTTCGCTGTCAGCATTGCCTGCAAATACCGTGGTCGCCTGGAGCACGCAGTGGTTCTGGACCCGGTTCGCCAGGAAGAATTCACCGCCAGCCGTGGTCGCGGCGCTCAACTGAACGGTCGTCGTCTGCGCGTCAGCGGTCGCACCAGCCTCGACGGCGCTCTGCTGGGCACTGGCTTCCCGTTCCGTGACGACCAGATGGACAACCTCGACAACTACCTGGGCATGTTCCGCGCCCTGGTTGGCCAGACTGCCGGCATCCGCCGCGCCGGCTCCGCCAGCCTGGACCTGGCCTACGTGGCTGCCGGTCGTTTCGACGCGTTCTGGGAGTCGGGCCTGTCCGAGTGGGACATGGCTGCAGGCGCCCTGCTGATCCAAGAAGCTGGCGGCCTGGTGAGCGACTTCACCGGCGGTCACGATTTCCTTGAGAAAGGCCACATCGTTGCCGGCAACACCAAATGCTTCAAGGCAGTCCTGACGGCGATCCAGCCGCACCTGCCGGCTTCGCTGAAGCGCTAAGCTTCCTGCGAAACGCAAAAAGCACCCTTCGGGGTGCTTTTTTTATGCCCGGAGAAATACCAGCGGTCCAGTGTAGGAGTG
>NZ_JBYOKU010000047.1:0-41059 GCF_057799175.1 Pseudomonas sp. 14P5.3.2 | reverse complement strand
CGACAGCGCTCGAACATGCAACATTGCTTTGACTGTCAGACCGCTATCGCGAGCAGGCTCACTCCTACAAGGTTATGCGGTGTTTGAGAGGGTTACTTACGGGCGACAATCACCGCCCGCATCGGCGCCGGCAGGCCTTCGATGGTCTTGCTGTGATCTTCCGGATCAAGGAAGTCACTCAACGACTGATACTTCATCCATTCGGTGCCTCGTTGTTCATCGACCGTCGTCATGCTGACGTCGACACAACGAATATCGGTGAAGCCTGCTCGGCGCAGCCACAATTCCAGCGCCGGTACCGATGGCAGGAACCACACGTTGCGCATCTGCGCGTAACGATCTTCCGGCACCAGCACCTGATGCTTGTCGCCTTCGACCACCAGGGTTTCCAGCACCAGTTCGCCGCCCTTGACCAGGCAATCCTTGAGCGCCAGCAAATGCTCAATCGGCGAACGACGGTGGTAGAACACGCCCATCGAGAACACCGTGTCGAAGCCTTCCAGGTTCGGCGGCATGTCTTCGAACGGGAACGGCAAGTGCCACGCGTTCGGCTCGGACAGATAACGCTGCACGGCCTGGAACTGGCAGAAGAACAGCCAGTTCGGATCGACGCCGATCACGCTGTCGGCACCGGCGCCGAGCATGCGCCACATGTAGTAACCGTTGCCGCAACCGACATCGAGGATGCGTTTGCCCTTCAGATCCAGATGCGGAGCGACCCGCGACCACTTCCAGTCCGAGCGCCATTCGGTGTCGACGTGTACGCCGAACAGGTCGAACGGCCCCTTGCGCCATGGCGACAGGCCCATCAGCGCGGTGCGCATTTGTGCACGGGTTTCATCGTCGCAATCGGTGTCGAGTTTCAGGCCGTTGAGCAGATCGACTTCGCTCGGCTGGATCTTCGGCAACGCGTCCAGCGCACTCTGCCAGCGCTCCAGATCGCCGTGGCCCTTCTCCATTTTCTTGTCGAGTTGCCCTTGCAGGGTGTTGGCCCAGTCGGCCAGCGGCGTGCCGGCCAGACGGCGGGCGAGGGGGGACAGATCAATCATGGCAAGGCAATCAACGAGGCAAAGTTAAGACACTGGAACCACGGCACGACTTTCGAGAACCCGGCGGCCAGCAGGCGTTCGCGGTGTTCTTCGAGGCTGTCGGGCTTCATGACGTTTTCGATGGCGCTGCGCTTCTGGGCAATTTCCAGTTCGCTGTAGCCGTTGGCGCGTTTGAACGCGACGTGCAGATCGGTGAGCAGCGCGTGCTCTTGCGCATCGTTGAAGCGCAGCTTCTCCGACAGAATCAGCGCGCCGCCGGGCAGCAGCGATTGACGGATACGCGAGAGCAACGCGGTGCGCTGTTCCGGGGCGATGAATTGCAGGGTGAAGTTCAGCGCCACCACCGAGGCCGGTTTGAACTCAAGCGCGAGAATGTCGCCTTCGATCACTTCGACCGGCAGCAACTCCTGGAACATCGAATCCTGACCGTTGAGGTATTCACGGCAGCGTTCGACCATCGCCGCCGAGTTATCCACCGCGATCACCCGGCAACCGTCGGTGCGCACGTGACGGCGCAGGGCCTGAGTCACCGCGCCAAGCGAGGCGCCGAGATCGTAAAGGACACTGTTTGGTTGGGCGAACTGCGCGGCGAGCACGCCGAGGTTTTCGACGATGGTCGGGTAACCCGGCACCGAGCGCTTGATCATGTCCGGGAACACCCGCACCACGTCCTCGTTGAAGGCGAAGTCAGGCACCTGGGCCATCGGCTGGGCGAAAATGCGATCGGGTTCTTTGCTCACGGCGGTTCCGGCGGTGTCGGTGGAAAAGGCCGGCATTTTAGCCAAAGTGGCGTCGGGATGCTTGGGTTGTCTGATAAACCGCCGCAAGCAAACCTGAAACACATACCTGTGGCGAGGGAGCTTGCTCCCGTTGGGTTGCGAAGCGACCCCAATTCCGGGGCACGCGATACTGCAGGTATACCTCGTACTCAGGTTTTACGACTGCTGCGCAGCCGAGCGGGAGCAAGCTCCCTCGCCACAACGGTTTCATCGTTTGGTGGGGGAAAACGCCGAAGCGGCAATCCCCCACTGGCCCAGCCAGTAGCTGAGGATGATCACGTATGGGGCCGCGTGGAATGGCGATACGAAGCGATCAATGCCGATCACGCTGTCGGAGAACACGAACGCCACCGCACCCGCTGCCGCCAGCAGCGCCGAACGCTTGGGCACGTCGGTGCCGAGGCGGGCGAGGGCGCGCCAGAGCATGGCGCTGATCGCGGTGCCGTAGACGACCACCGGCACCAGCAATGGCCCAAGACCACTGGAGATCAGCAGCCCCAGCAGCACCGCGCCCACGCCGAGCGCGAGCACCAGCGGCAAGAGCGCCAGACGCTTGCAATCGCTGAGGTAAGCCTTGAGATAGGCCAAGTGCGCAACCAGAAACGCACCCAGGCCAAACACGAACAAATCCCCCGGCCACGCCAGCAACACGTCACCGAGTAACGAGAAAATCAGCCCCAGACTGATCCAGCGCCGATAGTCGCTGGGTGGTGCATCGTGCAGCCAGCCGAGCAGCGCCAGCACCGGCAACGGTTTGACCAACAGGCACAACAGCGCCGCATGGGTGCTCACGCCGTAGAGAAACGTCACCGCGCCCATCAGCGCCAGAATCAGCCAGCCCACGGTCAGTTCACCGAGATGGCGCAGTCGAAGGTTTCCACTGGTGTTACTTCGGGCTCCCAAGGTTGCTGCGAGGTCAGGCGCAGGCGGCCGGTGCCGGTGGCAAAGGCCTGGAAGCGCCAGGTGGAAAAACCGCCCGCGCCGACCATGCCGGAATCTTTCGGGCTGCTGTAAACCTCGGGGCTGAGGGCATGGAGCACACCGCCCGCCGAATCCTGAATCGCCCAGCGATAACCCGTGGTCGGATTGCTTGGCAGCATCACGATCAGGTTTTGTCCGTTGGTCAGCCGCACGGGGCATTCGCTCTGTTTTTCCACGGTCACGTTGTGTTTCGGCTGCGTGGCGCAGGCGGCCAGCAGGGAAAGGGCGAGGGGGACGAACAGGCGAGTGGGGGACATAGGCTCAGTGGCTCCGGTGTTGGCGACGAACGGCGAGCATAACTGAAGATGAGACAAAGTGTGACCGTCAGGCAGTCAGTGGTGTCGCTACAGACGCCTTCGCGAGCAAGCCCGCTCCCACAGGGTTTTGTGATGAACACAGGATTTGTGATCACCACACAACCAATGTGGGAGCGGGCTTGCTCGCGAAGGCGGTGTGTCAGGCTCTGGATAACTGTCAGAACAACACTTTCGCCACATCCGCAAAGCGCTTGGCGAAGTGCACGGTAATGCCTTCCTTCAAATAATCCGGCAGCTCTTCGAAGTTACCGCGGTTCGGTTCGGGCAGGATCAGCTCGAAAATCTTCTGCCGCCGCGCCGCGATGACTTTCTCGCGCACCCCGCCAATCGGCAGCACATGCCCGGTCAGGGTCAGTTCGCCGGTCATCGCCACGCCTTTTTTCGGCGCCTGGTTGCGTGCGAGCGAAAGCAGGGCACTGGCCATGGTCACGCCGGCGCTTGGGCCGTCCTTCGGTGTCGCGCCTTCCGGCACATGCAGGTGGACGAAGGCTTCATCGAAGAACTTCGGATCGCCGCCGAACGATTTCAGGTGCGAGCTGACGTAGCTGTAGGCGATCTCCGCCGACTCTTTCATCACATCACCCAGTTGCCCGGTGAGTTTGAAGCCACGATTGAGCGTGTGAATTCGCGTCGCTTCGATCGGCAGGGTCGCGCCGCCCATGCTGGTCCAGGCCAGGCCGGTGATCACACCCGTGCCGGACAGCACTTGTTCGTTGCGGAACACCGGATGGCCCAGCGAGGCTTCGAGGTCTTTCGGGCCGAGCTTGATCACCGCTTTCGGGTCGTCGATCAGCTTCATCACCGCTTTGCGCACCAGTTTGCCCATCTGTTTTTCCAGTTGGCGCACCCCGGCTTCACGGGCGTAACCGTCGATCAAGGCCTTGAGCGCGCTGTCGCTGATGCTCAGGCTGCCTTTGGACACGCCGGCCTTTTCCAGCAGCTTCGGCCACAGGTGGCGCTTGGCGATGGCGACTTTTTCTTCGGTGATGTAGCCCGACAGGCGAATCACTTCCATCCGGTCCAGCAACGGGCCGGGAATCGAATCCAGGGTGTTGGCGGTGCACACGAACAGGACTTTCGACAGGTCCATGCGCAAGTCGAGGTAGTGATCGAGGAATTCGACGTTCTGTTCCGGATCGAGAGTTTCCAGCAGCGCCGAGGCCGGGTCGCCCTGGTAGCTCTGGCCCATCTTGTCGATCTCGTCGAGCATGATCACCGGGTTCATCACTTCGACGTCTTTCAACGCCTGCACCAGTTTGCCCGGCTGCGCGCCGATGTAGGTGCGGCGGTGGCCCTTGATCTCGGCTTCGTCACGCATGCCGCCGAGGCTGAAGCGGTAGAACGGTCGGCCGAGGGATTCGGCGATGGACTTGCCGACGCTGGTTTTACCCACGCCCGGCGGGCCGACCAGCAGCACGATCGAGCCGCTGATCTCGCCTTTGTAGGCACCGACGGCGAGGAATTCGAGGATGCGATCCTTGATGTCGTCGAGGCCGGCGTGGTGTTTGTCGAGCACCTTGCGCGCGTGCTTGAGGTCGAGTTTGTCCTCGCCGTACACGCCCCACGGCACCGAGGTCGCCCAGTCGAGGTAGTTGCGGGTGACCGCGTACTCCGGCGATCCGGTTTCGAGGATCGACAGCTTGTTCATTTCCTCTTCGAGGCGTTTCTGTACCTGCGCCGGCAGGACTTTGCCTTCCAGGCGTTGCTCGAATTGTTCAAGGTCGGCGCTGCGGTCGTCCTTGGTCAGGCCGAGTTCCTGCTGGATGACCTTGAGTTGTTCCTTGAGGAAGAACTCGCGCTGATGCTCGCCAATCTTGCGATTGACCTCGGCGGAGATCTCTTTCTGCAGGCGCGCGACTTCAACTTCCTTGCGCAGCATCGGCAGGACTTTTTCCATGCGCTTGAGCATCGGCACGCAGTCGAGCACTTCTTGCAGCTCGGAACCGGTGGCGGAGGTCAGGGCGGCGGCGAAGTCGGTCAGCGGCGACGGATCGTTGGGGCTGAAGCGGTTGAGGTAGTTCTTCAGCTCTTCGCTGTACAACGGGTTCAGCGGCAGCAGTTCCTTGATCGCGTTGATCAGCGCCATGCCGTAGGCCTTGACCTCATCGGTCGGCTCGGTCGGCTGGTGCGGGTATTCGACTTCCACCAGGTACGGTGGACGATGGTGCTTGAGCCAGGTCTTGATGCGTACGCGGCTCAGGCCCTGGGCGACGAACTGCAGTTTGCCGTTTTCACGGCTGGCGTGGTGCACCTTCACCAACGTGCCGTATTGCGGCAGGGCTTTGGTGTTGAAGTGGCGCGGGTCTTCCTGGGGCGTGTCCATGAAGAACAGGGCCAGGGAGTGGTGTTCGGATTTGCTCACCAGATCGAGCGTTTCGGCCCAGGGTTCTTCGTTGACGATGACTGGCAGCACTTGGGCCGGGAAGAACGGGCGATTGTGGATCGGGATGACGTAGACCTTGTCCGGCAGGTTCTGGCCGGGCAGGGCGAGGCCTTTGCCGGTGGAGTGGTGTTCGATGTGGTCAGCTTCGGTGTAGTCGTCGGGGTTGTCCGGGAATTCTTGCTGGTCGCTCATTGGGGCACCTGCGCAATGGGGTATGGGTCTTAGATGGGGCAGGCTTTGGGTGGTTTCAATGGGGGTGGGTGTTTCTGCTTGTTTGTTCAGGGTTTTGACAGGGGGCTCGCTTTGGACTTGGCGGCCTTTGGGCCGACCAGGTTCTTGGTTTTTTGTGTACATATCCGTTTTTTTGGTAACGGCTACTTAGGGTTTCGCCCTGACGGCGACTCACTTTTTTACAAGCGCCTAAAAAAGTAAGCAAAAAACGCTTGCTCCTGCGTTCGGCCCGCTCGCTGGGGCTCGGGGTTCCTTCGTTCCGGGATTGATCCGGGCGCAGCGCCTCCGGTTTGCTTCGCTGCA
Organism: Pseudomonas sp. 14P5.3.2; assembly: GCF_057799175.1. Lineage (NCBI taxonomy): Bacteria > Pseudomonadati > Pseudomonadota > Gammaproteobacteria > Pseudomonadales > Pseudomonadaceae > Pseudomonas > Pseudomonas sp. 14P5.3.2. The sequence continues at coordinate 35,016 of NZ_JBYOKU010000047.1, read as the reverse complement.
CCTCCTCTCGCTGTGTTTGGCTGCGCCAAACGGTCGCTGCGCTCCCACCCCCGGATCAATCCCTCCACTCAGCCTTCCGACGTCGCCCGTGGATCAAGATCAAAAGCGGTACTCGAGCTTGCGCTCATTGTGTTGAGTGGGGCGGCTGCGCCGCATGGGGCGTACACAAATCAAAACTGTGGGAGCTGGCTTGCCAGCGATGGCGGCTGACAGCCGACCGATCTCCAACTGACCACACCCATTCCAACTGTAGGAGTGAGCCTGCTCGCGATGGCGGCCTGACAGCCGACCGATCTCCAACTGACCACACCGATTCCAACTGTAGGAGTGAGCCTGCTCGCGATGGCGGCCTAAGAGCCGACCGATCTCCAACTGACCACACCCATTCCAACTGTAGGAGTGAGCCTGCTCGCGATGGCGGCCTGCGAGCCGACCGATCTCCAACTGACCACACCCATTCCAACTGTAGGAGTGAGCCTGCTCGCGATGGCTGCCTACGAGCCGACCAATCTCCAACTGACCACACCCATTCCAACTGTAGGAGTGAGCCTGCTCGCGATGGCGGCCTGCGAGCCGACCAGTCTCCACCTGACTCACCCAATTCTACTGTGGGAGCGGGCTTGCTCGCGAAAGCGGTGTGTCAGTCACCGCAAGTGTTGGGTGTGCTGACGCTTTCGCGAGCAAGCCCGCTCCTGCTATGGCTCAGATGTGCGCCGCAGATTGGGTGATTTCCACATTATCCAGCACCCGATTCACCGCCAGTTCAGCCAGCATGATGATCTGCTGGATCGCCAGAATCGTCTGCCGCTGCGGGCTGTCCACATAGGCTGCGATGTCGCTGGTCATGATGCTCGCCGAGGCCAGTGATTCGCAGGCGTGGGCCAGCAGGCTTTCGTTGTCCATGTCCGGGGCGACCTGGAACATGCTGCTGGGTTTGTGGAATCTCACAGCGGCGGCGGAGGGTTTCAGGTAGTGATCCAGCGCACGTTCGGCGGCGTCGTGGAGTTTTCTGGAATCGAGGGATTCGTAGGGGGAGGTTTCGGGGGGATTCGGTGTGGGTTTGATCATGATGAGTTCTCAGTTGGTGAAGTGGAGCTACCTTCGATTGCCGCGACGCAATCTGAGGTGGCAGCTGTACGCGGGTTCGCGGACCGATAACTGAGAAATCGGCATACCTCCCTAGAAAGGTATCCCGCGCACAGCCGCCATGAAACAACCAACAGGCACCGGCAGGTGCTGTCAGGTCGGCGATTATGCATCAGTTATCAGGCCGCGACGCCCGTTCGCTGAATTTCCAGCGATCTTCAAAGCCTATCCAGCCGACTTCCGAAGCACAACCGACGCGACTTGTCAGAAAACTCCCGCATGTAACGCGCTTCTGTAGGACGGACACCGTCCATTGTGGGAGCGGGCTTGCTCGCGAAAGCGGTGTGTCAGTGGCAAATTAATTGGCTGACACACCGCCTTCGCGAGCAAGCCCGCTCCCACAGGTTTTTCAGTGAGTTCAGAAAAGCTGTGTGCAACAAAAAAGGCGATGTCCCTCACGGAACATCGCCTTTCTATTACCGCCGCTAAAACTTATTCCGGCAGTTTGTACGCAATCACGTAGTCACCCATCTTGGTGCCCAGCGAACCGTGACCACCCACCACCAGCAGGACGTATTGCTTGCCGTCCTTGCCGGTATAGGTCATCGGGGTCGCTTGGCCGCCGGCAGGCAGACGCGATTTCCACAGCTCTTTACCAGTGTTCACGTCGTAGGCGCGCAGGTACTGGTCGAGGGTGCCGCTGAGGAAGCCGACGCCGCCCGCAGTCACCATCGAGCCGCCCATGCTTGGCACGCCAAGGGTGAAGCCGATCGGGATTGGCGAGCTGTCGCGGCTGGTGCCGTTCTTGCGTTTCCACACGACTTTGCCGGTGGTCAGGTCGATACCGGCGACGTAGCCCCAGGCCGGGGCCTGGCACGGTACGCCGAAGGGCGACATGAACGGGTGCATGGTCACCGCGTATGGCGCGCCAGTGTTTGGCTGGATACCGGCGGTTTCGCTTTCGCGTTTGCTGTCGGCGGCCACTTCGGCGCGCGGGATCATCTTCGAGACGAAGGCCATGTAGTTCGGGCTGGTGAACAGCATCTGGCGAACCGGGTCGACCGAGACGCCGCCCCAGTTGAACACGCCGACGTTACCCGGGTAGATCAGGCTGCCTTGCTCCGACGGAGGCGTGTATTGGCCTTCGTAGCGCAGTTCCTTGAACTGGATGCGGCACAGCATCTGGTCGAACGGGCTCGCGCCCCACATGGCTTTTTCGGTCAGTTCCGGGGCCAGCAGGTTGAGGTCCGAACGGGCCTGGGTCGGTGCGGTGTGGTCGCCTTTCACGGCGCCTTGCGGAACCGGGATTTCGCGGATCGGGATGATTGGCGTGCCGTCACGACGGTCGAGGACGTACAGGCTGCCCTGTTTGGTCGGGGCGATCAGCGCCGGTTTCACGCCGTCGGCGGTTTTCATGTCGAGCAGGGTTGGCTGGCTGCCAACGTCCATGTCCCACAGGTCGTGGTGGGTGAACTGGTAGTTCCAGCGCACTTTACCGGTGGCCAGGTCCAGCGCGACGATGCCGGCGCTGAATTTCTCGGCGCCAGGGGTGCGGTCGGCGCCCCACTGGTCCGGAGTCTGGTTGCCCAGTGGCAGATAAACCATGCCGAGTTTTTCATCGACGCTGGCCAGCGACCACATGTTCGCCGAGTTACGGCTGTAGATTTCGCCCGGCGCCAAAGGCTCGGTGGCGTCTGGCTTGTCGCTGTCCCAGTTCCACACGAGGTGGCCGTCGTGCACGTCGAAGGCGCGGATCACGCCCGATGGCTCGTTGGTCGATTCGTTGTCGGTGACGTGACCGCCCATGATCACCAGATCACGGGTAATCGCCGCTGGCGAGGTGGAGTAGTAGCCACCGGCGGTGAACGGGCCGATGCCCTGGGTCAGGTCGACCACGCCGTTTTTGCCGAAGCCTTCGCAAATCTTGCCGGTGTCGGCGTTCAGTGCGATCAGGCGTGCATCGGCGGTTGGCAGGTACAGACGACGCGGGCAGGCCTGGGCAACGGCTTTGCCGGCTTCGGAGATAACGGCGGAAGCGGCGTTATCAGCTTTCGCGTAGGCGGCTTCGTCGTAGTACGACACGCCACGGCAGGTCATGTGGGCGAAGCCCTTGAAGCCCACCGGGCTCTTGATCTGCGGGTCGAAGCGCCAGATTTCCTTGCCGGTGTCCGGGTCCAGTGCCAGCACTTTGCTGTGCGCGGTGCAGGCATAGATCATGCCGTTGACTTTGAGCGGGGTGTTTTCGTTGGTCAGCTCGACCGGGTCATCAGACGTCGGCAGGTCGCCGGTCTGGATGCGCCAGGCCTCTTTCAGCTTGCCGACGTTGGCCGGGGTGATCTGCTTCAGCGGCGAGTAGCGGTCACCGAATTCGGTGCGGCCATAGGCCTGCCATTCGCCATCCGGCATGGCTGGCGCGGTGCTGGTCATGTCTGCGGTGTCGCGGCCCAGTTCGCCAAAGGTTTCCCCGGGGTGGGTGAACAGGCTGGCCAGGGCAGTGACGCCGGCCAGCACCACAGCCACGCTCAGACCACCCGTGCCCATCGGCGCCGGGCCGGCAAGCAGCAGCGGACGACGGAACCACGGCAGCAACATCACGATGCCGAGGACAAACCACAGTGCCAGACGCGGCACCAGTTGCCACCAGTCCAGACCGACTTCCCACAAGGCCCAGACCGTGCTGGCGAACAACACGATGGCGTACAGGCCCAGCGCTGCGCGACGACGCAGCAGCAACAGAATGCCGCTCAGCGCAATGCCGATACCGGCCAGCAGGTAGTACAGCGAGCCGCCGAGCATGCTCAGCTTGACTCCCCCGGCCAGCATGGCCAGGCCCATCAGTAGAAGCAGAATGCCGAGCAGGCTCGGTAACAGACGGCCCCGACTCGAAGCACTTTCAGTGCTCATAGTGTGATTCTCCGTGACGTTTATTTAGTCCCGCGCTTTAGTCACTCTAGATGACGATTGGGCACAGGTATGGTTCAGATAAAACTTGTGTAGCTAACAAATTTCATAAATCCCCTGTGGGAGCGGGCTTGCTCGCGAAAGCGGTGTGTCAGAAGGCTGATGCATCGACTGACACGCCGCCTTCGCGAGCAAGCCCGCTCCCACCTTGGGGATTTGCGTAAATCTTTAGAACGAAGACTGGATCTTGATCCCCGCGATCAGTGCGTCATCGACCTCGTTCACGCCGCCCGGATGGCGGATGTATTGCAGGTTCGGGCGCACGGTCAGCCAGTTGGCGACGTGCACGCCGTAATACAGTTCGGCGCTGTATTCGGTGTCCTGCGGTGGCAGGAAGGACGGGTCGTCATAGTCGTAGACGGCGTGCGCCTGATTGCTCGCTTCGGCGTTCTTGCGGAAGGCCGGGTTGACGTGGACGCGGGCCAGGGCGAAACCGATGTCGTCCTTGGCGCGGGCATCGAACGGGCCTTTGTAGACCACGCCGGCCTGCACGTAGTTGTCGATCGCGTTGGTTTTCTTGTCGTGCATCGTCGCGTTGGCGAACACGCTCAAGCCGCGCGAGTGATCGCTGGCGATGCTGGTGATTTGCTGCTGAGCGCCGAACCACACGCCGTGCTTGCTCGACGCGCTGCGGTAGGCTTCGCCGCTCAGTGCGGCGGGCTGGCCGTTCTGGTCTTTATAGACGTCAGAGGCCTTGGCGCTGCTGTAGTAGTAACCGGCACGGTATTCGCCCGGCAGACCGTTGAGCTTCGGCGTCCACACCAGTTCCACCGGCAACACGGCGCCCTGGGTGCCGCTGCCGCTGAGCTTGAAGCCGTTGCCGCGATCAAGGTTCGACGGGTTCTGCTCGTAGGCGCCGACTTGCGCGTACAGCTCCGGGGTCAGGTGATATTTGACCCGCAGTGCCCACTGGCTGACCGGCCAGTTGTACCAGATGCCGCCGACCCAGTTGCCGACCTGCGAGCCGCAGAACGCCAGGTTCTGGAAGTCGCACGGGAAGCTGTTGAAGTCTTCGCCTTCGCCGAAGCGGCCGACCTTGATGTCGAGCTTCTGGTCGAAGAATTTCTGCTGATACCACATCTGCGTCAGGCGCGTGGTCTGGCCACGGCCCCAGACTTCCTGGGCCGAGGTGAAGCCGCCAACACGTGGATCGTTGATCCGGTCGTTGCTGATGTTGTTGCCGCTGCGCTTGGTGATGGTCAGCTGAAATTCGGCGTCGTCCCAGCCGAGGATTTTTTGCAGGTCCAGGTGCGTGCCCAGACCGAACTGATCGCTGTAGCGCGCGGTGCGATCGTGGTCGTAGCCGCCGTGCAGGTTGCTGCCCATTTCGCCGGTGTAATCGAGTTTGAAGTCGTAGCCTTTTTCCGCCAGCTCGGTACGCGTGCCGTTCCAGTCACCGAGCATCCACGGTGAGTCACTGTCGAAGGCGGGGGCCGCCTGGGCGTAGGTGGCGAAGCCGAGCGCGGTGCAGCCGCCGAGCAGGCGCAGGGTTGAGATAGCGCTGTCTCGGGAGAAGGAAAAATCAGGCATGGGTCAGTCTTTTTTTGGTGTTTTACGGGGGTAAACCGAGCGCTTCAATTTGACGCAGGCAGTGAAGCGATTCAGCTGAAGGGCGGCAGGATAATGATCTGTAACAAAAAGACAAAGGGCTTTTGCAGACATGCAGCGTTTCGGATTCGGTAACAGTGCGGCAAACGGGCGCATTGTGGCGATGGTCGCAGGCTGCGATCTTCTCGGGTTGGCCTACATTTGATGCAAGGCCTTCCACCTGACCGGCCCCTCGGCTAAGGTGCGCGGCTTGTGCATTTTCACTCCGTCCAAAGGCCTGGCATGAACGACCACACTCCCGATCCGCTGCATGGCGTAACCCTTGAACAGATCCTCAATGCGCTGGTGGCGCATTACGAGTGGTCGGGGTTGGCCGAGCGCATCGATATCCGCTGCTTCAAGAGCGACCCGAGCATCAAGTCGAGCCTGACGTTCCTGCGCAAAACCCCGTGGGCGCGGGAGAAGGTCGAGCGCCTGTACGTGAAACTGATGCGCACCAAGCGTCCGCTCTGAGATGAACGCCGTTTCGCGGCGACGCCTGATCACGCTCCTCGCCAGCCTCGGCTGGGCCGGGTTGAGCATTCAGATGTACCTGATTTTCCTTGCGCGGCTGAGTGTCGATGCCAGCCTGCTGGGCGGGCTGGTGAGTTTCTTCAGTTACTTCACGGTGTTGACCAACACGCTGGTGGCGACGGTGCTGACCTGCGCGATCACCCGGCGTGAATCCGCTGCGCAACGCTGGTTTCTGCAGCCATGGGTCAACAGTGGGGTGGCGGTGAGCATTGCCGTGGTGGGGTTGGCCTACAGCATTTTGCTGCGGCATCTATGGCACCCCGAAGGCTGGCAGTTTATTGCCGATGAATTGCTGCACGACGTGATGCCGTTGCTGTTTCTTGGCTACTGGTGGTTTTGCGTACCGAAGGGCACGTTGCGCCTGAAGCACCTGGCGCTGTGGCTGATCTATCCGCTGCTGTACTTCGTTTACGCGCTGCTGCGCGGGCATCTGCTCGGCGCGTATGCGTATCCGTTCATCGATGTGGCGTTGCTCGGTTATGCACAGGTGTTCATCAATGCTGGAGGGATATTGGTGGGATTTGTGCTGATTGGCTTGCTGGTGATCGGGGTCGACCGCTGGCAGTCAGGACGAAGTTAAAAGGTCAAAGTGGGAGCGGGCTTGCTCGCGAAGGCGTCAGGTCAGTCAACATCATGGTTGAATGATCGACCGCATTCGCGAGCAAGCCCGCTCCCACAAGGGCAAATCACTCTTCTGCCGAACCCTCAGCCCGCCAGTAACCGACGGCTTTGACGAACTGTTCATTGAGCCCATGCTCATCCAGCAGCACCCGGCGGATCTGCCGCGAGACCTTGGTCTCGGTCGCCACCCACGCATACAGATTGCCCTTGGGCACCTGCAGCTCTTTGACCGTGGTCAGCAGGTTGTCCTTGCCGCCCTCGCGCAACACCCAGATCACATTGACCTGCGCCGCACTCTCCAGCACTTGTTGCTCGGCACCGTTCTCCACTTCGATCACCACCAGCGCCTTGCGATTGGCCGCCAGACCTTCGAGGCGGCGGGCGATAGCGGGCAGGGCGGTTTCGTCGCCGATCAGCAGATAGCTGTCGAAGATGTCCGGCACGATCATCGAACCGCGTGGCCCGCCGATGTGCAGGAATTGCCCGGGTCTGGCCTGTTCAGCCCAGGTCGAGGCAGGGCCGTCGCCGTGCAGGACGAAGTCGATGTCCAGCTCGAGTTTTTCCAGGTCGTAGCGGCGCGGGGTGTAGTCGCGCATCTCGGGCAGCGGGCCGTTGTCCTTGCCGGCGCCGAGCACCATGGTTTCCAGCGCAGCGGTTTGTTCGGCGTTCTGCGGGAACAGCAGTTTGACGTGATCGTCGGTGCCCAGGCTGATGAACCCGGCCAGCTCCGGCCCGCCGAGGGTGATGCGGCGCATGCGCGGGGTCAGGTCGACCACGCGCAGCACTTCGAGTTTGCGGCGTTTGATTTCGTGCATCACGCGGTGAATGGTTTGCGTATCGACTGCAGTCATTCGGCTTTCTCCGGGGCAAATTGAACGGCAGGGCCGTCGACGATGGCTTTGGCGGTGTCGTTGAGCAGCGCGGCAACCCGTTGGATTTCTTCCGCGCTCCAGCGTCCGTGGTGCAACTGCAAGGCGTGGCGCAGGTTGTGCACCGCCTCGTGGATTTCCGGCGGCCGGTCATGGCCGCGCAGTGAACGCTTGCTGACGTCGATGCGCATGCGCACGCCATCCAGCGCTACCGCTTGCTCGCTTAAAGACAAACGACCGGCCTCGGTCACGCTGTAGCGTTTTTTGCCGGCCTCGGCGTCGCCGCTGATCAGGTCGCTTTCTTCGAGGAACGTCAGGGTCGGGTAGATCACGCCGGGGCTGGGGCTGTAGGCGCCATCGAACATGCCTTCGATCTGGCGGATCAGGTCATAGCCATGGCAGGGCTGCTCGGCGATCAGCGCCAGCAGCAGCAATTTCAGATCACCGGGGGCGAAGACCCGTGGGCCGCGCCCCCCGCGTTCACGGCCGGGGCGTTTTTCGAAGCCGTCACGGCCGTCGCCGTGTTCGCGGTGATGGTGGGGGGAATGATGGTCTCTCATTTTTGCCTTCTCTCTCGTCGTGTTTAGATACAACTTAAGATATATCTTTACGCCGGCGCAAGAGGTCCTGACCAACGGTGCAGATCTGATTCATCGAATCCGCAGGCGCAAAAACCGGAAAACGATCAAAAAAAACCGGTATTAAATCCCGCGGCAAAGGCGCAGTTTAGTGCTAACTCTCTAATGTCCGGTTTCGCCCTTTAATCTCGGGAAAGTGTGGTATCGGTCTTACGGAAGTTGCCGCAAAGTTCTGGCGCGTAGAGTCACCCGGGTGGCGCGTTGTAGCCTGTCTCTTACAGTTGAACAGGAACTTTCCTGATTTTCGCGGTTTTTTCTCTCTCATCTAATGGCGCTCAGGCTACAAGGTCGCAGGACATTGCCTGCTTACTTTAAATATAAATTGGTTGACCATGCCTCGGCGTTGAAAGTTAACGGTGAGTCACTAACTGCTCGTGACTGTTGTGCTCATCTTGATCTTTCGATGAATCAACTAATTTATATAAGACAGGTATTCAATGATGCTCAAGAAACTCGCCTTTGCCGCCCCTCTGACCGTATTGGCCATGAGCGCCTCGATGGCGTTTGCCGCCACCGAAGCCAAGCACTCGATCAGCATCGTGGCGCACGTGCCGCCTGATGACTTCTACGCGGTGCCGGTGGATGCCGACCTGGTCAACAAGGATCAGGACATGAGCTACAACCCGTCCACCGATTCGATGCGCGAGGTCAACGGTCACTTCGACGTGCTGCACACCGCCGGCAAGGTTCACGCCCGTCTGGAAGGCGTGCCGAAGCTGATTGCCGGCAACAAAACCGTCGATCTGAAGGTCGAACTCAACGGCAAGACGCTGACCACCCTCTCTCAGGAAGTGGTCGGTGACACCGAGTCCAATACGCGCTATCGCGCACCCTTCAAGATCAGCGCTACCGGTGCCAAACCCGCCCCTGGCGACTACACCGGCGTGGTCATGCTGGTTGTGGAACCTTCGGTCTGAGGCATAACGGCAATACCTGACGTTACTTGTTCAAGTGGCGTAACCGGTCGGCAACTTGCAACTTTGAAGTTGTCCGGCCGGACTTTTACTTTCCGGTAATCAGAGTATTCGTTCATGTTTCCGATGACGCCCATCGCGGCTGCGCTTGCGTTGCTGACTTGCAGCGGCGTACTCGCGGCGCCCGCATCCGTTGATAATACGCCGCGAAGTTTGTTGGCCCAGGCCAAAGGGTTGCCGGCAGACTTTGAAGAGCACTTCTTTGATGTTCCATTGGCTGTTCGCGTAGAACTTGATCAGCAACCTCTTGGCGAGGCAATGATCGTCTTGTCGCGTGACGACCGCATTACCCTGCTCGACTTCACCGACACCAGTGACAGTCGCATCAGCGCCGTCGAGCGTGAAACCTGGGCGAGCATCCTCAAACCCGGGATCGCCCTGGGAAGTTGCAGCGGCCAATGCCCGGAGCAACTGCTGGCGGTGCACTACAACCTCGAAAGCTCGCTGCTGTCGATCGTCACGGAAAACGCCGAGCGTGATTTGCAGGCGCAACGTTTCCATGAGCAGCCGGAGGGCGGCAGCAGCGGTCTGATGCTGCGCAATCAGCTCAACCTCAACGGTGGCCAGGATCAGGATATGGGTGGCCGTTTCGGTCTGGAAGCCAGTGCCAGCCTCGGCAACTGGAGCCAGTCCTTCAACATGCAGCTGGCGCGCCTCGGCGGGCCGGACACCCAGACCTATCACGCGGTACACGAGCTCTACACCCAGCGTGAATTGCAGGGCAGTTTTTTCCGTCTGGGCTATTTCACCCCCAATTCCGAAGGACTGACCCGCCAGCCACGGTCGTTCGGCACCAGCCCGGACACGGCGGTGGGCGTGATGTACGGCAGCTCCGACAGCCTCGCCGTCGACAGCCCGCGCCCCAGCGTGTACCCGATTTTCGTCACGGCCAATCGCCAGGCGTCGGTGGAGATCTATCGCGATGGCCTGCTGATCAACACCCAGTCAGTCACTGCCGGCCTGCAGACCCTCGACACCCGGCCATTGCCCGGCGGTATCTACGAGGTCGAAGTGCGCCTGATCGAAGACGGCCAGACCACCTCGACCACCCAGGAACTGGTGTACAAACCGGTGAACTGGCGCAACCTCGACGAGCGCTGGCGCTACAACCTGTTCGCCGGGCAGGAAAGCAAATTGCTCAGCAACTGGGACGAACAGGACAGCGGTGAATTCACCGCCGGCGTCGCGCTCAACTACCTGCTGCACCCGCGAGTGATCCTCGGGTTGTCGGCACGTCAGGTGCGCGACACCTTGCAGTACGGCACCTCGATCGACTGGAGCCTGGCCGACAGCGTCAGCTTTTTCGCCAACCTCTATCAGACCGAGGATCACGGCACCGGCGCCGATGTGCAGGGCCTGTACAACTACGGCGCCGGCAGCCTGGTGATCAGCCACAACCGCAGCTGGCTCGACACCCGCAACAGCTACGACACGCTGCCCGACGGCACCCGCGTGCGTCAGCGCAATGTGTTCATCGGCGAAACCAGCAATTCGTCGCTGGCGATCAACCACCGCCTCAGCCGCAAGAATTCCTTGAGCGCACGGGTTTCGCACAGCGAAGGCAACGTCGAAGGCGTGGGCATGGACCTTGGCTGGAGCCAGCGCACCGAGTTGTTCGGCAGCGATGCCAACTGGCGGTTGTCGCTGTTCGATCGGCCGGGCAGCTACAGCAGTGGCGATGCACGCAATCGCGGGGTCGACCTGAGCATCAGCATGGCGCTGGGCGGCCCCGGCCAGCAGGTCTCGGGCAGTATCGGCAGCCGCACGGCACGCGATGGCGGGCGCGACAACAACGCCTCGCTCGGCTATCGCAAGGACTGGCAGGATCACGTGCTGCAAAGCGTTTCGCTCACGGCGCTGACCGACACCTACGGCGTCGGTCTGGCCAGCCTGGCCAACTTCCGAACCGACTGGATCAATGGCGACGGCTTCCTGCAGCGCTCGTCCTATAACGGCAACTTCACCGGTGGCGTGAACCTCGACAGCAGCGTGATCGTCGGCGCTCAGCGGCTGGTGCTGACCAGTCAGCATCAGGGCCGCGGCGCCGGGATGATCGTCGATGTCGAGTCGGATATCACCGACGTCGCCCTGCGCGCCGACGACCTCAGTGGCGGCAGCGCGGCGCTGCGCCCGGGGCGCAATTTCATCCCGCTCACGGCGTACCGCAACAGCTCGGTGAGCTTCGATTTCGAAGGCAATCATGTCCCGGCGGCCAGCATCGAGCCGGCCCGTACCCGCTATCACCTGAACAAGGGCGGCGTGGAGTACCGCAAGGTCCGCGTGATGCAAACCGTCACCGTGCTCGGGCGCCTGCTCGACCCGCAGGGCCGGCCGCTCAAGGGCCACCACGTGATCAATCACGCCAGCCGTGGGGTCAGCGAAGTCGACGGGTTTTTCTCGATGGAAATGCACGCCGGCGCACCGACGCTCGAAGTGCGCTACGCCGATCAATTGCTTTGCCGGTTCCGGCTCGATATCGACAGCCACCGCCGTGAAAACAACGTGCTGATGATCGGTGATTTGCGCTGTTCGCCGGACACGTTGGCCGAGGCCGGTTTCAGCGCAGAGCAATCAGGATGAAAAACTCCCCACACAAGATCTCGAGGACTGGATCAGTGATGCATATGACAGGAGCCTGGAGCTCGGTAAAACGTGTCTTAGTCATGTCGGGGGTGTTGATGATGACGTTGTCTTCATCCGCCGAAGCGGTTACTCAAGAAATCCGCGCAGTGTTCAAGCCCAACCCCGCTAACCCTCAATTCAACCGGTTCGAGAACAGAACCCCGGTCACTGGCTTTTGTCTTGATAACCCGCCGCAATGCCGGGCGGAGAGTCTGTTCAGTCTGCGTTTGCCCATTCAGTCCCATGCGAATGCGACCATTCAGGGCGGCCACAGCCTCGAGAGACAGGGCGCGATGTTCAACATTCCGTCGCAATGGCAAACCATCACCGTCACTCACCCGACAGCCCCGCCTCAGGTGGTCAGGTTTCGTGTCGCGGGAATGGGCGTCGCATACAAGCTGCCACTGCCTGCGCCAGAACTCACCAACGGCTTGGGGCACAGTTTTCTTTTTGAAAACGGAACCTGGAGCTTCGCCGGCCCGCCCTGTACTGGCTTGATGGGAGCGGGCAACAACATCGGCTTCAACAGTTTCTGGCGGCATCCGATCGACGCAGGCACCTGCTCGAAGAAAGCGATGTTCAATATTCCCCAACCCTTCAAATATGAAACCTTCGATATCACCTACGAGCTGGTAACGCCCGATCCGTTGGCGATGGTTGAGGGGCAATACACCGGACAGCACGTGTTTCGGATCGGACCCAATCAGGACTTTGACCTGGGCGATGTCATGGTTCCGACTGACGACATCATCGTTCTGGACTTTCGCCTCGACGTTGAACATGAGCTCAAGGTCGATATCCCGCCCGGCGGGGAAAAAGTCCGCCTGGTGCCCGCCGGTGGCTGGCAGGGCTGGCTGCAGGCCGGGCGGCGGCCGGTGAGCCTGTTCCGTGACCAGACGTTCACTATCTCGGCCTCGTCGCGGTTCAAGATGCAAATGATGTGCGGGCCCGGATTGAATGGCGAGTGCGCCATCGAGGATGCCGAGACCAATCGCCGGGCCGAGATGTTCGTCAGTGTCAGTCTGCCCAATGGCCTCACCGACCTGTCCGGCCAACCGGTAAGACGCTTGCGCCTGAAATCGGGGGAGGAGAACGCGCTGTATTTCAAACCCGGGTTCTATGTGGATCGGGCTCCCGGCGTCCTGCATTTCGAAGTGCCGCCCCATTCGATGGCCACCATGCTGCGCCCCGGCGAGAGCGGCAGCTACAGGGGCACGGTGATTGTGATCTGGGATTCGGATATCTGATGGGCCGGCTATCGAAGCGCCACGTCGGCAGTGTGTTCAATGACCAAGGAAGCAAGGTGATGAAACGTTTGTTGTTATCAATCGGTTTGAGCGGGTTGTCCTTCGCCCTGCAGGCCGCTCCACAGATCAATGTCGGTACGGTGTACGACTATCTCGAGGGTGACAAAAGCACCTACCTCAAGCGCGTATTCAACAGCGGTGACAGCACCGCGTTCGTCAAGGTCAACATCCTCGAAATCATCTACGACGCCGACGGCAAATCGCGGGAGATCGAAGTCAGGAATCAGGCGGACATGAGCAGCCGTGACGGCCTGATGGCCAGCCCGGCGCGGCTGATCGTCCCGGCCAACGGCATGCAGGGCACGCGCCTGGTGTTGCTGGGCGAGCGCGACCGGGAGCGCTATTTCCGCGTGCGCTTCATCCCCGTGGTTCCGGAAAAAGAAGACGAGTTCGCGGTGTCCGCCGATGAGCGCGAACAGTACAAAAATACCTTGTCAGCCGGGGTCAACGTCATGACCGGTTTCGGTACGGTGTTTTTCGTACGCCCGAAAGACAGCCGTTTCGACAGCGTGATCGAAGACACCCCGACCACCTATCGCGTGCGCAACAACGGCAACACCGTGGTCGTGGTCGACGAGTTTCGCAACTGCGCACTGACGGACGAAACCGCCTGCGAACCGACCACGAAGCACCACGTGCGCGCCGGCAACAGTTTCGAGTTCGAGAAGAAACCCGGGCGCGAATACCGCTTCAATCTGGTGGAAGGCGCCAGCAAGAAAACCTTGCGCGTTGCCGGCCGCTAATCACGGGATAACCTGAGATGATCAAACAATCGTTCATGGCCGTGAGCGCGGGCCTGCTGACGCTGTTCAGCAGCACGCTGTTCGCGGCGCGCGAAGAGCACCGCTTCGAGGTGTCGGTGGATATCCCGACGCTGGGTTTTTACGTCATACCGGCCGAGACGGACTGGATTCATCGGGCGCAGATTCTGCCGTGGAATGTCAGCAGCAAAAGCCTCGGTGGATTGCGCAAACACTTCGACGTGCGGCACGACACCAGTGCTATCGAGGCCCGACTGGACAGCCAGGCGTACCTGTCCAATGGCCGCGCCGAACAGAACATTTATCTGCGCGTCAGCTTCGCCGATACCGAACTCAGTCACGAGTCGCCGCGCCAGGTGGTCTCGGCGGAGCAGGCCCGGGCTGGCGGGCGCTATGTGCTGGAGATCCAGCCGATCGTGCCCGCCGGTGGCTACAAACCGGGGAGTTATTACGGCAACGTACAGCTGATTTTCAATGCCGCGGCGCCCTGAATCCACCGGCCTGTCCGCTCTCTAGTGGACAGGCCGCGGAAGTTTACGCCGGCATCAAAGCCCGGCGCGTCGCAGTGCTTCACGGGTCAGGCGGCGTGCCAGTTCTTTTTCGTCATCGGCCAGGTCAACCAGCAATCGATCGAACACCGCGTCGCTGATCGGCGCTTCGTCGAACACCACCGTCGGGGGGACGGGGAGGTCCTGCATCAGGTCCAGGAGCTGTTCGCGCAAGGCTTTACGTTGCTCGGTCTGGGTCGACTCGCTCCACTGCCGCTGCACTTCGCGCAGCGATTCGAGCTTGTCATAGTTGGCCTGGAAGCGGCGCTTGTTGCTTTCCAGACGTGTCGGATACTTTTCTTCCAGGTACTGCGTCCAGAAGTCGAGTTCGAGCATCGCGTTCACCAGACCGTCGCCTTCGCCCAGCGCCAGCACGGTGCCATAGGCCTGATCGATCATCGCGTCACTGACGCCGGACACCTGTCGATACAGCATGCCTTCGGACTGCCACGGCAAGCCGAGGCGTTTCGCCAGGCCGGTCTGATAGGTCAGGTAGATTTCCACATCGTCCGGGTTGCCGCCGCGGCTGGCGACGTCGGCCCGGGCGATCTCGTTGACATGCTCAAGACGTGCCGCGCCCTTGGCCAGCGTCACCAGTTTCAGCTCCAGCTCCTTCGGGTCGACCGAATAGGCATGGGCCTCGTAGGCGAGCACGTTGATGCCCATGTGATTGAACAACTGCGCACCGGCATCGGCGCAGTCCACCGGTGCGACCACCATGGTGAACAGTTTTTCCCGCAGGCGGCTGTCGACGTGCACGGCGTCGAGCATGCGCCAGACGCGCTGCATCAGTTGCGCGCGCGCGGCGCCATCGGCCCGGTAGTCGGCGAAGTCACGCACGCTGAGCAGCGTCGCCATGAATGGCTGTGCGGCGGGCTCCTCCACCAGTTCCGCCCACGGGGTTTCGCGGTCGACGCCCCAGCCGGGGACATCGCTCCAATAGTCGGCGCCATAGTTGGAGACGATCGCCGTGTTCTGCCCCGGGGCCGGGGACAGCAACGGCTCCTCAGGCAAGGCCATTGCCCGGCGATGAGCCTGATAGCGCAGGCGGTTGATATCGGACAGGGCCACCACGTCCAGACGCGTGCGGGCCACCAGCCACTGCGCATCGGAGCCCGTCGGAGCTTCGGGGATCTGCGTCAGCGGGTTGCCGCGCAAATCGAGCAGCAACGCCCGGGGGCGCGGCCTGGCCAGAATGCCTTCGGGCCAGGTCGTCAGCCCGGTGTTTTTCAGCACGACCACCTTCAGACGCGGCATGCGTGAAAGATCGGGGGACAGGCCCAACGGGTTGTCGTCCATTTTCAGCACTTCGAGGTAGCTCAGGCTGCGCAACCGTTCGACCGCGACCGGATCGAGCACGATGTGGTTGTTGCTCAGACGCAGCCGTTCGAGGCGCCGCAGTGTGGTGCCGATGCGCTCCGGCAAACGGGTCAGCTCACAGTATTTGGCGCTGAGTTCGACCAGGTTCGGAAAGTCCTTGAGCAAGCCGTCGGGGTTGGTGGAAAACCGCGTGTTGTCGAGTTTCAGCACCGTGACCTTATCGAGGAATTTTTTCAGCCCCGGACGCTTCGCCCACCAGACTTCCAGATCCACGGAGAGCAGTTCCCGGGACAGATCGAGGGCAAAGGACGAGGGATCGGCACGATTGCCGAGGTCCGGGTTCTTGCGTTCGAAGCAGTCCAGCAGACTGTCGTAGATATGCAGCCCGCCACCGTCGCGAAAGCCCTGGCTGCCCGGTCCCCAGCTGTCCGGTTGCTGATAGCGCCAGCGATGGACGATGGCCCGCAGCTCATCGAGATCGTTTTCATGGGTTGCGATGGCCTTGAGCGGCTCGCCCTGTGCGGTGAGCGCGTCGGCAAACGCATTGACCTCGCCCGGGCTGAAGTGCGGATGCAGGTCCTGAATGCGTTCCTGCAGAGTCGCCGCGTTCCTGCTCAGGGCCGGGCCGCGCAGCAGAAACAGCGTGGCGTGTTCAGCGACCGGGCGGATCGGCGGGGTGGCCAGCAGTGTGCGGCGTTCCTCGGGAGGCAGGGTCTTGTCGATGACCCATTGCCGGAACTGTTCGACATCGTGGGTGCGCATGCCCAGGGCATTGCCACCCTCATGGTCGATGGCCTGCGCCATCGCTTCATACAGACCGCTCGGGGCGTGGATCGGTTGGTCGTCGCCATCGCGCACCTGATAACGATCAGCAGCGATCCGCACCAGTACGCGCACCCGTTCGGCGGACGCGGCACCGGCCTCGCACCGCAACGGGCCATCGAAGCTGCCCTCGCGGATTTCCAC
Organism: Pseudomonas sp. 14P5.3.2; assembly: GCF_057799175.1. Taxonomy (NCBI): domain Bacteria; kingdom Pseudomonadati; phylum Pseudomonadota; class Gammaproteobacteria; order Pseudomonadales; family Pseudomonadaceae; genus Pseudomonas; species Pseudomonas sp. 14P5.3.2. The sequence goes on along the minus strand of NZ_JBYOKU010000047.1, from coordinate 18,222 downwards.
GCGCAATGTGCCGAAGGTATCGCTGTAGTGCCGCAGCGCGCCGAGGATCAGCCGTTCGCTGTCGATGTTGCTCAGGGCTTCGCTCTGCAAGCCCTGAGCGGCGCGCACCGATTGCACCTCGAATTGCACCTCGCGCGCCAGCGTGCGCAGACGCAATGGCAGGCGCCGCTGGGCCACGATCGCCTGCGACTCCATCGGTGTGGCCTGGGCCACCACGCGTTCGGCGAGGGTCGAGGTCAACTGCGGGCAGTCCACCAGCAACTGGCGGGCTGCCGGCGAAAGCGCAGTGGCTGAAGCCTGCGGCGGTGTGGCAGCGAGGCGATCGAGGGTGTCGCTGAGCAGGGGCGGCGGCTCAGTGTTGTCCACGTGCATACGCCGCAGCAGATTATTGTCGGTGCCGGTGAGCAGGCGCATGTGCTCCAGTTGGGCGCTGCTGAAACCCTCGGTGCGATGGCCGATGCGGCGCATCAACAGGGTTCCCTCCCACTGGCGCGGGTTCTCCGTTTCACAGACCCAGGCGCCGTCGCTGTTGTGCGTCAGGCTCGGTGCGTAAGCCTCGGGCCGTTGTGGATGACGGATGCGATGCGCGCCGGTGACCGGGTCCTTCGCCACTTCGAACAGTTGCCCATCCAACTTCAGCAACTGTTTGTCCCCCACTGCATGCAGGCCCTGCGCATCCGCTTGGCTGTGCGCGGGCAGTGTCTGCTCCGGCAAGTGATAGGGCGTCAGGTCGGGGCTCCACAGGCGCGTGCGGCCATCCGCCGATTGCACCGGTTTCATCTCCTGGACAAACGCCGACAACTTGACCCGGAAGGTCTGGCCAATGGCTGTGCCCGCGGCAAAGGCGCCGAACTGGACGATGTTTTCCAGCACGCCAATCGCCTGTTCACCGGCCTCGGCCTTACGTCCCTCGGCCAGATCCACCAGGCATTCGAATGTGCTGTCGAGCAGTTGGTACATCGTGTAGCCGAGCATCAACTGGCCGAGGAACGGCATAAACGGCGTCACCACCAGCAACGCGACGTTGAGGATGTTCGAGAGCATTTTTTCCAGGTTGTCCCACCAGGCCCAACGGGCCATGCGGTCGGCATACGCCGTGGAAATCGCGATCTCGGCGGCATCATTGAGGATCTTGTTGAGCTTCTGGCGATAGAGATACCCCCACAGATCACCGTTGAAGCGGGTCTCGCGGTCGTCGCGGATGTTGCTCAGGCGAAACCGCAGATTGGGGTTGTCCACCGGCGTTTCGCGCCAGGTTGGCATATTGGCTTCGGCCTGTACCGGCTGCCATCTGACCTGCGCCAGACGGTCATTGAGCTGCGCGAAAAAATGCCCGCGCTGCTGCTGACCGACAAACTGGCTGAAGAATTTCTGGTAGCTCTCAGAGGATGTGCTGTCGCGCAATTGCCGGGTCAGTTCGGCCATCAGCGCGAGTGACGAGGGGTATTGCTTGAGCGGGTGTTCCGGGTCGTGGGGGACATAGGCGATGAGTGGCACAGGCGCGCGGGCGCCGAGTATATCCGGGGCGATCAGGACGATGCCGGTCAGCGTGGTGTCCATCATCGTCAGGTTGTAGTAACTGACGGTCCGGCCTTTCCATCGCAGATTGCGGCGGTCGTCGAGCATGCCTTGCACGACGTCATAGGCGTCCGCGTCGATGTGTTTTTTCGCCAGAGCCATGCGTGCGGCGAGGTGCAGTGCGCTCTTCTGGCTGAGCCCGACCTTGTGCCGTAAAACCTGGCGTGCGACGCCATCGCCGGGCAACAGAAAAGCGTTCAGGTGTTGCTGGTAGCGCGCGCCTAGGTCGAGTTCACGGCACAGCGTTTTGAACTGTTCGATGCGCATTTTGTGTTTGAGCGGCTTGACCGTGAAGTGGCCATTCGCATCCGGGCGGCTGATGAATTCCGAGTCCTCGCTGAACACCTCGCCGCTGGAAAAGTTATGCAGCGCGGCATCCAGCAGCGAGACCGTGCGGCTGTTGGTGGCGCCGGCGAAATCATGCACCCACCAGGAGGTGTTCACCGGGGCGTAGAGGCGCAGCCAGGTCTGTTCGACATCGTCCTCGACACCGAAGCGCGCCGTCAGTGCCTGTTGCAGGAGCGGTTTGGCAAAGGCGTAGACGTCTTGCAGATTGTTCAGGGCCTGGTCGACTTTGTTCTGAGCCTTCCAGGCCCTCTGCAGTGCCTGTTGCAAGTGCTGATGATCGGCGGGCGCGATGTCGCGATGCCAGGGCTCGATGCCCGGTTTGAGGGTTTTAAGCTGGTTGACGCGCGCGACACTGGTCTCGCGCAGCCACGCCGGCAGGGCCTTGGCGATCACCTCATGGTGAACGCCGGGAGCGGCGGGCGTGCGGGGCAATTCGGACTGAGGTCCTTGCAGGGGCTGGATGGGCATGGCGCTGATCGTCCTTGATCGAAATGGAACGATCAGACTAGGCAACGACCGCTGTCGAAAAAAGCGCAAATACCCGCTCTGAATGGCGTAGGTCTGGCGCGGACACTTCGAAAAATGAACGCTGAAAAATACACAGTTACCGCACCGGCTCTGTGCCGATATGCCTTAGCGCGCCGCAGTGACCTGCGGTGCCTGGCACATCGTGTGCGTGCCCGGTTGCAGGTATGGCGAGAGGATCGGCGCCATGCCCTTGAGCACCTGCACCGGAAGCGCCGAGGTGAACTTGAAGTTCTCCGCCGAGCGCCCGGGGACGAACGCGGTCAGCGTGCCGAAGTGGTTATTGCCGATGTAGAACACGAAGGTCGCGGTGCGGTTGATCGACTTCGAACTGAGAATCCGCCCGCCGGAGCCGATGGCTTCGATGCGGTTGTCGCCGGTGCCGGTCTTGCCACCCATGACCAGTGGCGTGCCGTCGGCGGTTTTGAAACTGCCGGACACCCGTTTCGCCGTGCCCGAGTCCACCACTTGCGACAACGCCTCGCGCATCGCCGTGGCGACCTCCGATGGCATCACCCGTTTGCCCACGTGTGGGTCGTTGGTCAGGCGCGTTTCATAGGGGGTGCCGGCGGCGAAGTGCAGGCTGTCGATGCGCAGGCTCGGCATGCGTACGCCGTCGTTGAGGATGGTGCCGATCAGCTCGGCCAGCGCGGCAGGGCGGTCGCCAGAGCTACCGATGGCGGTGGCCAGCGACGGCACCAGATGGTCGAACGGATAGCCGACTTTCTGCCAGCGCTGGTGAATTTCCAGGAACGCTTCGATCTCGAGCATGGTGCGAATGCGACTGTCGCGGGCGCCCTTGTGCTTGCTCTTGAACAGCCAGCTGTAGACTTCCTGACGCTCGAACTGACTGGCCTTGACGATCTCGCTGAAGGTGGCGTCCGGGTGGTTCAGCAGGTAGCCCATCAGCCACAGGTCGAGCGGGTGAACCTTGGCGATGAAGCCCTGATCCGGCAGGTCATAGCTGCCCGGGCCGTAGGCGTCATACAGTCGGATGAGGCGGTCATCGGTGAGTTTTTCGGTGAGCTTGGCGCCCTTGAGGTGCGAACGCACGAAGCTGTTGAAATCTTCCTGACTGGCGTTGGGCAGCAGATAGCGGTGCACGGCGGCCATGCGGATCGGCGTCGGGCGCATGCTGTCGAGGAAGGTGTCGAGGCGCGCCGGGGTGTCCTTGTTCTTGTACTTCTTCCAGAACTTGAGCAGGAACGAGGTGCCTTCGCGGTCGGCGAAACTGGCCAGGTATTCCTGACGGCGCGGATCGCGGTCATCCTTGAGCAACTCCGCGCTGCTGTTGGGGCCGGAGTAGGTGACATAGCGCACCACGTCACGCATCAGGCGAATGAACGGCAGGTTGATCGACTCGCGCAGGGCATCGCGCAGGGTCGGCATACGGCCGTTGTCTTCGCTGCGGAAGTTGTGGAACACATGCAGGCCGCCACCGGTGAAGAACGCCTCGCCGGGGCTGGCCGAATATTTACGGTCGAGCGCGGCGCCGAGCATTTTCGACAGGTCGTGGTCCTTGTTCTGGATCAGGTAGTCGATCACCCACTGGCTGAGGCGGTCCTGATCCGGCACCTCGACTTTCTTCAGCTCCGGCACCGTCATGGCGCCGTACTTGTCGTGCAGCTCGGAGATGATCTGCAGGTACGTGGTGAGCACGCGCATCTTCGCCGTCGAGCCGAGCTCCAGTTTGCTGCCTTCGTTGATGTCGAACGGCTGGTCGGTGCTGTCGGTCTGCACGCGCACTCGCGAACCGTCCGGGGTCAGCTCGAACAGGGTGAAGCTGTAGCGCACCTGGGTGGTGCTGGTGGGGGTGAGCAGGCGTTCGCCGATCAAACCGATCTGCCCGGCAAACGCGGGGTCGGCGAGTTTTTTCAGGTACTCGGTGGCCTGGGTCTGCAGCTCGCCCTGCAAGGTGCTGGTGGCCGACAGGTCGAGGCGATCGAGGTCGTACAGTGGGCGATTGAGCATCGTTGCCAGACGGCTGCGAGCGACGCTGATGCCCTTGTTGGTTTCGATCGGCTGAATGGTCGGCTGGGTCTGCCAGTCGCGGTAAGTGACCTTGCTCGCCAGCGCGGCATCGGCCAGCGCGCTGTCGATCACGCCGTTCTGTTTGAGCAGGCGCAAGTGGCTGTCGGTAAGGTCGGCGAGTTCTTCACGGCCCTTGGTCAGGTAATGCGAAGGGCGGCGCTGGGCGATCATCAGCGAGAGCATTTCGCGCAGGGCCAGACCTTTGTCGGCCATGGTTTTCGGATCGGTGGCCGGGCTGTTCAATTGTTCATTGGCCTTGTTGAAATCGCTGCCGTACCAGACCCGCAAACCTTCGGCCATGCCGTGTACCTCGCCATGCCCCGGCACGGCGGAGAGCGGCACGCTGTTGAGGTAGTCGCGGATGATGTTCTGCCGTGCGCCGAGGGTTTCGGGGCCGGGTTGATAGGCGCGCACGCTGGCGGAGATCATCTGGCGGATCTTCTCGGCGCCAGACACCGTCAGGCCATCGGGCGAATGCCGGTACTTTTCCAGCTGTGTCGCCAGGGTACTGCCACCCGCCGATTGCCCCGGCAGGTGCAGCAACTTCGCTACCTGAGACCACGCGGCCATGCCGAAACGCGGCCAGTCCACCGCCGGGTTGGCCAGCGGTTGTTTGGGGTCGAGCAGAAAGCGGTTTTCGATGAACAGCAAACTGCTGACCACCACCGGCGGAATCGCCGCGAAACTCGAATACAGCTGCTGCGGATACTTGTACTGATACAACGGCGCGGCGCGGCAATCGGTGATCGACAGCCCGGCCTGGATCTTTTCCGAATAGGGCACGAACAGGCCCTTGTCGGTGTAGCTGAGCAGCGCCGGAGAAAACCGTGTCTGCTCGGTGATCACATAGTCGCGCTTGAGCAGGCGCGGCAGGAATTCATCAAGGGAGCTGTAGCCCAGACGCAGATCGAACGGCCCGTTGCCCGGATAGCGGATCGCTTCGCTGGGGCCGGGTTCCAGCTGATATTTGAGCGAGGCGGCGTATTGGCTCAGCTCCCTGGACTGAAAGCGCGAGGTGCGCATTTCCTTGTTCGCGGCCAGACCCACCACAACCGCGATAATCAGCAGCAATAACCAGAACGCCTTCCAGCCATGCCGGTTGCGGCGTTTTTTTGGGGGGATAGGCGCTTCATCCACACGTTCAGTCGGAACCACGGCTTTACTCGAATCGGTTTGCCACAAAGCGCCCATAGTCGATTGATCCATTCACGCAGATTGATCGGACTTGACTGAAGCTTAGACGGTGGTTGGTGATGGGGAAAAAAAAGTGCGGGGTTTGAGTGGGGTGGTTTCTGAAGAAAACTGTACCTGTGGCGAGGGAGCTTGCTCCCGCTGGACTGCGCAGCAGTCCCAATCCCTGTGGTCGCAATTTGTCTGAAACACCGCGTGCGCGGGTATTACGACGGCTTCGCCGCCGAGCGGGAGCAAGCTCCCTCGCCACAGGGGGAGTGGGAGCTTTAGAGCCAGCAGGCGTCCCAGAGCGGGTAGTCGCCAATCCGCTCCACCAATCCGGCCCGCAGGGGATTGGCGATGATGTAACGGGCAAACGGTTTCAAGTCCTCACCATCACGGATGGCACGGTCGTGGTAGCCGGTTTGCCAGAACGCGCCTTTTCGATTCAGGGTGCGATTGATCGACAATGTGCTGCGGGATTTCACTGCCTGCATCAGGCCCTCCATATGCATTTCCTCCAGCTGGACCAGCCAGTGGAAGTGATCAGGCATCACCACCCAGGCAATCGAGTCCACCCATCGTTGGTCATGAGCTCGCCTGAGCTCCGCTACCAGTAAACGCCCCATCTGCCAATCGCTGAAGATCCTGCGGCGCTGATACACCACGGCGGTAATCAGATAAGCACGTCCGTATTCCGAACAGCGCCCACGGCGAAGCCGATGTGAATGTAGGTGTTTACGCATTCCGTGCGTCCTTTGCGATTTCAATCCTGATTCACGCTAGTCGCCTCGTTCAAGGCTTGGGTCTGCGATGGCTGTACGAAGTTTCCGAAAACATCCAGATGTCGCGCCTTCTGTGGCGAGGGAGCTTGCTCCCGCTGGGTTGCGTAGCAGCCCCAATCCCTGTAATCGCGATCTTTCTGAAAAACCGCGTACGCAGGTTTTACGACTGCTTCGCAGCCAGGCGGGAGCAAGCTCCCTCGCCACAGGGGGCTAGACCGTCAAGTTCATCGAAACAGCCTGAATAGAGCCATCCCCCTGCGCAATACCACCAAAGCAGGTACATGACGATGCACCAACGCTGTGCAATACTCGCCGGCCTTTTTGGTGGCGACTATTCCTACGTGAAGCAGTTAATGCCTCTCCGTAAACCGGCTTTGCGCCGAGAGTTCCCGCTGAATGTTGTTGCTTATAGAGTGAAAAGCCCTGTCACAAGCTTTTTATACTGCACGCCCCGCTGATCTTGCAGGTCGGGACCTGCGAGACGTGTCTGCCCACGAGGTGGATGCGGTTTCGGGAAGATGAGGCCTATCGGCCGACGCTTCGCCACTCGGTGGTCATATCCAATAACAAGACGAGGTTGTATCCCTATGCCAGTCGGCAATCACCTGCCCCATGGCGAGACCGCTCACGGCGGCCCGCTCAAACGCGAACTCGGTGAACGGCATATCCGCCTGATGGCGCTCGGCGCCTGTATCGGCGTCGGCCTGTTCCTGGGTTCGGCCAAGGCCATTGAAATGGCCGGTCCGGCGATCATGCTGTCGTACATTCTCGGCGGCCTGGCGATCCTGGTGATCATGCGCGCCCTCGGCGAAATGGCCGTGCACAACCCGGTGGCCGGTTCGTTCAGCCGCTACGCCCAGGACTACCTCGGCCCGCTGGCGGGCTTTCTCACCGGCTGGAACTACTGGTTCCTGTGGCTGGTGACCTGCGTCGCGGAAATCACCGCCGTCGCCGTGTACATGGGCATCTGGTTCCCCGATGTGCCGCGCTGGATCTGGGCCCTCGCGGCGCTGGTCAGCATGGGCTCGATCAACCTGATCGCGGTAAAAGCCTTCGGTGAATTCGAGTTCTGGTTCGCCCTGATCAAGATCGTCACCATCATCGCCATGGTGATTGGCGGCATCGGCGTGATCGCCTTCGGTTTCGGCAACGACGGCGTGGCACTGGGGATTTCCAACCTGTGGGCCCACGGCGGCTTCATGCCCAACGGCGTGACCGGTGTGCTGATGTCCCTGCAAATGGTCATGTTCGCCTACCTCGGTGTCGAGATGATCGGCCTGACTGCCGGTGAAGCGAAGAACCCGCAGAAAACCATTCCCGATGCGATCGGCTCGGTGTTCTGGCGCATTCTGCTGTTCTACGTCGGCGCACTGTTCGTGATCCTGTCGATCTACCCGTGGAACGAAATCGGCACCCAGGGCAGCCCGTTCGTGATGACCTTCGAACGTCTGGGGATCAAGACCGCCGCCGGCATCATCAACTTCGTGGTGATCACGGCGGCACTGTCGTCGTGCAACGGCGGCATCTTCAGCACCGGGCGCATGCTCTACAGTCTGGCGCAGAACGGCCAGGCCCCGGCCGGTTTCGCCAAGACCTCCAACGGCGTGCCACGTCGGGCGTTGCTGCTGTCGATTTTCGCCTTGCTGATCGGCGTGCTGCTCAACTACCTGGTGCCGGAGAAAGTCTTCGTCTGGGTGACCTCGATTGCGACCTTCGGCGCGATCTGGACCTGGGTGATGATCCTGCTGGCGCAACTCAAATTCCGTAAAGGCCTGAGTGCCAGCGAACGTGCCGGTCTTAAATACAAGATGTGGCTGTACCCGGTCAGCTCGTACTTCGCGCTGGCGTTCCTGGTGCTGGTGGTCGGCCTGATGGCGTACTTCCCCGACACTCGCGTGGCGCTGTATGTGGGGCCGGCGTTCCTGGTGCTGCTGACGGTGTTGTTCTACGTGTTCAAGTTGCAGCCGACTGGTGAATCGCAAGGCGCGGTGCGTTCGGCCAGTTGATGTAGCGCGATAGCAAAAGCAAAAGATCGCAGCCTGCGGCAGCTCCTACACGGGATATGTATTCACCCTGTAGGAGCTGCCGCAGGCTGCGATCTTTTGCCGTTTTACCGCCGGTCTGAAAGAGCGATACAAACCCCGCATACAAGGCTCAAACCTGTATCACTTTGCAATCCCGCGCGGCAGTGAACCGAGGCGCAGACATGAGGGCGAGCGCATTTCTCGAACGAGAGCTCAGTCACCGGCAAGCCCTGCTGTTCTTCCTGCTCGCCACCGCGTTGTACGTCCTGCCACTGATCCTCGCCGACTTCCCCTACATCGACGACAACTGGCGCACGCTGGCCGCCGGCAATGCCTGGGCCGGGCAGGGGCGGTTGTTTGCCGACTGGTTTTATCAGGCGCTGACGTTCACGGGGGCCGCGCCGAACATCTATCCGTTACCCCTGTTGCTCGCCACCCTTGCCATGTCGCTGGCACTGACCCGCCTGACCTTTCACTACTTCGCCGAACCGACGCTGGCCTGTTGTCTGGTGCCGTTGCCGCTCTGGTACAACCCGTTCCTGTTGCAGAACCTGTCTTATCAATACGACGGCCCGATCATGGCCCTGAGCATGGTTGCGGTGATCTACGCCATCACGTTCGAAGGTTCATCGCGGGTGCAGCGCTGGCTGGTGCCGGCGGCGTTGCTGGCGCTGGCGATCGGTCTTTATCAGATCAGCTTCAATGTGTTTCTCGGTCTGTGTTGCGTGGAACTGCTCAGGGCCGTGCACCAGCAGAGCCGATGGGCGGACACCTTGCGCATGCTGGGCTGGAAACTCGCACAAGCGGTTTTGGGCATCCTGATCTACAGCGTCACCGCTTACCCGTTCATGGATACATTACGAAAAACGGATCTGCTGAACGCAGACGCCCAGCCGCTGCTGCAGATTGGCGTCAACTTCGCGCGGGTCCTGGAGAAAGTCGCGCTGTTGTTTCACGGCGGCTACCTGTGGGTTTTCGCTGCGCTGGTGTTGTGTGCGCTCGCCGGCTGCGTGCGGCTGGTTCAGCGTCGTCAGCCTCGTTGGCAAAGCTTGCTGCTGTGCTTGCTGAAGCTGCCCGTTCTGGCCTTGCTGGTGCCGGGGATCGCCCTGCTGTTCCGGGATTTCAATGAAGGTGCGCGGACCCTGATGGGGTTCGGCGTGTTGCTGTTGGGATTGTTCTATCTGGCGCACGTTGCGCTGGCATCCGGGCACCGTCGCTTGCCGTTGCTGCTGATCATCCCGCTGCTGGCGACACTCTCGCTGTCCTTCGCATATGGCCGGGTGCTGAGCCTGCAGAAAACCTTCTCCAACAGTGCGCTGTACAGCCTGAGCCACGACATCGCCGAACATCGCGAGCTGCGTGAAGCCAAGCGGATTTATCTGTCGGTGAGCTACTCCGACCGCTGGCTGGCCAGTGCGGCCGGTTCATTCAAACGGCTACCGGTGCTGCCCTATCTGCTCAACGTCGATTACTTCGTGCTTGCGGAAAATCTGCCGGCAGCGGGCATCACCAACGTGGTCGCCGAACGCGAACGGCGCAACGCCACCCGCGTCGGCTACCAGGGTTTTCCAGCGCTGGTGGACAGCCTGTATTACCGGATTTACCTGATCGGTGATTACGGCTTCATCGTCATGAAGGAACCGCCCCACGGCAGATTGTTGCAGTGGTGAATGAGCGACCGTTCATCTGATTATGGCCACCACCTGTAATTTCTGACAGTAGACCGTTCAAGCGCCTTGCCCTAGCTTCGAAAGTCCCCCGGACGAAGCCATGGCAAGGAACCGTAATGAAAGGATTTCCTGCGCTGACAGTGATTGGAATTGCCGATGCCCTGATCCACTGGCAGATTTTTTTCGTCCTGTGCAGCGCCGCGGGACTGACCCAGGCAGCCAGCAACTTCGCTGCGTTCTGCGTGGCGGCGGCGTTCTCGTTTTACGTGAACATGCTCTACACCTTCGACAGCAAAACCCCGGTATTCGGCTATTTGCTGTTTATGGGTCTGATGGGGGGCGCGAGCTTTGGTATCGGCAGGATTGCCGATACGCGTGACTGGAGTGGGCTGCTGACGGTCACGGTGTTTACCGCGTTGAACCTGATGTTGGGTTACGGCTTTTTCCGGTTTGTGCTGTGTCGTGGACAACGGACATGAAACCCTTGGTGGCCGTACCTTTTTTCAAAGATGCGAATGTTTCAGTGCGGGCCGATCTGCTGGCTCTGGCGGCAGTTCTGATTATTGCGCTGTGCGTGCGGTTCTACTCCATTACAGTCCCCGCGATCTGGAATGACGAGGCCTACAGTCTGCTGCTGGCTCGAGAAACGCCGGCGCGCATCTGGGCGTTGACCGCTCTGGATGTGCATCCGCCGCTTTATTATGTGCTGCTGCATTATTGGGTGGCAGTGTGGGGAGAGTCTCCTTTGGCGGCTCGTGCATTCAGTGTGTTGGCCGATATCGGCACGTTGCTGCTTTGCATCAAGCTGATGAGTCTGATCTCGACACGCAGGGCTACCTGGATTGCTGCGGTACTGCTGGCGCTACTACCGATTTCAGTGCGTTACAGTCAAGAAGTACGGATGTACACATTGCTTGGATTCTGGCTGATGGCTGCAACCGTGGCATTGCTATGTTGGGCAAGACAGCCTGAGCAAAAACGCTTTGCGTTGATCTACGTTTTGCTGATGACTGCCGCGTTTTATACCCACTACTTCGCAGGATTGTGTGTGCTGGTGCATTGGCTGTTCTGGTGGCAGAGCCGGGCCACTCGCGACGGCGCGGCGATTTCAGCGCATTCATGGTTAGTTGCCAATATTGCGATCGTGTTTCTGTATTTGCCCTGGATTCCCCATTTCATCCAGCAGCTGGGTGGCACGGGCAGCTTCGACTGGATAAAACCTGTGACGTTGCAGGGAGCCTTGACGATTGTCTGGCAGTTCACCGTTCTCGGGGAGGCTGCTTCAATACCTCTGACGTGGCAACTGTTGCCGTGTGGGCTGATGTTGGTGTTTGCCGGAACAATCATCATCAGCAACCCCGGCAAACGTCACTTCAGTGTTTTGCTGGTCAGTTACTTCTTTGTTCCGCTGCTCGCACTGTATCTGGTTGCCTTGGCGCTTCCTTTTTTTGTACCCCGATACCTGGTGTTCTGCGCGCCGGCCCTCGCGCTGATTTCTGCGGCGGCGCTGGATATCTGGGGACGGCGTCGAATCATTCTGGCGAGCGCTACGTTGCTGTTGTTGGTCATTATGCAAGTTCACGGTCTGACGATGGTGTACCGACAAACCGATGGATTAAACGGGACAGGCGCACGCAAGGACACAAGCTTCAGCTCATTGGTGACTCAGTTGAATCGGCTGGCGCATCCAGGAGACAAGATCGTGATCGCCAGTGCTTTCTGGTATCCGAGCTTCGCTTATTACAACACCACAGGTATTGATCCAAAGTTTGAGATCCGCACATCAATTGATGGATTCTTGCAGCTCACCCGTCAAGGCGTGTTTGGCCTGCTCAATGATCCAGTAATGAATGCCTATATCGATGGTGTGACGGTGCTTGATTGTGCAGGCCGAACAATCTGGTGGATTACCGATACGGTTTTGCCGAATGAACCACCGCGCTTTGCAAAAGGGAGGAGACCTTTGCAATCGTTGCAGGAGGGGAACGTTTCGTTGTATTCGTTTGCCTGCGACCGGAGTGCCGACCTCAACTGAAGCCAGCACTCCAGTTGCGCTTATGCAGCCACCACCTCGCTCGGTTCAAAACTGTCCGCCCGCGCCATCTGCCACATCCGCGAGTAAAACTCGCCATTCACTTCCCCAGTCAGCAATTCCCCCGGTTTCAGAAACACATGCAACTGCGAAAACAGTTTGATCTCGGTTGCCGACATGCGTCGCACCAGGTGTTTGGCCGACAGTTGCGACGGATGCTCGAGGCCGGCGGCAGCGAGCATTTCTGCCAGCGCCTTGAGCGTGTTACGGTGGAAGTTGTAGACGCGCTGGGCCTTGTCCGGGACGACCAGGGCGCGTTGGCGCAGGGCGTCTTGCGTGGCGACGCCGGTCGGGCATTTGTTGGTGTGGCAGCTTTGCGACTGGATGCAGCCGATGGCGAACATGAAACCGCGCGCCGAGTTGGCCCAGTCGGCGCCGATGGCCAGGACGCTGGCGATGTCGAAGGCGCTGACGATCTTGCCGCTGGCGCCGAGTTTGATCTTGTCGCGCAGGTTCAGGCCGACCAGGGTGTTGTGCACGAACAGCAGGCCTTCGCGCATCGGCACGCCGATGTGGTCGGTGAATTCGACCGGTGCGGCACCGGTCCCGCCTTCCTTGCCGTCGACCACGATGAAGTCCGGAAGAATGCCGGTTTCCAGCATGGCCTTGGCGATGCCCATGAACTCCCACGGATGCCCGAGACAGAACTTGAAGCCCACCGGTTTGCCGCCGGACAGTTCACGCAGTTGCTGGATGAAATGCATCATTTCGATCGGCGTGGAAAACGCGCTGTGGCGTGACGGCGAGATGCAGTCTTCGCCCATCTGGATACCACGGGTGTCGGCGATTTCCTGGGTGACCTTGTGTTTGGGCAGAATCCCGCCGTGGCCGGGTTTGGCGCCTTGGCTCATCTTGATTTCGATCATCCGCACCTGCGGATTCTGCGCCTGGGTGGCAAAGCGCTCCGGGTCGAATCGGCCATCGCTGGTGCGGCAGCCGAAGTAGCCGCTGCCCAGTTCCCAGGTCAGGTCGCCGCCGTGTTCGCGGTGATACGGGCTGATGCTGCCTTCGCCGGTGTCGTGGGCGAAGTTGCCGAGTTTGGCGCCCTGGTTCAACGCGCGGATCGCGTTGGCGCTGAGCGAGCCGAAGCTCATCGCCGAGATGTTGAACACCGAGGCCGAGTAGGGCTGGGTGCACTGCGGGCCGCCGACGGTGACGCGGAAACTGTTGGGGTCGCTCAACGGTGCCGGGCGCATCGAGTGGCCAATGAATTCGAAGCCCGATTGATACACATCGATCAGCGTACCGAAGGGTTTGTCGGCGCTTTCATTTTTCGCCCGCGAATACACCAGCGAGCGCTGGGCGCGGGAGAAGGGCAGGGCGTCGCTGTCGGATTCCAGCAGGTACTGACGAATTTCCGGGCGGATGCCTTCGACCAGATAGCGGATGTTGCCCAGGATCGGGTAGTTGCGGCGCACCGCGTGCGGGCTCTGCAGCAGGTCGAACACACCGAGCAGGCTCAACACACCGGTGACGGCGGTGATCGGCCACAGCCAGTCGTGTTCGAGAAAGGGCAGGCTGGCGAGGGTGAAAATCACGCAGACGGCAAAGAAGGCGTAGCGGCTCAGAAGTGACAGGCTCATACGGTTTCCTTGGTTCGGACTCAATGGTTACCCATGGCGCGCAGACTGGCTTGCTCTTGTGGCGAGGGAGCTTGCTCCCGCTGGGTTGCGCAGCAGCCCCAAACCTGGCCATCACGGTCTGTCTGATGCATCGCGTGACCAGGCTTTGCGACTGCTGCGCAGTCGAGCGGGAGCAAGCTCCCTCGCCACAGGGGATTCCAAGCTTCAGAGATCTCCTGCGTGCCAAGGCTTTTCAGGCGTTCTGCGCCTGGAGAAAAATCGAAAACAGCTCCGACTGGGATTTGATCCCCAGCTTGCTGTACATGTGTTTCTTATGGACTTTCACGGTTTCTACGGAGATTTCCAGCTTACGGGCGATTTCTTTACTGGAGCAACCGCTGAGCATCAAACGCCCGACATCCAGTTCCCGGGCGGTCAGTTGCGTGCCCTTGAGTCGTTGCACCGATGCTTCCAGTTGCACCCGCCAGTCGACCTGCGCCGGCGCGGCAGCGAGGGCCACGGTTTCATCGATTTCGTACGGCAGGCGCTGGCGCAAAAGGCCCAGTACCCAAGGCTGGATCAAAGACAGCAAAGCAATCTGTTCGCCAGTGAAACGTTTTTCACTGCCCAGCGACAGGCACAGCGTGCGCTCGCCTTCGAGCTGGCAATTGAACTGGATTTCGTCGGCGACCACATTCAGACGAAAGTATCGCTGGTAATACTCGGTCAGCTCGAAATGCTCCGGCGCCACCTCCGACAAGCGGTACATGCCAGTGCGCGACTGCTCGCGGCAGGCAATGTAGAACGGGTCGAGCCGGTACAACCCGCGCAGATAGTCCTGAAACAACGGGTCGGGACTGCCGTCCTCGCCGGGGCATTCAGCGAAGACCTGTGGATGCTGATCGGCGCTGAACAGCAGCACCACCCAGCTATCGAACGCCACGTACTGGTCGAGCAGACGCACCAGTTGCGCCCAGAAATTCGGCTTGTCCAGCGCCTCGATCAGTTGCCCGACGGCGCGGTGCCAGGTGATGTCATCAAGTGAAACGGTCATGGATCTACCCCTGTCGGGTTACCCCGGCCGCGTGATTCCCCGGCCGGTCGCAGCTGCGCATACTGGCCCACAGACAGCCACCGGGCAATCTTTCGGCGCCCGCTGCCCACAACAAGGAATCTTCATGAAAGTCGAACTCGCCCAACTGGCGGGCCGTGACACTGGCACCGCGTACAACCTCGAACGCGCCCTCGCGGCGATTGCGGCGTGCGCGGCCGATACGCAATTGATCGTGTTCCCGGAAACCCACCTCATGGGCTTCCCGACGGCCGAGACCGTGGCGCAGATCGCCGAGCCGGTGGACGGCCCAACCGTCAGCGCCGTGTTGGCCGCTGCCCGCGAGCGCAACATCGCTGTGGTGATCGGCCTGGCCGAGAATGACAACGGGCGCTTCTACAACACCACGCTGCTGATCACCCCGGAAGGCATCGCCCTGAAATACCGCAAGACCCATTTGTGGGCCTCGGATTGCGGCGTGTTCGAGGCGGGCGACCGCTATTCCACCTGCGAGTGGAACGGCGTGCGCGTCGGACTGCTGATCTGCTACGACATCGAATTCCCCGAATCCGCCCGTGCACTGGCACAGCTGGGCGCCGATTTGCTGATCGTGACCAACGGCAACATGGACCCGTACGGCCCGACCCATCGCACCGCGATCATGGCCCGCGCTCAGGAGAACCAGGCGTTTGCGCTGATGGTCAACCGCGTCGAGGCCGGGGACGACGGCTTGATGTTTGCCGGTGGTAGTGCGCTGGTCGATCCGCTGGGGACGCTGCTGTTCGAGGCCGGTCGTGAAGAAGGGCAGTTCAGCGTCGAGCTGGATTTCAGTCAACTGGAGGTTGCGCGCAAGGATTATCGCTATCTGCAGGATCAGCGCCTGAAGCTGCCGGGGGAGGTGCTGGAGCACGCTTCGGGACTGCGCGAGTTACTGATTCCTTTGCGCTGATCCGGATTCCGTGTCCAGCGAACTGACGCCTTCGCGAGCAAGCCCGCTCCCACAGTGACCGCGTTCCCCTGTGGGAATACACTCTCACAGTGATCGCGTACGTCCTGTGGGAGCGGGCTTGCTCGCGAAGGCGGCCTGATGGACAACACACCTGCCTGCCCCAAAAAATCAGTGCAACCGCGCCCGCTACCACAGAGACTTTGCGTCCGGCGCCGGGCATGTGATGCTTGCGGCTTTTGCGCCAGAGGCCTGCTCTTCATGTCGACGTTTCCCAACGAAAAAATCATTCGCATCGCTGCCGCCCTGTTGCTCAATCCCGAGGGTCAGACCCTGCTGGTGCGCAAGCGCGGCACCACGGCGTTCATGCAGCCGGGCGGGAAGATCGAAGCCCATGAGTTGCCGGTGCACGCACTGGCCCGCGAGCTGGAAGAAGAGCTGGGGCTGGCGATTGATCCGGCGCAGGCGACATTTCTCGGGCAGTTCTCGGCGCCTGCTGCCAACGAGCCGGGGTTTGTTGTTCACGCAGAGATTTTTCAGCTGACGATCGATGCCGACGTGACGCCCGCTGCCGAAATCGAGGAAATGATCTGGGTCGATCCGGCCACTGATCCTGCTGTCGTTCTGGCGCCATTGACACGGGATCTGATCCTGCCGTTTTATCGCCACTCGCTCACCGCGATTGCCTGATCATTCACGCACAGGACGCCCACCATGATCCCGCTTCCAGACCTGCTGATCTTCGCTGCCGCCGCGCTGTTGATGGTACTGACGCCGGGGCCGAACATGATTTACCTGATCTCGCGTTCGATCTGTCAGGGGCGCAAGGCCGGGGTCACTTCGTTGCTTGGCGTGGTGGCGGGGTTTTTCGTGCACCTGTTCGCGGCTGCCGCCGGTTTGACGGCGGTGTTTCTCGCGGTGCCGATGGCCTATGAAGTGCTGAAATGGGCCGGCGCGTTGTACCTGTTGTGGCTGGCCTGGCAAGCGGTGAAACCCGGCGCGCGCTCGCCGTTCGAAGCGCAGCCATTGCCGCCGGACTCGTCGCGCAAACTGATCACCATGGGCTTTCTCACTAGCGCGCTGAACCCGAAAATCGCGGTGTTCTATCTTTCAGTGTTTCCGCAATTCATCACCCCGGAACACGGTTCGGTGTTCACCCAGAGCATCATCCTTGGCCTGACCCAGATCAGCGTCAGTTTCTGCGTCAATTTGCTGATCGCGCTGTTCGCGGCGGGTATCGCCTCGTGGTTTGTGCGCAACCCGACATGGCTGGCGCTGCAGCGTTATTTCATGGGTTTTGTACTCGCCGGTCTGGCGGTGCGCCTGATGCTTGAACAACGCAGGACGGCGTGAGCATGTGGATCGAACGGCTGGACGCCAGTCATGCCCTGGCTTACCGCGAGCTGATGCTTGAGGCCTACGACCGCCACCCGCAGGCGTTCACCTCCAGCGTGCGCGAGCGTGCGGTGATGCCGTTGAGCTGGTGGGAAGCGCGGCTGACCAGCAAACTCGACGTGGTGCTCGGTGCGTTCGAAGCGGGCACATTGGCCGGCATCGTTGGCCTGGCTTTCGAACCCAGAGAAAAGGCCCGGCACAAATCCACTTTGTTCGGCATGTACGTCTCAGCCGATTTTCGCCAGCACGGCCTGGGGCAAAAACTGGTCGAGGCCGCCATCGCCGAAGCACACAACCATCCGGAACTGAAACTGATCCAGCTGACCGTCACCGCCGGCAACGACGCCGCGTTCAAGCTGTACCAGCGTTGCGGCTTCATCCAGTTCGGACTGGAGCCGCTCGCGGTACGCGTGGGTGAAGACTACTTCGACAAGATCCACATGTGGCGCCAGCTCTGACACCACACAGTTCCCCTGTGGGAGCGGGCTTGCTCGCGAATGCGGTGGGTCAGTGCAGCACCCGTCAACTGACAGATTGCTTTCGCGAGCAAGCCCGCTCCCACAGTGGGATGCGTGTTTCAGGTAAGGGGATCAATGTTGTCGAGCATGCGCTTCACCGCCCATCACCACCTCTTGAAATCACACAGTTCCCCTGTGGGAGCGGGCTTGCTCGCGAATGCGGTGGGTCAGCGCAGCACCCGTCAACTGACAGATTGCCTTCGCGAGCAAGCCCGCTCCCACAGTGGGATGCGTGTTTCAGGCAAGGGGATCAATGTTGTCGAGCATGCGCTTCACCGACCGTCACTACCTCTTGAAATCACGCGATTCCCTGTGGGAGCGGGCTTGCTCGCGAATGCGGTGGGTCAGTGCAGCACCCGTCAACTGACAGATTGCCTTCGCGAGCAAGCCCGCTCCCACAAGGGGATGTGTGTTTCAGGCAAGGGGATCAATGTTGTCGAGCATGCGCTTCACCGACCGTCACCATCTCTTGAAATCACACGATTCCCTGGGGGAGCGGGCTTGCTCGCGAATGCGGTGGGTCAGTG